>NZ_VDEZ01000004.1 GCF_017922435.1 Thalassospira sp. ER-Se-21-Dark | reverse complement strand
GTCCGACTTGCATGTGTTAGGCCTGCCGCCAGCGTTCGTTCTGAGCCAGGATCAAACTCTCATGTTCAATCCAAGCTTGTCAAAAGACAAACTCTTCAAAATTAACGTCTGCACATTTTGGTGGTTACCACAAATCAATCTGAATAAATCCAAATCGATCCGTCGTCTCCAGGATGCACAGACTAAACGCCATAACGCTGCCCGCGCATCCCTTCCTTCTGATCTACAATGTCAAAGAACTCAAAGGCCGAAGCCCGAAACCGTCCAGTTCGCGTCGCCGTCTCGTTGGCGCCGCACCCCGTCGGTGGAGGCGGGTTATAGGGCCCCTATCCCGACCTGTAAACACCTTTTTCAGAAAAAAATGCATTTAATGGGAACTTTTCTGAATATCGTTATTTTTCAACAACATAATCGAAAAGCCATATCCAACCATAAAAGTCAGACAGCAGTACCCATCAGACTCTTGGTTGAAAAATCCCGCAAAAGTCCTGAAAAAGACCCGCAAAGACTGGGCTTTTACCCGGCAAAAAACACTGCGCCGGATCAAAATGATTCGAAAAAACCAAGATTACGGGCCGTTGATTCGCCCTATATGCCCAAAGTCCGGTTCAACCCGTTTGATTTGATGCAATGCGCACAGTCATATTAAAGGTCAAATTAAACGTGATAGTTCCGCCAATTTAGTCCAGAAGGACATATGATCCGGGCAAGGCCGCAAAATGGCGCAAAAGCAAATATGTGAACCTTTCCTTTACATTATGACCCGATGATAGGGCGAGATATCCATACCCCTCGTTATAAGACGGGCATCAGGGGACCGAAGGAAGATGATGAGACTGCGACAATATCTTATATGTGCCGCCGCCTTTGCGGGGCTCTCTCTTGCCGGGTGCTCTGGCACCAACCTTGTGCCCAATACGGGCCCGGGCAGCAGTGAAGGCAAAGGTGGCCAACCAGGTCCGTCTTTCACCCAGTTCACAGATATTCCGATGCCGTCCAATTCGTCACTCGATATGGACAGGAGCATCATCTTTGGCGCATCCGATGCCTGGCACGGGCGGCTTGTCCTGAATGCTGGTGGATCGCAAGCGCAGATGTATGATTTCTACGAGCGTGAAATGCCAAACTTTGGCTGGAGCAAGGTGACCGTGGTCCGCGCCGATATTTCAGTTCTGGTCTATGACCGTGAAAACCGGGTCGCGACCATCAAGTTGACCGGTGGCTCCTTTAGCGGATCGGTGGTTGATATCACGGTATCGCCAAAGGGCTGATTGCCTGCCCGACCAAACAGACGAAAACTTCAAAAACAAAAGGGTGCCAAACGGCACCCTTTTTTAATGCGAAACGCAATGGTTGGTCGATGGGCCTAGCGCGTACCGAACAGTCGGTCGCCGGCATCACCAAGGCCCGGAACGATATAGGCCTTTTCATTAAGCTTTTCATCGAGGCCCGCGGTATAGATCGGCACATCCGGATGGGCATCCTGGAAGACCTTGACCCCTTCGGGGGCGGCAACCAGCGCCATGAAGCGGATGTCCTTGTCGGCCACACCGTATTTATTAAGCGTATCGATCGCCGCCACTGCCGAGTTCCCGGTCGCCAGCATCGGATCGACCAGAATGAAGGTACGGCCTTCGACTTCGGGCAGCTTGACCAGATATTCGACCGGCATGTGGGTTTCCGGATCGCGATAGAGGCCGATATGACCAATCCGCGCGGACGGCATCAGTTCGATCAGGCCATCGGCCATGCCCGAACCGGCGCGCAGGATTGGAACCACCGCCAGTTTACGGCCCTGAATGACCGGCGCCTTCATCGCGCAAATCGGTGTTTCGATGTCTTCATAGCTGACAGGAAGCTCGCGGGTGATTTCATAGCCCATGAGAAGGGCGATTTCCTTGAGCAACTGACGGAAGGTCTTGGTCGAAGTGCTGACCTTGCGCATGTGGCTCAGCTTATGCTGGATCAGCGGATGATCAAGAATATGGAGGTTCGGGAAATCCTTGTGCGTGCTCATGTGCTATCGGCCATCCTGTCTTGCTTTGCAGCCGTTCCAATCAAGCGGCTGCCGGTCTGGTGTTTGAGAACCTAGCGCGTAGCGCCTTTACCCCAAGATGGCAAGCAGAATGCCCCAATCAGAGGACAAAAACAAACCCGATGACATGAATTTGGCAATTGAACACGCCAAGCCCAATAGAAAAGCGGGGCAGCCCTTATGACCACCCCGCTCTGCATTATTACTTCTATATATATAGTGTGCGCCTTAACCGTACCGGGATGCGCACCCGATCTGACCCGATCTGATCAGTCTACCACGCGGTCATTTGGCTCTGCGCGAACCGGGAAACCGTCAATCGAATGATCCGCCTTGATTTTGGCCGCATCATCGCGAGCTGCTGCAAGGTTGGCATAGGACCCGATCCGGACATAGTACCAAGCCCCTTCGTCCTCTGGCCCGCGCACGACAACGGCGACTTCAAGTCCCTTGCCACGCAGTTCCTCGGCACGCTGGCTGGCATTTTCATGCACCTTGAAGGCACCAACCTGAACCGAGAAAGGCTTGCTGGCATCTGATGCCGGGGCTGCTGGTGCTGGTTCCGGCGTGGTTTCGGCGGTTTCAGCGGCCGGTTCGGATGCCTCTGGCGCGGATGCCTGTTCAGTAGTTGTCGCCGTTTCGGTCGCAGCACTGTCTTGCGCGTCTTCAACTGCCGGGGCTTCTGGTGCGGCTGGCGCATCGGTGTCGCCGGTTACGTCGCGGATTTCCGGAGCTGCAATCGCCTGATCTTCTGATCCTGTGGCTTCTGCGGTTTCTTCGGTTTCAGCTGCATCCGATGCGGCTTCGCTGCCAGCGGATGGATCATCCGAAAGTGCCTCGGTACGCTGTGCGATCAGATCACCGACCGGGTCTTCGCTATCAGCGCTGATTTCCGGTGCAGGTGTTGTTGCTGTCGGCTCGGTTGCCTCAGGCGTGGCATCGGGAATTTCAGTTGGTTCTTCCGGGGCGGAGGCCAGCATTTCGACCTGCGGCTGTTCTGTCTGGGTGGTGCGCGCACCGTCTTCAGAATCCATGAACAAGCCTGCGCCGACCAGCATTCCGGCAAAGAACAAGACAAGGCCGAGCATGCCTGCGCCTGTGACCAGGCCAAGAAGGGTTTTGCGATCCATATCCGCTATCCGTGCATTAAGGTTTTGCCGATCACCGGAGCGTTCTGCCCCACGTGCGCTGCCATCACCGTGCCCGTCCCGGCCATATATAAAGGCCGGAAGCGGTGCATCCTTTTGCCCTGCATCCGGATCAGTCTGCGGTTCCGGGGTTGCGCGCAAATCGGGTTTGTTGGTGTTGTCTTCGCCAGCCATGGACTTGGCCATCCTTCACGACATCAAAGTTACCCTGCTTTTGTAACCAACAGCACCTTTATAAAACGCTAAAGCCGTGCACGGATGCAACCAGGCAGCGTGCCAAAGATCGATATGGGTCAATGTGTTTTGGATAAAAAAAGGGGGACTGGTATGAATTCCGGCATTGTCCCGCACAATGATCCGGATACCAGCCCCCTCGAGTGAGAGAGATCGACCTTCGGGGAGAGAGAGTCCCGAAGATAGAAGCCATCAGGCACGCCATGTAGGCCTGATGGCCGGTCACAAACGACGTTGTCGTCTGCATTTGACAAACACAGTCATAGAGCATCGTTTTTGCAATTGCAAACGATTATCACACACATTCGCAGAAAAAATTTCAATGCGTCGAAATCGCGCTCGTAAATCGGGGCTAAGCCCCCCAACCAAAACGAGAATTTCCAGATTTCGAACCGCTTCAAACCGGCTGTGTGCCGCAGCAATCCTATGGAAATCGAGAAATAAGGGATTGTGTTCCAAACCAAGCTCTGCTTGGATCAGGATAACTACTCTTGAGAAGTAGAGGTGTGAGCGGGAGAGACGCGAGCCAATATGACCAAAGACAAAAAATAAACTTGGTTTGCTCTGGAGTGACAAAAATGACGGGAGACAAGGCCGCGAAGACGGCTATTGCAGGAGGTGCTACCAGCCTTCTGACGTTACGACGGATTTTGCTCGTAACCGGGTTACTGGTTTCAGGTGCAGTGACATGGATGCTTCTTTGGACCGGTGATACCTATCGCAACTTTGCGATTGAAACACTGAACAACTCGGTCAGTGGTACAGTCAATTTCTTTGTCGGGTCGCGTATTGCCACCGACTATGCCGACAAAATTACCCCCATTGCCAATGAATGGTCGCGGCTTGGCAGCCTGGTCAAAAGTTATCAGGAAAATGACCAGACGCGCATGCAGGCCGAACTCAACATCCTTTCGAACGCACGCGAAGTGGTTCAGGGCGATGTAAACCTGATTGGTGCAATATCCTATGATCAGGAATTCAATCAACTGGCGACGTCCGAAGCCAATCTTGGCGCCAGCGTGACTGATGACCCGGACGTCAAAGCCTATTTGATCGGTCGCGACAAGGCCGAAGCCCGCAAACCAGCAAGCTTTATGTGGGCAACCCCGGATGGGCGGCCAGTCTTTAGCCTGATCCTGCCGGTTGGCGGGTTCCGTGCTGTTGGTTTCCTTGAAGTCATCACCGATCCCCTGCCCCAGCTTGCGGGCATTGGCAAGGTTTTGGGTGGCAACTTCCAGATTCTGGATAATTCTGGCAACGTGTTGTTTGAAAGCCTTGAAGCCCCGGCTGAGGCAGAAACCGAAACGGCCCCGGCAGCAGAGGGAGATGCCGCCACCGAAAATGGCGGAGATGCAGCACCAGAAGCCAGCAATGATGCGCCGGAGCCCGAAACGGCCAAAGCAGGTGATACGACGCACCGCGCGGCAGTCGAGGTTATGATCAGTGATGGTCGTGGTGGTGTCTGGGCCGAGGCCCGGTTTGACCGCGACGTGTCTGATTTCTATGCCCAGACAGATAGTCTTCGCCTGCTGTCGATCGAGATCCTTGTTGGTGTGCTTCTGGCGGCCTGGGTTGTTGGCTGGATCCTGTTGCGCACCACGGTTCTGCGCAATCTGCGCGCCTTTGCCGGTGCGATGACGTCAATCTCGAACGGGGATACCAACGTCAATCTGCCCAATGTCGGTAATGACGAAATCGGCGAAATGAAAAAGGCCCTGATTGCCTTGCGTGAATCGGTACGTCAGGCCTTGATCTTGCAAAACATGGTCGAAAATACCCCGACCATGACGGCGATGATCCTGCCTGATGGCAAGCTGAGTTACCTTAACGCCAGTGCGCAAGACCATCTTGGTGGTACCACGGCAACGATTTCGGGTGATTTCCTTAATCTTGGATCGGAATTCCAGGCCAAGCTTGCCAATCCGAACAACCTGCCCTTTACCGAGATCATCCAGACCGACCGTGGCTATCTTGATATCCTTGCTGCCCCGGTGCGCGATAAGGACAATGTCCTTTTGGGCACCATGCTGGCCTGGAACGACGTGTCAGAGCGTGAGGAAAGCAAGATCGCGGTCACCGAACTGATGGCCGAGGTTGCCCGCGTGGCCCAATCCGTGACCGAACAGTCCGAAGGGTTGCTAAGCCTTGCCAGTGAACTGACAAACCAGTCGGAAAACACAGTACAGCAATCGGGTGGTGCACTGGATGTCTCGCGCGAGGCGGCATCAAATACCCGCAATGTCGCCACCGCGGTTGAGGAACTTTCATCCTCGATCGCCGAGATCAACCGTCAGGCAACCGAGGCCTCCACCGTGACCGGACGGGCACGTGAAGAAGCCGAGGAAAGCCAGCGCAATATCGGATCGCTTGAAAAGGCCAGTTCCGAGATCGGATCGATCATTGATCTGATCAACGACATTGCCCATCGCACCAAGCTTTTGTCGCTTAATGCAACGATTGAAGCCGAACGTGCCGGTGAACTTGGCAAGGGCTTTGCCGTGGTTGCCAACGAGGTCAAATCGCTTGCCGATCAAACCGCAAGTGCAACCGGCCAGATTGGTGACCTGACCGCTGCCATTCAGGAAGAAGTGCAAAAGGCGGCCCATTCGATCAGCACGGTTGGCGAAGTTATTCATCAGGTCAACGACATCCAGTCGACCATCACCCAATCGGTTGATGAACAACGCCGTGCCACCGGTGAGATTTCCGAAAACGTTCAACGCATCGCCGCCGGTGCGGGATCGATGGACGAAATGATCACCTTTGTGAATGACGGCGCACAGAGCACCGGGCGCAGTGCGCATGATCTGAACACCGCCAGCCATAACCTTTCGGAAGTGGCACGCAACCTGTCAGAGAAAATGCGCGAGTTTAGCGAGCGGATGAAGCTGACCTGATCGGCTTTGTGATATTTTCCAAAACAAAGGGCGGCATCCTTAGGGTGCCGCCCTTTGTCATTTCACCAGATATGGTTGCTTGATCAGCTTGCCGCGGATTTCGAGGCGATTTCATAAAGATCGCGCGAGATTTCCGGTTTGGCGAGGATACGGTTAAGTTCGGCCTTCATCTTGTCCGCGCGATCCGCATCGTATTTTGCCCATTTGCCAAGCGGGGCGCAAAGCCGTGCGGCAACCTGCGGGTTGATGTCATCAAGTTCGATCAGGCGATCCGCATAGAAGGCATAGCCCGAACCATCCTTGGCATGGAAATGACGCGGATTGCCCATGGCGAATGCCCCGATCAGCGCACGCACCTTATTGGGATTGCGCATGGTAAAGGCCGGGTGGCTCATCAGATCCTTGACCCGCGCCAGGGTATCATCACGCGACGACATCGCCTGCAACGAGAACCATTTATCGAGGACGACAGCATCACTGGCAAAGCGTTCCTCGAAATCGGCCAAGGCGGTTTCACGGCCCGGATGATCAAGGTTATTGAGCACCGAAAGGGCGGCCATCTGATCGGTCATGTTATCAGCCGTGCCATACTGCGCGACTGCCACGTCGGCAAATTCATCCGCCCCGCTTGCCACCAGATAGGCAAGGGCCGTTGCCCGCAAGGCACGCTGCCCCGCCGATGTCGCATCCGGGGTAAAGGCGGCGTTTGAGGCATTCTGGTGATAGGTTTTGGCGAAATCGTCCGAAAGTGCCTGGCCAATGCGTTTGCGCAAGGCGGTGCGCACCTGATAGATCGCTTCCGGATTGGCGGGCTTGCGTTGTTCGGACAGGAATGCCTCGCCCGGCAGGACAAGCGCATCTGCGCGGAACGCCTTATCAAGATCGTTATTAATAAGTGTCGCGCGCATCGCGGCAATAAAGGCATCAACGCGGGCCTTTTCATCGGCAAAGGCTGCATCGACATCGCCGCCATTCGCTTCATAGGCGGCGATGGCAGACAACATCAAACGGGTTGCGTATTTCTGCCCGGCTTCCCAGCGATTGAACGCATCGCTGTCATTGCCCATCAGGAAGACAAGCTCGTCATCCGGCTGATCGGTGGTGATGTTGACCGGTGCGGAGAATCCCCGGTTAAACGACAGCACCGGCGCCTCAGTCACACCATCAAAGACGAATTCCTGGCTGGCTTCCGTCAGTTCAACCGTTTTGGCGACGAGGTCTGAACCATCCGCGCCCAGAAGCCCGATTGAAATCGGCATGTGCAGCGGTTTCTTGTCCGGCTGTCCCGGGGTCGGATCGGTTTTTTGCGAAATGGTCAGACGGTATTGTTTGGCATCTGCGTCATAGTCGCCCTGCCAGCTGAGTTTCGGCGTGCCGGCCTGCGAATACCAGAGTTTGAGCTGGCTGAAATCGATACCGTTGGCGTCTTCCATCGCCTTGGCGAAGTCATCACAGGTCACCGCCTGCCCGTCATGGCGATCAAAGTAAAGGTCTATGCCCTTGCGATAGCCATCCGGCCCAAGCAACGTATGCATCATGCGGATCAGTTCCGCGCCCTTTTCGTAGACCGTGGCGGTATAGAAATTGTTGATTTCCATATAGCTGTCCGGGCGCACCGGATGGGCCAGCGGACCTGCATCCTCGGGGAACTGGGCGGCGCGGAGGGCATTGACATCCTTGATTCGCTGCACCGGACGCGATCGCTGATCGGCCGAGAATTCCTGATCACGGAACACGGTCAGACCTTCCTTGAGCGACAGTTGGAACCAGTCGCGACAGGTGACGCGGTTGCCCGACCAGTTATGGAAATATTCGTGTGCAACGATGGATTCGATGCGTTCATAATCGCCATCGGTCGCCGTATCCGGGCGGGCCAGAACGAATTTGGCGTTAAACACATTGAGGCTTTTGTTTTCCATCGCGCCCATATTGAAGTCGGATACGGCGACGATGTTAAACAGGTCCAGATCGTATTCGAGGCCATAGACCTCCTCGTCCCACTTCATCGACCGTTTCAGGCTGTCCATCGCGTAATCGCAGCGATCCTCATTGCCGTGCTCGACAAAGATCCGCAGCGCCACATCACGGCCCGACATGGTCTTGAAACTGTCTTCGACACAGGCCAGATCGCCGGCGACCAGCGCAAACAGGTAGGATGGCTTGGGGAACGGATCTTCCCACACGGCGAAATGACGGCCGCCGTCAAGATCGCCACTATCGATCAGATTGCCATTCGATAGCAAAACCGGGCAGCTTTCCTTATTCGCATTGATCGTGACCTTATAGGTCGCCATGACGTCCGGGCGATCCGGGAAATAGGTAATGCGGCGGAACCCTTCGGCCTCGCACTGGGTGCAAAAGGCACTTTGCGAAACATAAAGGCCTTCGAGCCGGGTGTTGTTGGCTGGTGAAATCTGGGTTTCAAGTTCGGCAATGAAGTTTTGCCCCGGTGCCTTAAAGCGTAGCCCTTCCTGATCAACCGTGAAATCGCTGGACGCCAGGCGGGTTTCATTAAGGGTGACGGAAAGAAGCTTCATATCCTCGCCATGGAGGAAAACCTCGTCACCTTTTCCGGTACCGCGCACAGGATTCGCAGCCATAAACAGGCGCGATTTGACATTTGTCACGTCACGATCAAGGTCAAAAACCAGTTCGACCTTTTCGACAATAAAGTCAGGTTCCTTATAGTCTTCGCGACGAATCTCTTGCGGCTGTTCAGACATTTAAGGGTCCTTTTTTCCTTGGGCTGCGCGGTTTTGGAACGGATTGTATAAAATCGCCAATTTCGCAATGCAGTGTGGTGTTTCAGAACTGAATTTCGGTCAGCGATAACACTGATAGGATAAATTTCATTTTTCCTCAAATGCGGAGTTTACGGCGCCGATTTTAATGGGCATACTCTCAAACGGTGGCGCGAGGGGGGCCAAAGTTTCACATTTCGTGGGGCGAGAGTGATCTTTGGTTTCCCTCAACCTTTCTGCCGGTTTTCCAGACAAAACACCTTCTCATGCAGATCGGCGTCCACCGGGTCGCACCCTACCAAAATCAAAAATATCCCATCCTTTTCTCACCTAATAATTTGTGAGTTCCGCTTGAACGGGATAGAATAATTGCGACCTGTCGGGGAATGATAACTTTCAGGGGAAAAATCGCCAATGTCCGAAACGTTCCAGATTCTGATCGCCGATGACCATCCGCTCGTGCGCGGAGCCCTCAAACAGGCGTTAAGCTCGGAACTGGAAAACGTATCGGTCCTTGAAGCCGGCAGCCTGTATGAAGCCATTGATCAGATCGAAGCCCACAAGGGTGATATCGATCTTGTCCTGCTTGATCTTCATATGCCTGGCATGAATGGCTTTACCGGCCTGTTTACCCTGCGTGCATCCTATCCCGACATTCCGGTTTCCATCGTTTCAGCCAGTCAGGAACTGCCTGTTGTGCGCCGTTCCATCGAATATGGCGCATCGGCCTTTGTCCCGAAATCAGCCCCGGTCGATCAGATCGGGCTTGCGGTCAAGACCGTGCTCGATGGTGGCATGTGGATGCCAGACTGGGCACGCGAGGCCATGGAAAACGGCCCGGCCGATGACGAGGCCACCGGATTGGCCGAAAAGATCGGCCAGCTTACCCCGCAACAGTTGCGTGTTTTGAACATGCTGACGGAAGGCAAGCTCAATAAGCAGATCGCCTATGAGCTTGATGTCACCGAGGCGACGGTCAAGGCCCATGTATCGGCCATCCTGCGCAAGCTTTCGGTCCATAGCCGGACACAGGCCGTGATCATCGCGCGCGAATTGCAGTTGCAGGAACCGGCAATCGAGGCCTGATTGGTCGAATTTGGCTAAATCCACCTTGGGGTTTCAGCCCGCGGAACTTCCCCGCTGCTCAGCCGTTTAATCCATACATCCAGATAAAACACGCTTGCAGGCGGTTGCCCTGCCCTGTCGGGAGTCCTTGTATGTCGGCCAGATGCGGCGCGCATTCGCCAGAAACACCTGAAGCCTCCGAAACATCGTACGCCAATCCGCCCGCCAATGGCACGGCGGCAGAAACGGATGCGACTGTCCCCAGTGATGCGGAACGCCGCACCAATGCGCGTGCGCGGGTGTACCGCAGGGCGCGGACGATTTCGGTGATCGGCACATTTGTGGTTTTGGCATTGGGCTGCCTTTACGTCGCGCAAAGTCTTTTGCTGCCGGTTGTTCTGGCGTTTTTGCTGTCGCTTGTGTTTTCGCCGGTTGTCCGCACCTTTGCGAAATTTTACATCCCCAATACCGTAACCGCGTTTGCAATTGTTCTGACACTCAGCGCAACTGTGATTGCCGGGATTTATGGCCTGAGTGGCCCGGTATCGGGCTGGATTGATGAAGCGCCGAATATCGAGCGCCAATTGCGTCTGCGCCTTGCCGATCTCAGCGAACCGCTTGATAAACTCCGCGAAGCCCAAAAGCAGGTCTCCGAGGCCACCGATCAGAATAATGGCGATGAAGACGTTCAAAGGGTCGTGGTTGCCGAACCCAACCTGATCAGCCAGGCCGCTCAAGGCGCACCCGATATTCTGGCGGGCATTGCGCTGATGCTTGTTTTGTTGCTGTTTATCCTGTCGGGGGGCGATCGCATTTATCAGAAACTGATCCGCTCGCTCCCGACCTTTGGTGACCGGCGCAAGGGATTGCGCATCGCCCATGACGTGGAACGCGAAGTTTCGCGCTATCTTGCAACGATTACCGCGATCAACATCTTGCTTGGCATTGTGATCGGGACCCTGATGGCAATTATCGGCCTGCCCAACCCTGTTCTTTGGGGGATTGCGGCGGCGGTACTGAATTATGTGCCAATCCTTGGTGCAATGACCGGTGTGGTGATCGTTGGCGTGGTGGCGCTTGTGTCGATGCAAACCACCGGACAGGCCCTGATTGCACCTGCACTTTATCTGGCCTGCACGGTGTTTGAAGGGCAATTGATCACGCCAATGCTTATTGGCAACCGGCTTAAAATCAACTCGGTCGCGATTGTGCTTGCCATTGCACTTTGGGGTTGGCTTTGGGGCTTTGTCGGCATTCTGGTTGCCGTCCCGCTTCTGATCGTTGCCAGCGTCATTTCCAATCACGTCGAAGGCCTGGGCGGACTTCGCGAACTGCTGGGCCCGCATGCAGCCAGTAACACGCCTGACCGCACCATTCCGACAAACGGTAAGTAGCTTTATCAGCCAGCCCTACACCCTGCGCCATTGCCAAAATCTGCAAACGCTGCCAGTTTTGTGCGATGAACAAGATCGAAGTCATTGCCCATGATTGTCTGGGTGTTGAAGCCGTCATGGCCGAAACACGCCATTCCTTTGCCAAACACACGCACGAGGCGTTTGGCATCGGCTTCATGTATTCGGGGGCGCAAAAATCGGCCTCCGGGCGCGGCATGGTCGAGGCCGGGGCTGGCAACATCATCACGGTCAATCCGCGCGAAGTGCATGATGGCCATCCGATTGGCGATGCTCCGCGCGGCTGGAACATGCTGTATTTCGACCCGGCCCTGATCGCACATGCGGCAACCGACCTTTCCGAAACCGCCACCGATCAATATGAATTCACACGGCCCGTCATGGACAGCCCCGATGTCCGGCACTGCTTTGGCGCATTATTCGATGCCATCACCAACGGATCGGAAGAAAGCGCACGGCTCCGGCGCGAAGAAATGCTGCTGATGATGCTCCATCACGCCATGATCGGCCCCGGTGAACCCACCCGGAAATCAAACGCCCGAACGGCTGTTGCCCATGCCCGGATCAGACGCGCCAAGGCGTTGCTCGATGACAGCCCAACGCAAAGCCACAGCCTTGATGATCTTGCAAACGCAACGGGCTTAAGCAAATTTCAAACGCTGCGCGATTTTACCCGTGCGACCGGCCTAACCCCGCACGCCTATCTGATCCAGCGGCGCATTGATCTTGCAAGGACCATGATCAAATCCGGCGAAACGCTTGCTGATATCGCAAGTGCCGCCGGCTTTGCCGATCAAAGCCATCTGAACCGCCACTTTGTCCGCGCCTTTGGCCTGACACCGGGCCGCTATGCCCGCGCCGTTCGCGGAAACTGAGCAATCCTCACATTCTGCAATTCCGTTCAAGAATGCCCTGCTGTCCATCCGTAGATTGATCGCAACGCAGTCAAACAAACGGATGCAAAATGATCAGCCTCGATTTCCTGATAACTTCTCTTATCATCGTCGTCCTGCCCGGTACGGGCGTGATCTATACCCTCGCCCTCGGCCTAGGCCACGGCATGAAGGCCAGCATCTGGGCGGCCTTTGGCTGCACGCTTGGTATCGTCCCGCATATGACCGCCAGCATCCTTGGCCTCGCCGCCCTGCTTCATGCCAGCGCGGTCGCCTTTGAAATCGTGCGTTATCTTGGGGTGGCGTGGTTGCTCTATATGGCCTGGGGCATGTGGCACGGGACGGGTGCGATGAAAGTCACCGCCAATGAAAGTGCTGCGGGCATTCTTAAAATCATCCGCGACGGCATATTGCTCAACCTGCTGAACCCGAAGCTCTCGGTCTTCTTCCTTGCCTTCCTGCCGCAATTTGTTAGCGCTAACACGCCCGATACAACGCTCGAAATGACCCTGCTCGGCCTGATCTTCATGGCGATGACATTTGCGGTGTTTGTGGTTTATGGCTGCTTTGCAGGCGCCCTTCGCAGCCACATTATCGAACGCCCGAACGTCATGAGGTTTATAGGCAAAAGCTTCGCGGGAGCCTTTGTTCTAATGGGCATGAAGCTAGCAACGACATCATAGCCGATGTCATTTACGTTTAACGTCTTTGTAATTCACGAGCTCAGAAAAGTGTTCGTTATTGTTAAATTCGTAGCACCGACAATACGCAACCTTTTCGTATGGTTCGCCCTTGTAGACAAAGTGGCAGAAAATATGAGGATAACTGTAGTATTGGTCTCCATCCCAATCTACGTGTTCGATATTTTCGTAAGGAACGAAGCCGGTTAACATAACTTTCTCGTGCTCATCTGAATCATAAGGCAGATCTAATTCCCGCCACCTACCTTTTTCTTCTATAATACGAGCCCAACCGAGCCCTATCATTGCACCCCGCTCGTATGTCCCAACCAAACCGACGCGAAAACAGGGAGAAATTCCCTTTGTCTTCGGGATATCCGGATAGATGTCGATCCTCTTTACGTCTCGGACAATGACGTCCTTTCTGAGGCCGCGCGCTTGGCGAACATAAAGATGTTCTTCGAACTCTGATTTCCATCTCGCTCGAAGAGCAATTTTTTCTTCTGGACTAAGTATCCTACGCTTCCGCTTCCAAAAGCGGACACCAGAAACAGCCGCACCAGTTCCATCCTTGATAAGGCCATATATCTCTAATGGGCTGAGCATCTATTCACGGTTCCTTTTACGGTTTACTCCGCCGCATCACTCCCCAATCGGTTGAGCGCGCGCGTCATCAGGGCGCGCAGCTTGGCTGGGCGGAGCGGTTTGTTGAGCAAGGAGTAGCCTTGGGCCGCGATCAGGTCTGCGGTGTCAGAGGAGCGGTCGGCGGTGATGATGACGCCGGGAACGTTAACACCGTGAACATCGCGGAGCCGGATCAGAACATCAAGGCCGGTCTGGCCGGAATCAAGGTGGTAATCGGCAAGGATGATATCCGGGGAGAACGGCGGTCTGCCATCGATTGTTTTGGTCAAGGCGTCTTCGGCAGCACGGCCAGACTGGGCGGTGACCACAACACAATCCCAGTTTTCCAACATGGCGCGCATGCCATCAAGGATCGCCGGTTCGTTATCAAGACAGAGCACGCGAAGGCCGCCCAGTTCGCCCGCCATGCGGCGTTTGGGTTTTGGGGGGGCGGCAGTGTCGGCAACGCCAAGCGGCACTTCGACCGAAAAGACCGTGCCACGACCGGGGCGTGAGCGCACCGAAACCGGATGGCCGAGTGACTTACCCAAGCGATCGACGATGGCAAGGCCAAGGCCAAGGCCCTTCACATCGGTGGTTTCCGGGCCTTCGAGGCGATGGAATTCGCGGAAGATGATTTTCAGTTTGTCTTC
Source organism: Thalassospira sp. ER-Se-21-Dark (assembly GCF_017922435.1). Classification (NCBI taxonomy): domain Bacteria; kingdom Pseudomonadati; phylum Pseudomonadota; class Alphaproteobacteria; order Rhodospirillales; family Thalassospiraceae; genus Thalassospira; species Thalassospira sp. ER-Se-21-Dark. Next base: position 322,315 of record NZ_VDEZ01000004.1, on the reverse strand, counting down.
CGGGATGCCCGGCCCGCTATCCCAGACTTCAAGCCTCAGTTTATCGCCGCGCACACGGCAGCCGACCACCGCGCCACCCGTGCGGGTATAGCGCATGGCGTTGGAAATGAAGTTTTGCAGGATACGCCTAAGCAGGCGACTGTCGCTGCGCACCCAAAGATCGCGTTTATGGACCTTGAAGGTCAGGCCAGCATTTTCGGCAATCGGACCAAATTCGGTTTCAAGTGCGCCCAGCACATCATTAATTGCAAAGTCACGCACGGTCGGCTGCATGGCGCCCGCATCAAGCTTGCAGATATCCAAAAGCTCGTTCAGCAGTTCTTCGACACCCTTGAGCGACAAATCGACCTTGCCGACCAGATCAAGCACGTCTTCGGCCAGCCCCTGCTTGCCGCCAAGGGCAACGGTAAACAGGCGCGCGGCATTAAGCGGCTGAAGCAAGTCGTGGCTTGCTGCGGCAAAGAAGCGGGTTTTGGTATCGTTCGCCGTTTCGGCCTGCTCCTTGGCGTCTGAAAGCTCGGAATTAAGTACCTCAAGCGCGTGCGTTCGTTCGGTCACGCGCGCCTCAAGGCCTTCGTTGGCTTCCTTAAGCGCCTGTTCGGCGATCTTGCGTTCGGTAATGTCGTGATAGATACAGAAATAGCCCAGCACTTCACCGGTTTCGTCAAAGTGCGGGATATAGGTGCCTTCGGCATAGCGGCCTTCGCGCACGCCAAGGGTGGCGCGTTCGTCATTGCGGTTGCGGGTAATCGCGGGAAATTCGATCTCGAAACTCTGGCGATAACCCTGCAATACAAGATCGATCATCGGGGCGAGATGGACATAGCGTTCCTCGCCCACGGCTTCGCGGACGGACATGCCATGGGCCTCAACCCGGCGCAGGCCAAACATCCGCTCATAGGGGCGGTTGGTAAAGCGCAGGCGCTGATTTTTATCGGCATAGGCAATCATCACCGGAATATTATCGGTGTAAATCCGGATGTTGCGTTCGCTATCCCTAAGGGCTTCTTCGGTGCGGACACGGGCTGTGATGTCGGCAATGGTAGCGACAAAGCCGCCATCGGGCATCGGGTTGGTGCGAACTTCAAGCACCATGCCATCGGCACGCTTGCGCTCATAAGTATGTGGCAAACGGCGCATCTGCGGGGCGGCATTGCGCCCCAGCAGAATATCAATATCGACCGCGCGATTGCCGTTATCGCGGCAGATATGGACAAGCTCCGACAGCGGCAATGTCACCTGAATGTCGCTGGTCGAAATGCCAAGCAAATCAATGAAACGGTGGTTCCATGTGGCAAGGCGCAGGTTCTGGTCAAACACCCCGACCCCTTGCGAGATGTTTTCAAGCGTGTTGAGCAGAAGGTCGCGGTTGAACTTGATGGCCTCGGACGCTTCATCGAGCAGCTCCATCGCATCGCGGCGTGATACCGCCTTATCGGGCAGCAACAATGCCATCACCACGCGGGAGGATGCGGCCCCGACGGCGCCAGACAGCAGATGTTCGGTAAAGTTCGCGGCATCAACATCGGCAAGATCGGATCGCTTGGTTTCGCCATCACGCGATTGCAGATAATTGCGAAAGGCGCGCTGTGCCCAATGCTTGCCAAGGAACCTTGCCGCCAGATCTTCGAGATCGCCCAGCGTCACCCGACCCGGCCAGGTATCGTTGCGCGCGCGTGTATCCTTGCGCCAGACATCGACAAAGACCTGCGCCTGACGGCGTTGGGTGACACCCTGCACCCCAACGGCCGAGCCGACAAACATCAAAACGAAGTTCACACCAAGTGACCAGACAACACCGTGGGTCAGATGATCTTCGATCCCCACCCCCAAAAGGGCCTGCGGGTTCAGAATACCAATGCCAAACGGCCCGTCGGTCAGGAGCGATGATGGCAACAACCCGCCCTGCACAAAGGCCGGCATCAGAAGCGTATAGGCCCATAGAACAAAGCCCGACGTCAGGCCAAGCCGCACCCCCGTCCGGTTGATGTTTTTAAGATAGATCGCGGCGAGAACCGCCGGGCCGAACTGCGCCATGGCGGCAAAGGACAGCATCCCGATATCGGCCAGCGCATAGTTTTCCGCCAAAAACCGATAGAAACCATAGGCCAGAAACAGGATGGCAATGATGGCGGCCCGGCGAATTTTCAACAACACCTGACTGACATCGCCAGACATCCGTTTCTGGAGCCGTTCAGAACGCAGCAAAAGCGGCATGACCAGATCGTTACAGACCATGGTCGAAACCGCGACGCAGGACACAATCACCATCCCGGTACTGGCCGACAAACCACCGATAAAGGCAAATACCGCCAACCAGTTCTGCCCGCCCAGCAACGGCAAGGTCAGAACAAAGGTATCGGGATTAACCGCCGGGTTATGGCTAAACATGAACAGACCGGCAATCGCAATCGGCACGACAAAGATGTTGATCGCAACCAGATAGGCCGGAAACAGCCAGCGCGCGCTGGTCAGATTGCGGCTGTCATCATTTTCAACAAAGGTGACATGGAACTGCCGCGGCAGACAGAAAATGGCAAAGCCTGCCAGCATGGTGGCGATAAAGAAGTTTGATGTCAGCCAGGTATCGGGAATAAACATCTGCCGCACGGTCGGATCAGACAGGGCGCGTTGATTGATATCGACAAATCCGTCAAACATCCCGTAAACGACAAAAAAACCGACCATCAAAAGGGCTGCAAGCTTGATCAGGCTTTCAAACGCCACCGCCAGAATCAGGCCGTCATGATGTTCGGATGCGTGGATATAACGCACGCCAAACAGGATGGCGAACACCGCCATCAGGATGGTGACATAAAACGCCGTATCCTTGGAAAAATGGCCTTCGGAATGGCGAACAACCTGTTGGCCGAGATCGCCGATCAGCACATCAAACGACATCGATACCGCTTTGAGCTGAAGCGAAATATAGGCCAGCACGCCAACCACCGCGATCAGCGCAACAAGGGCGGCCAGACTTTGGCTTTTGCCATAGCGCGAACCCAGGAAATCGGCAATAGAGGTAATGTTTTGCTTGTGACAGACGCGGGCGATCTTGGTCATGATGCCAAAACCGAAAATCATCACCAAAATCGGCCCGATATAGATCGGCAGAAACGCCCATCCCCCGGTGGCCGCAGAGCCCACCGAGCCAAAGAAGGTCCAGCTTGTGCAATAGACCGCCATCGACAGGGCATAGATCGTCGGCTTTAATCTGGATGCGCGCCACTTGTCGGCATATTTGTCGCCATAATGGGCAATGGCAAACAACAACCCGATATAGGTCATGGCAACAATAAAGATCAGTCCGCCCTGAAGCATCGACGCAAACGCCCTTGTTATCGCCGCCCATTCAGGCGGTCACAATTATCTGTTATCGGGGACTATACCACGGCGGGTGAATTGTCTAAAACGGCGCAAATCGTTTTGAGACCAAAGATCAAGGAAAGCGTGGTTCAGATGGCTTCTGATTATGGCTTTTACGCCGGTATCCTGCGGTTCGTCGCAAAAAAGACGGAAACCGATGACGCCGAAATTCGCATCATGATGGGCCATCTGGCCGGGATTGCCGATGCGATTGAACAAAGCGGTCGCTTCATGGTCGAACGCAACAACTGCGAAAGTGCCGCGCGCGCCTTTGCCGGTGTCGCCAAATTCCTGCAAGAACGCATCCTGCCAGAGGCGCTTAATGCCGGGAACGAGGGTGCGGTAGAACAGCTTAAATGGGCGATTGAAACATCGCTGATCCTCGCCGCCGAACTGGTCAAACGGGCCGCCAATGAGGAGCTCAAGGATCAGGACAGGTTCACGTTCGATTTGCCCGCCGCCCCGAACGCACCGACCGTGCACTAAGCACAGACGAACGCCGATTTTGATGACTTCAGATCAGGGTGCCTCGGCACCCTTTTCTTTTATCTGCGTTCAGGATGAGGCGGCTTCTTCGGCCACCACGCGCAGATAGGCATCTTGAAGTTCTTCAAGGACTGATTTGGCCGGTTTGGGCGCACCAAGATGGATATGGCGCAGCTCATCCATGAAACGCTGCCACATGATTGTTCCGCCATCTTCGAGCAATTGGGCACGGATCGACAGTTCCTTTGACACCGGCGTATGCCGCCTTCCCCACGCCCCCATTTGCACCAAAAGCGGGACAAGCTCGATTGCCGGTTCACTCAGGCTATAGATCGATTTTTGCGCGTGGCTTGGATCAGGAGATTTGAACAACAAACCTTCTGCGACCAGTCGTTTCAAACGGGTCGAAAGGATGTTTGAGGCAATGCCTTCTTCAGACTGGCCAAGCAGTTCGCGGAAATGGCGGCGATTGCCAAACATCACGTCGCGAATGACGATCAGGCTCCAGCGATCACCAAGAACTTCCAATGTCAGATTAATAGGGCATCCCGAACGGTGCTGATCCATTCCCAAAGCATCCTTTTTCACACTGGTTGCAAAATAGGATCGGTTTTGTTAAAAGGCAACTGGTTGCATTATGCAATCAGTTTTCATCATAACGGGAGGCCACCATGCCCATCACATTCTATGGCCATCACTTTTCTGCCTATTGCCAAAAGGCCTTGATCGCGTTTCACGAACACAGCGTTGACCACGACCTGCGCAAGATTGACTTCGAAGACCCGGAAATCATGGCGGAGTTTGAGGAAATCTGGCGTCTCAAACGCATGCCGGTCATCATCGATAGCGGCCATACCATCATGGAAAGCAGCATCATCATCGAACATATCGACCTGCATCATAACAGCGGGCATGACCTTGTGCCGCGCGATCGGGCCCTGGCGCTTGAAGCACGCTTTATGGACCGGTTCTTTGACAATTACATCTCAACCCCGCAAATGACTGTCGTATTCGACGTTCTGCGTGATGCAAAGGACCGGGATGCTTATGGGGTTAACAAGGCGATTGACCTGCTTGAAACATCCTATGGCTGGCTTAATGACAGGATGGCTGATCGCACTTGGGCTGCGGGTGAGGATTTCAGTCTTGCCGATTGTGCGGCGGGACCCGCCCTGTTTTATGCGCACTGGACCCATCCGATTGATCGCAAATATCGCCATGTCCACGCGCTACGTGACCGGCTGATGGAACGCCCATCCTTTGCCCGGTGCATCGCGGATGCCAAGCCCTATCGCCATCTATTCCCGCTTGAGGTCGAACATATGGACTAGGCCCGCCCAAAATAAAAGGCCGACGTCATGTGACGCCGGCCTTTTTCTTTCAAAACCTGATGGCTTAGTAAGTGCTGTTGGCAAAAACATTGGCGCGCTGGTTAAGTGCGGTTGCCTCGAATTCCTTGCCATAGGGCGCGGCTTTCTTGGCGAAATCCATCACGGACGCATAAATGCGACCGGTGAGTTCATTCTTCGCAGCAATTTCTTCAAGCGCTTCTTTGGAGGCCTTCGCAAAGGCATTGATCAGATCGTCATTGAAGTGACGGATCTCGGTGCCTTTTTCAAGGATCGCCTGATAGGACTGAATATTGTTGAATGCGAAATCCGACAGGGTCTGTTCGGCATTGGCCTGTGCGGCAACGGCGACGATTTCCTGAAGGTCTTCGGGTAATTCGGCAAACTTGTCCTTGTTGATGAAGACTTCGATGCCCGAACCCGGCTCGGCGAATGCCGGGGTGTAGTAGTATTTGGCAACCGATGCGAGGCCAAAGGCATAATCGTTCCACGGACCAACCCACTCGGCTGCGTCAATCGCACCTGACTGCAAGCTCGGCAGGATGTCGGCAGCCGGCAGAAGCGACGGGGTTGCACCCAGACGGCGCATGGCTTCGCCACCGATACCGGCATAACGGACCTTAAGGCCTTTGAGGTCGTCAACCGAGTTGATTTCCTTGTTAAACCAGCCACCGGCCTGAAGGCCTGTGTTACCCGCCAGGAACGGCTTGACGTTGAACTGGGCATAAAGCTCGTCCCAGAGCGCCTGACCACCGCCAAAGCGCAGCCAACCGGAAAGCTCCCAGCCCATCAGACCGAACGGAGTGGTGGTGAAGAATGAAACAGCCGGGTCCTTGCCAAACCAGTAATACGGGGTGGAGTGCGCAAGATCGGCAACGCCCTGCTCGACCGCATCCATGCATTCAAGGGCCGGGACAAGTTCACCCGCGCCGTAAACGGTGATGTTCAGGCGACCGCCCGACATCTTGTTGACACGTTCGGCAAACAGTTCGCCGTTCGCACCAAGGCCCGGGGTTCCTTTCGGCCAGGGCATGACCATGCGCCAGTTGATGGTTTCATTTGCTTTGACGATTGATGGTGCAGCGGCAGTAGCGGCAAATGCGCCTGCGGCAACGCCTGCACCGCCCAGAAACGCGCGACGTTTCATTGTGGGGCTCCCAATATTGGTAAAATTTTGCGTAAAAAGCTTACGAAGATAATTTCGTAACCTTGTTTGGGCCCAAAGTTACGGTTTTTGGCGCAGGCAACAATTAACGATTGCGGGATGCAGCATCGCACTGAGCGCATGACATCGACATTTCATCGATAAATTTTCAACCATAGAGCCAAACAAAAAGGGACTGCCAGAATGGCAGTCCCTGACCGGGGATCGAACCGAGGGTCCGATAAAGATTTAAAGGCGGGTCTTAGTAGCCCCAGACCTTTGCACGGTGCATCAGACCGGTTGCCTCGAACTCCTTGCCGTAACGTGCAGCTTTTTTAACGAGGTCAAGGTAGCTTGCAGCAATCCGGCCAGCGAGGTCGTTCTGGCCAGCAATTTCATCAACAGCTGCCTTGGAATGTTCGGCCAGCGCCATGATGACTTCATCGGGGAACTGACGCACCTCAACACCCTTGTCGATCAGCGGCTGATAGGACTGGATGTTGTTAAAGGTGAAGTCGGCAAGGGTATTTTCGGCAATCGCCTGTGCGGCAAAGCGAATGATCGCCTGCAGATCCGGTGTCAGCGCGTTAAACTTGTCCTTGCCAACAAAGATCTCAAGACCCGGACCAGGTTCGTGGAAGGCCGGGGTGTAGTAGTATTTGGCAACCTGATACAGACCAAACGCCATATCGTTCCACGGGCCAACCCATTCGGCCGCGTCAATCGCACCCGACTGCATCGCTGGCAGGATTTCACCCGGCGGGATCATGGTCGCGTTGGCACCGGCACGGCGCATGGCTTCGCCGCCAAGACCGGCATAGCGCATTTTAAGGCCCTGCAGGTCATCAAGCGAATTGATTTCCTTGTTGAACCAGCCGCCAGCCTGCATGCCAGAGTTACCGGCATAGAACGGCACAACGTTGAATTCTTCGTAAGCTTCTTCCCAAAGCTTCTGACCATCGCCAAAGCGGATCCAGCTTGAAAGCTCCCACGCGGTCAGACCGAACGGGATGGTCGAGAAGAAGTTAAGGGCCGGGTTTTTGCCCTGCCAGTAATACGGGGTACCGTGCGCCATTTCGGCGACACCCTGTTCGACGGCATCCATGCATTCGAACGGCGGCACCAGTTCACCGGCACCATAGATGGTGATGTTCAGACGACCAGCCGACATCTCCTTGACCATGGCGGCGAACTTTTCGGCATTGGTGCCAAGTCCCGGGGTTCCTTTTGGCCATGGCATCACCATGCGCCAATTCAGCGTTTCCTGTGCGGATACAACAGCCGGTGCTGCAACCGAGGCAGCAACTGCACCCGCACCCAGTCCGGCCCCTTTTAGAAACTGACGACGTTTCATTCCGATCCCCTTAAATTCTTGTGTTTTGGTGGTTTTTTGCGCAACCACCAACTTGCGGAGGGGAATTTTGTCTAAAACGACTGTCCTTTTCCACTATTTTTGCCGAAATCAGGAAATATTTTTTCTTGCCGCTACGGAATGCTGCCCTTCAGTCCGCCAACTGTGTCTTACGACCCAAGGTAGCGATTGTAATCGGCGACGAACTGTTCAACCGTGCCCGCCCCAAGCGGCGTGTTGTAATATTGCTTCCAATAGGCTGCCAGCCCGTTGACGTCGTTGGGATCGGTCGGCATCGCGGCTGGTGCCCGGTAGTAGCGAATACGACAAAGCGCCGTGGCATAGGCCAGATTGGTCGCCAGTTGTGCGTCCTTGTCGGGCGTACCGTCTGCTTGTGCTGGCTGCGGGGCAAGAAACCCGTCCACTTTGGCTTTCAGGTCCGCCCGGTAATCAAGATAGTTTTCATAACAATCATGCAAGGTTGCCGGTTCCATCTGGAAAATTCCCAGCGCCGGACCACCGCCAACCTGTTCAATATAATCGCCCAGATGACTTTCATGGGCGGCTGTGCCCATGATCAGATTTTCCGCGACATCTGACGCAGGCAATCCAAGGGCCGCCAGAACCGGTTTGACGACAAGGGTGCGAAGCTGCGTGGCATTGATTGGCATAGGAGCCTCCATTCAACCAATGGTATAAGGACCCCTATGACGCAGCAGATCGGGAAATGAGAAATCTTTTCTGTTTTTTCTCTTTATCCGCGTAATTTAACACATGGAAACAGTATTTTAATTACATAAAATTGCACCAAACTAACCTTTTGGATAGTTAAACTAGACCATTCAGATCCAACCTAAAGAAACAACATCTTTTAAGTGTTCACATTGCTTGTTGTTTCTTGGGGGATCAAAAGTGGTACATCCTGAACTGAAAAGCCGTCTCGACTTCATCGGACTGGACGAACCTAAAATAAAACAGCTCAAACGCGCATGGCCAGTGATTGAAAAAAACCTGCCGGGCATGCTTGATCAGTTTTACCATAAGGTGATGAATAACGCGGCTCTGGCAAAAATTATCGGAGATCCGTCAAACATTGATCGTCTGAAGAATGCCCAGGCCAAACACTGGGCCAAACTTTTTGACGGCGCATTCGATCAATCCTTTTACGACGACGTGCGCCGCATCGGTAAGGCCCACGAACGGATTGGCCTGACGCCCGAAGCATATGTTTCGGCCTATAACTTCATGCTTGGCGAAATCACCGCTGTGCTGTGCAAAAATTTCAGTCGTGATTCACAATTGCCGTTGATGATCATCGGCTCGACCAATGCGTTGCTGATCGATGTCGAAATGGCGATTACGGTCTATTACGAAGAAACGCAAAAGACCTATGCCGACAAACTTCAGCAAATGTCCGACGAGTTTGAAAAAACCATCGGAACGGTTGTTTCCGCCGTTTCAAGCTCTGCCGAAGATATGTCACAGGCATCTGAAACCCTGTTGGCCAGCATGCAGGAAACCCAGGGCGAAGTTGAAAAGGCGCGCGGTGCTGCTGAACTGTCTGCCGATAATGCCACCACGGTTGCCGGTGCGGCGGAAGAACTTGATAGCTCCATTCGCGAAATCTCAAGCCAGGTTTCGCGAGCCTCGACGATTTCCAACGAAGTTGAAGTTTCTGTACAACAAACATCAGACACGATCGAAACCCTCAATGCCGCCGCCGAGCAAATCGGCACTGTCGTTGACCTGATTGACAAGATCGCGAGCCAAACCAACCTTCTGGCCCTGAATGCCACGATCGAGGCTGCCCGTGCCGGCGAAGCAGGCAAAGGCTTTGCCGTGGTCGCAAGCGAGGTCAAAAACCTTGCCAATCAGACCGCGAAGGCCACCGGCGATATCACAGCACAAATCAACAATGTGCAGCAAAGCACGGTTGCCGCGGTGAATGCCATTCACGGGGTGGCCGGCCAGATCAGCAACATCGTTGATTCCGTCACCGCCATCTCCGCAGCCGTCGAACAACAGGCCGCCGCCACCACCGAAATCAGTGGCAATATCAACGCGGTATCATCGGCCAATCGCGATGTGAACGGCAGCCTGGAAACCGTCAATGGCACCGCACAACGCACCAGCACGGTGGCACAAAACGTCTCGGACGTCTCACGCATGCTTAAGCAGAATTCCGAAAAACTGCGGTCAGATGTCGATGCCTTCATCACGAAGCTGACATCATAGGATCAAACACCACCTCACCCCGAGGCCGCGCTGCTTATGCCAGTTGCTAGCGGTCGCGTGCCTCGGACGGTGTGATGCCAAACACACGCTTGAAGGCGGTTGCGAAATTGGCCGGGCTTTTATAGCCCGCCGCCCAGGCGGCCTGCGCAATCGTCAGGCCGTCCTTTTCCATGGCATCGCGGGCCGCGACAAGACGGCTTTCACGGATGAAATCCTTTACCGTCATGCCATAGGCATCCTTGAAGATGCGCTGCATGCTGGCGACACTGATCCCGATGGCGGCGGCAATGGTCGGAAGAGTTTGCTGTTCCGGGTCACTGGCCAGAATGAAATCTCGGATTTCCTGTGCACGATGATGCCGATCCAGCGCATCCGGGCCGGAATTTTTGCCAAGCGTCGCCGTTTGGTCCGCACCGTTCTGAATGGCGGAAAGTGCTTCGGCAAAAATCTCCAACCCGCGACTTTCTTCATACAGCTCGCGCATAAGCGGATCCGTTGCGTGCGGATAGATCAACTGATCAGCAAGTGCGAGCACCCGGCGTGACGGCCGCCAGCTGCGCACAGAAATGCCCGCATTGAAGAAGTCGGCGATTTCGCGATAGCGGGCCGGTGACTTGCCAAGCTGGCGCAAGACCCAGTCAAACTGTGCCGAAATCATCACCTTGCTGATTTCGCTGCCTTTGTGGATATAACGCCTGACCTTGGAGGGTTGCGGCACCGCCAAGACAAAGCCAACCGGGTGGGCACGTGCGTCAAGATCAACCGGCACACCATCAAACTCGGCCTGCAACCGTCCCTTCAGCATAATGGCAACCTTTACGGCCGCGCCGACATGATAGTCGGCGATGGCATCCTTCATCTCCATCGTGTCAGATGTGTGAATATCAAGAAACGACTGCGTATCGCTAAATGACATGCGCCCGCTCATCAACGCGCCGCGACTTGCCAAGGCGTTCCCGAGCTCGCCTGTTTCCTTGATAAGGGTGCCGCGTTTTTCCAGATGGCTTCTGGTAATAGAGTCACGCCGCGTTATTTGCCGGTGTGCTGTTACCCCCACAAACCTCTCCTGCATCATTTTGAAGTCACAAAGCATCTTTGAACATGCAATCGGCGCCGCATGGCCTATGCGAAGACATGCTGACGATTTCGCAAACATGTCCGGCGATTTGGCAAACATCATTCCTGTTGCATCCCCGCCTGCGAAAATAATATTCACAATCATTCGCATTTGCAATTATATTTCTCAGGAAATGAACATGCCACAGTCACCCTCGCCAACCCCATCGCCCCGGATCAGCGCCCTTTTGCGCACGACCGTTCTTGCCGGTTTTTCGCTTGCGGTTTTGCCATCAATCACCTTTGCCCAAGGGGCCAACAACGATGAAACCGTGACCAAGCCCCTCGAAGTCACGGCTTCGGCCAAATCGGCACAAGGCCTTCCCGGTGGTGTTTCGATTGGCCAGGACGAACTGGATCGTAAAAATCCGCAGACGATCAAGGATGTCTTTTCATCGGACGCGTCGGTTGAAGTCGGCGGCCCGACCGCCATCGTTCAGAAGGTCTATGTGCAGGGTATCGAGAATACCAAGCTCAACGTTCAGGTTGATGGCGCACGTCAGGTAGATTCAAGCTTCCACCATATCGGAACAGCTATCATTGATCCGGCGATGCTGAAATCGGTTAATGTTGAATCCGGTGTCGCCCCGGCGGATGCCGGGCCACACGCCTTGGGCGGATCGATGTCTTATGAAACACGTGATGCCCGGGACGTTCTTGAAGCCGGTGACACGTTCGGTGGCTGGGGCAAGTTGCAGTACAACTCAAACACCAAGGGCTTTGCCGAATGGCTAACCGTTGCTGGACAGTCAGACGGGTTTGAAGCGCTGGCGTATCTGAAAAACAGCAATCAGGGCAATTACAAAGACGGCGAAGGTGATGAGGCGATTGGTACCGCCGATGGCAGCGAAAGCGGACTGGGCAAGATTGCCTTTACCGGCAATGACGGCGGCCGTTTCGAAGCGTTCGCAAGCCATCTTGAAGATGAAGGTGTCCGCCCGTCCCGCCCGAATTATGCGGTTCTGGCCAACGGCGCAGCGCCACAATGGCTGTCCTATCGCGATACCTCGGTTGGGGTGAGCTATGTAGATGAAATGCCGTCTGGCCAGTTTGATCCGGAATTCAGCCTGGCATACAGCCGCACGGTTCTGAACATTCCGGCCCTTCAGGGTGGTGCGAACTTCTATCACGTCAAATCCGATATCCGGTCCATCAACGGCAAGGCCGCAAACAATTTTGAAGTCGATAATGGTGTCATCACCGCCGGGATTGATTTCTATCGCGATGAGGCAACCGGATATCACAACCGATCCCCGCGCAACGGTAACTATTCGGAAACCTCGACCGATATTGGCGCATTCTCGCAAGCCCGCCTGTCCCTGACCGATCAGTGGCGTGTGTCGTTCGGCGGCCGTGCCGATCAGCAATGGTTCGAAGGCCTGACCGGTGAAGACTTTTCCGAATTCGGACTGAGCGGCAATGCCAACACTGAATATGACCTTACCGAACAGTTGATGGTATACGGTGGTGCCGGGACCACCTTTGGTGGCCTACCGCTTGGTGAGTCAGCAATTTATGAATTCAGTGGCAACTGGAATTATGACGGTTTTGCCCCTTCGCGGTCCTATAACGCAAAGGTCGGTTCGCGCCTTGCGCTTGATGACTGGACGCTGGATGGAAACCTTTTCTACAACCTGATCGATGAATCCCACGATCTGTCGAGTGCGACCCGTAACTCGACAGTCGATCTCGATACCCGTGGTGTCAATCTGTCTGCCATGTATTCCTATGGTCCGGGCTTTGCGCGCCTGACCTATTCCCACACCAACGTTAAAACCGACGGCGGCGTCCCGCTGAGCACCGAGGCCTCCTATCAGGGCGTCATCATGGGTGACATGTTCAACTTCGATGCTGGTCACAGCTTTGATAGCTATGGGCTGCGCGTTGGCGGCAATGCGGAATTCGCCCTTGCCGATGACAGTCCGGAAGAACGCGGCAACGAAAAACTCGATAGCTACTTCGTTGCCAATCTCTATGCCGAATGGGTCCCCGGAGTGTTGAACGATGCAGTTACCCTGCGTGTGGATGCGCTGAACATCCTTGATCGCGATTACATCGACCGCGCAACAACCGGTTATGACAGCACGCGCATCAGTGAACCGTTCCACGAACCCGGACGCACTTTCCTGATCTCGGCGAAGGTCGATTTCTAGGACGCGAAGAAACACTCATCGAACCGAAATGGGCAGCACATCAGGTGCTGCCCGTTTTGGCGTTTGAAATGCACGACAAGACAAACCTTCAGGATGACCTGACATGAAAATTCGCAATCTTCTTGCCTTTGCTGCGGCGACACTGATCTGGGGTGCAAGTGCTTCCGCTGGTGAAACGGTCACGCTGACTGATATTGCTGGACGTGAAGTCACCGTCGAGGTGCCGGTCAAACACATGATCCTTGGCGAAGGGCGTTTCCTGCCGTCGATCGGCATTCTCGATCCGGAAAATCCGGTGCGCTGGATTGCTGGAATGATGGGCGACTTCAAATCGCTTGATCCGGCATCCTTTGCGCAATATCGCGAAAAATTCCCCGAGATTGATGATATCGCGCTGGTTGGTCGTCAGAACGAGGAAACGTTTTCTGTTGAAGAGGCCGTGACAGTCGAGCCCGACGTGGCAATTTTTGGCATGTCGGGCGGCCATGGGCCTAGTTCCACCAGCCACGAAGTTCTGTCTGTCATGGGTGCGGCAGACATCCCGGTGGTGATGATCGATTTTCGGGCCAAGCCGTTTGAAAACACGCCCAAAAGCATCCGTCTTCTGGGCAAGCTGATGGGCAAGGAAGAACAGGCAGAGGCCTTTGTGAAATTCTATGAGGAGAACCTTCGAAAGGTGACCTCACGCGCCGCAAAAATAACCGAAAAGCCCAGTGTCCTCCTTGAAAGCCGTGTCGGCCTTGCCGAGAACTGCTGCGAAGCCATGGGCAACGAGATGATCGGCAAGTTCGTTACCCTGGCTGGTGGCAAAAACATCTTCGCCGATACCATTCCCGGCGTAATCAGCCAGATATCGGTCGAACAGGTGATCTTCACCGACCCGGACGTCTATATCACCACGGCCATCGGATCGTCCGGGCTGAATGCGGAAACAAATGCACGTCGCATTGTCCTCGGTGCAAACACAAATGCCGATCAGGCGCGTGTGTCCTTGGCGCACAGTATGGAACGGACCGGCCTGCCACTTTTGAGTGCTGTTAAAAACAGGAAGGTCTATTCCGTCTGGCATCACATTTATAACAACCCGATCAATGTGTTTGCCCTGCAGGCGATGGCGAAGTGGCTGCATCCCGACATCTATGCCGACCTCGATCCCGACGCCGAACTGGCAACGTTCTTCGAGCGCTTTCAGGCGGTCGATCTGAACGGTGTCTACTGGATCGGCCTTGACGACACGCCGTCACCATAAGCCGACCCAACCCCGCAAACGCAAACAGAGAGATCGCCAGATGATTACCACAAAGGGATCGGTCAAAACCGATAAGGCCGCCAAGTATCTTGTCCAGCTGTGCAAACATTTCGCCCACAAGGTCGAAGTCGATCTGGGCGAAACCGCCGGCAATGTGGCGTTTCCCATGGGGCCGTGTGTCATTACTGCCCATGAGGATCGCCTGACCTTTGACGGACAGTCACACAAGCCCGAGGGTATCGAGAGCATGAAGGGTGTGATTATCGTTCATCTCGACAAATTCGCCTGGCGCGAGGCACCACTTGATTATCACTGGGAGGACGGCGAAACGCCTGATGCCTAAACGCGCCTTACGCAAACAAAAACGCCAGCCTTCATGGGCTGGCGTTTGTCATTCTAGTGAAGCTGATAGGCGACTGGTACGGTCCAGACGACATGTTGTTCGGTCATCTCGTCGGGGAATGGCGGGAATTTCCGCACCCGTTCGATCAGGCGTTCGGTTTCGCGATCAAGGATGCTTGATCCGCTTGAACTGACCATACTGGCCTCAAGCACCGTGCCATCGCGCGCAATGACAAGGCGAATACGGTTTTCGCCCTCGATCCGGCGGCGCATGGCGCGTTCGGGATATTCGCGGTAGCGCGCCAGTGTTTGCAAAACCGATGCCTGATAATCCACCATCTTTGCCTGGCTTGCCGCACCACCACCGCTACCAGCCGATGAACTGGCCGCCTGACTTTGGGTGGTTTCACCCGTCGTGCCCTCCGACTTGACCGAGTTGGTCAGCCCGGAGGGCTGTGGCGTTGGCTGGGCGGCTTTTTCGGCCGGCTCGGGTGCCTTGGTCGGCTTTGGGGCCTCTGCCTGCTCCACGGGTGGTTTGGGCTTCATGCGCACCGGCAGGACCTCTGCCAGCTGCTGCTCGACAACCGGCTCGGGTTCTGGTTCTGGTTCGGTAACTTGTTCGATGACCGGTTCTGGTTCCGGAATGGGTTCTGGCTGTTGCTCGACCACTTCCGGCTCTGGTTCCGGGAGAACTTCTGGTTCAGGCTCAGCCACTTCCTCGGGGATCGGTTCAGGCTGGGGTTCCTGTTCCAGATCCGGTTCAACGATTTCTTCGGGCACTTCGGCGGCCATGCTGTCAACCGCGTCGGCACTTTGGGTATCTGTTTCCGCCTCGCCGGTTTCGGCCTGCCCGGCACCCAGCGAAATGCTGATACTTTGTACTGCCCCTGCCCCGCCCCAGCCCGATGGCTGCGGGTCGGGCATGGCAAGCACGATCCCGCCAGTCAGGACAAGACCGGTCAGCCCGGTCGCAATCAAAAGATCAACGCGTTTGGACATGCTATTCCTGACCCGGCTGCATGGCCGTCATCAATTGGACCTTCTCAATGCCAAGTTCCTGAAGGCGCGCCAGAAGGGTCACGACCTTGGCACCTTCGACTTCGCGGTCGGCCCGGATTTCAACCGGACGGCCGATATAATCGGCAGGCAGCATTGACGACAGGCGATCAAGCCCACCCGTCAGATCATCAATCCCGATTTCACCATTGCTGCCAAACCACAGGACAATGGTGTCTTCCGGCTGGCCTTCAGCCGTTTGGCTGGCAGGCGGGTCAACTTCAAAGGGACCGAGTTTTTGCAGGCTTCCGGCGATCATGAAAAAGATCAAAAGCAGAAAGACGATGTTGATCAAAGGCAACATCGGTTCCTGAACCGGTCCATCCTCGGCAATCTGGATGCGGCGTTTCATTCAATGAACTCCACATCCGTGACACCACCACGGCCCAGCGTATCCATGACTTCGACCAGTCGTTGCAGATTGGCACCGTTGATCGGCCGTAGGCGCACCTGCGATCCGTCATGATCGCGCAAAAGCGTCGGTGCCAGATTGGACAGCGCAATCGCATTGCCGTTGATCGACAGACCGCCATTCACATCGACCTCGACCGTGACCGGTCGGGTATCGCTTTGGCTGGTGGCGCGACCATCGGTGATGCTGACCGACATCTCAAAGCCCTTCCAGTCAAGGAAGCTTGAGGCCAGCATGAAGAAGATCAGCAGGATAAAGACAACATCAATCAGCGGGGTCAGACCGATCATCGGTGTAGAACCGCTGTTGCGTTCGCGCAGCTGCATGGGGCGACTTTCGGAAACGGGTTTTATTCGGCGGCGTGGCGCAGTTCGGAAATGTTTGATGCGCGGGTAAGCGTCTTGCGGGCCAGTTCACCGCGATTGACCACCAGCGTACAAACATCTTCCATCGTGGCGGCAGCACGGCCAATCACGCCCTGCATCCACATATGAAACGCGGTTGCCGGGATCGCGACCACAAGGCCAATTGCCGTAGTCAGAAGTGCCAGCCAGATACCGCCAGACAGCACAGACGGATCAATACGGCTGCCGGCCCCTTCCATGCGCTGGAAGGCCTCGATCATGCCCATGACCGTACCCAGAAGACCCAAGAGCGGGCTTAGCACGGCAATGGCCGACATGATCCGCAGACCACCATTGAGACCATCAATTTCCTTGCGCGCACGCGAAGCAATCAGATCCGAGGCCGCTTCGCGTTCCTCAGACGAACTTACCGGAAGCATCATGCCCGACAGCGCAATGCGCGCGGCCGGATGGCGACGGCGGGCCAGAATTTCGGCCGCCTGCTGCTCGTCACCCGATGACAAGTGACGTTCGACATCCTTTACAAAGCCGTCGGCAAAAACACCACGGCGCAGGAAACCGACCAGCTTATAGAAGAACACCATAAGCCCGATCAGCGCCATCGCAGCCAGAACCCAGCCGACCACGCCAGCCCGGTCAACCTGCTCAATCACCGGAAGGCCAACAAAGCCATCGAGCATACCGGTCGACTGGGTCGTTGCAGTTGCATCAATGGCAAGCCCGGTATTCGGGTCCACCATGACAGAACCGTCCGCATTAAGATTTCCGGTCGCAGAGTCAGCCCCCACCGGGACGAGTGCGCCATCGGAAGAAAGCGGCGTTTGCGCATCCGAAGATGCGGCTGATGAATTCACAGGGTCAGACATGTAACTTTCCCGATCACAAAATTGATCACCACCAGACGTCCTGCTCTGGTGCGTTTGAAACTGATTTGCATTCTTTACAGGAAATAGAATTGCGATGCAATCGCAACCAACAGGCCAAAATACATTTCATGCTGATCCCCTGCCCCGGACAGGCCTATTCAATGCGGGAAAGGGTTTGCGTGATCGATCAGGAATTGCGATGGGAAATATGATGGCAAAAGCCGGATATGCAAAACCCCCGGAACTTCTGGGTTCCGGGGGTTTTGAATTGGTGAGCCCGACAGGATTCGAACCTGTGGCCAACTGATTAAAAGTCAGTTGCTCTACCAACTGAGCTACGGGCCCTCAACGTTGGTGAGCGGCGTTTTAATGGGCCAGACGGGATCGGTCAACCCCCCTTTTTATGCGAAGATGCACATCAGCCATGAAAAGACGTCAAATGGCGAAAAATACCTGCCAATCACATGCCTGAATGTGCCTTTGCGGATAGCGAAATATCGCCAATGGCAAGACGGGTTCCGGCGTCGGAAAAAATCGCGATATGCAGGGAGAATCCGGACAAATAAAAAGCCCCCGAAACCGGTTGGGTTTCAGGGGCTTATTGGTGAGCCCGACAGGATTCGAACCTGTGGCCAACTGATTAAAAGTCAGTTGCTCTACCAACTGAGCTACGGGCCCTCAAGGTTGGTGAAGCGCGTTTTAATGGCACAGGCGGCATCGGTCAACACCTGTTTTCCATATTTTGGCTCTTTTTGCGCATTCAGCCCCAAAAACGCGAAAGCCGCCCCATGAAGGGACGGCTTTCGGTTGTAATACTTCAAATATCGCGATTATTGCGCGTCGGCAGCAACCTGCATTTTGACGATCTGATCCGGGTCGGCAACGCTGCCATTGGCCCAGGGCGCACCCTTTTTGATCATATCGACATATTCCATGCCCTCAGTAACTTCGCCCCAGATGGTGTACTGGCCATCAAGGTGCGGTGCATCGGCAAAGACGATGAAGAACTGGGAATCTGCACTGTTCGGATTGGCCGAACGGGCCATGGAAACGGTGCCGCGAACGTGACGTTCATTCGAGAACTCGGCATCAAGTTTCTGGCCGGAACCACCGGTTCCGTTGCCTTTGGGATCACCGGTCTGCGCCATGAAACCTTCGATCACACGATGGAATTTCAGCCCATCGTAAAAGCCTTCACGGGTGAGTTCCTTGATCCGGGCAACATGTTTCGGTGCCAGATCCGGGCGAAGCTGGATCACAACGCGGCCATCTTTCAGGTCAAGATAAAGCGTGTTTTCCAGATCCTGAGCGACAGCGTCGTTTCCATTGGACATGGTGATAAATCCTAGTACGAGAGCGATAATTGAAAATAGACGAAAAAGACGCATGGCCTGCGTTATTCCTTTTCTTCTGCCAGCTTTTCGTGCAGCCGTTTCAGCACGTTTGCCGGCACAAATTCAGTGACATTCCCGCCCAGACGGGCGATTTCCTTCACGAAACGCGAAGAGACAAACTGTTGTTTGTCCGATGCCATCAAAAAGACGGTTTCAACTTCCGGGGATAGCCGGGCGTTCATCCCGGCCATCTGGAATTCATACTCAAAGTCCGATACCGCCCGAAGACCACGGATAATCGTGCTGGATCCGTTTTCCTGGGCAAACTGCATCAGAAGCGATGAAAATGGCTTAACTGAGGTACGGGCGGCAACTTCACCGCCCGCAGCCTTGAGTGCACCTTCAACCAGTGCACAGCGTTCATCGACCCCGAACATCGGACCTTTGCCGGCGTTGATCGCAACGCCGACAATCAGTTGATCGACGATCCGGGTCGCACGACGAATGATATCCATATGCCCTTGGGTTACCGGATCAAAGGTGCCCGGATAAATCCCGATACGCGATACGGTAGAAGACGTTTCAGTCATCGAACTTCCCGTTATTCGTCGCGGTCCGCTTCATCAGATGCCGGTGCCTCAGCCGCATCTTCATCAGATGCTTCCGGGGCCTGGTCGGCGGTTTCAACGGCACCTTCGGCACCCTCGATCACACCTTCCTCGCCATCGATGATCTCATCATCTTCATCACCAAGGTTTGACAGACGTTCGACTGCGACGACCTGTTCGTCTTCGGCAGTACGGAACAGCGTCACACCCTGGGTCTTACGCCCGGCAATACGGATGTCATGGGTCGGCATACGGATGACCTTGCCACCATTGGTGACCATCATCAGTTCGTCGCCTTCTTCGATCACGAAGGACGCAGCGACATTACCGTTACGTTCCGACATCTCGATATTGGCAAAGCCCTGACCACCACGGCCGGTCACACGATATTCATAGGCAGACGTCCGTTTGCCATAACCGTTTTCAGTAACCGACAGGATCATCTGATCGCCACTGAGAATTTCCTGATACCGTTCTTCGGACAGCAGTTCGAGCGGAAGGTTATCAGCCGTGATTTCCTCGCGACGCAACTTGCCGGTGATAGAAAGGTATTCACCGCGCTCTTCCATCGAAACATGGTTGCCAAACAGAACCGACATCGCGATGACTTCGTCCTGATCGGCCAGACGGATGCCACGCACACCGACCGAATTACGGCCGGTAAAGACGCGCACGTCACCGACACGGAAACGAATGCACTTGCCCTGACGGGTTGTCAGAAGGATGTCGTCATCATCGGTACAGGTCTGAACCGCAATCAGCTTGTCACCACGCTCTTCTTCAAGCTTCATGGCGATCTTGCCGTTTGATTTCACATTCACGAAATCGGCAAGGCTGTTACGGCGGACGTTACCGGTCGAGGTGGCAAACATCACATGCAGGTTCGGCCATTCTTCCTCATCGGGAAGCGGCAGGACCGTGGTGATATATTCGCCTTCTGAGAGCGGCAACAGGTTCACAAGCGCCTTGCCGCGCGATTGCGGCGTACCCATCGGCAGGCGCCAGACCTTCATCTTGTAGACCATGCCCTCGGAGCTGAAGAACAGAACCGGGGTGTGGGTATTGGCAACAAACAGCTTGGAAACGAAATCTTCCTCGCGGGTTGCCATGCCCGAACGGCCTTTACCACCGCGACGCTGTGCGCGATAGGTCGACAGCGGAACACGCTGGATATAGCCGCTGTGCGACACGGTCACGACCATGTCTTCACGGGCAATCAGGTCTTCGATGTCATGTTCGAATTCTGCTTCCTGAATTTCGCTGCGACGCGGGTCGGCGAATTCATTGCGCATTTCGGTCAGTTCATCCTTGAGGATCGTCAGCTTGCGCTCACGCGAGGCAAGGATATCAAGGAAGTCCTTGATCTTCTCACCCAACTCGGTCAATTCGCCCGCGATCTTGTCGCGTTCGAGACCGGTCAGGCGATGCAGACGCAGTTCAAGGATCGCACGTGCCTGTGCTTCGGACAGGCGATACATGCCATCGGTTGAACCAACCTGGTTCGGATCGGCAATCAGTTCGATCAGCGGAACGATATCGCCCGCCGCCCAATCACGTTCCATCAGCTGTTCACGTGCAACAGTGGGATCGGCTGCATTACGGATCAGTTTGATGACTTCGTCGATATTCGATACGGCAATACCCAGACCCACCACGACATGGGCACGATCACGCGCCTTTTTCAGAAGGTGGATGGTACGACGGGTAATGACTTCTTCGCGGAATTCGACGAAGGCCTGAATGATTTCCTTCAGGTTCATCAGTTCCGGCTTGCCACGGTTCAGCGCCAGCATGTTGACACCAAACGAGGTCTGAAGTGCTGTAAAGCGGAACAGCTGGTTCAGGACAACGTCGGCATTGGCATCACGCTTAAGCTCGATCACCATGCGCACGCCCGAACGGTCAGACTCGTCACGCAGATCGGAAATGCCTTCGAGCTTCTTGTCGCGGACCAGTTCGGCGATTTTTTCCATCAGGGTGGCCTTGTTCACCTGATAGGGAACTTCGGTCACGATGATGGCTTCGCGGTTGGCACGGATTTCCTCGACATGGGTACGTGCCCGCATGACGACAGAACCACGGCCGGTCTTGAACGCCGAATGGATGCCCGAACGGCCAAGAATAAGACCACCGGTCGGGAAATCCGGACCATGGACAAATTCCATCAGACCTTCGACGGAAATATTGGGATCATCAACATAGGCCATGCAGCCATCAATGACTTCGCCAAGGTTGTGCGGCGGAATGTTGGTTGCCATACCAACCGCAATACCACCGGCACCATTGACCAGCATGTTGGGGAAACGGGCCGGGATAACTGACGGTTCCTTGGTGGTTTCGTCATAGTTATCGCGGAAATCAATCGTATCCTTGTCGATATCATCCAGAAGGAAGTGCGCGGCCTTGGCCATGCGGGCCTCGGTGTAACGCATGGCGGCGGCCTTGTCGCCATCCATGGACCCGAAGTTGCCCTGCCCGTCAATCAGCTGCAGGCGCATGGAGAAATTCTGCGCCATACGGACCATGGCATCGTAAATCGCGCTGTCGCCGTGCGGGTGATATTTACCCATCACGTCCCCGACCACACGGGCCGATTTGCGGAACGGCTTGTTATATTCAAACCCGTTCTCGTGCATGGCGTACAGAATACGACGATGTACCGGCTTCAAACCGTCTCGGACGTCAGGCAGTGCGCGGCTGACGATCACGCTCATCGCGTAATCGAGGTAGCTGCGGCGCATTTCTTGTTCGATGGAAACCGGGAAGATATCGCGGTTCTCGGGATTGGTCTCTTTGGTGGACAAAGGCCGTGACCTCTTAAACGCTTGATCAGAAATGATTCAATCGGCGTGACATACACCTATTTGAAGGCACATGCCGGACCAGAAAGGCGGAAAGTATCAGGTTTGTCCCGCACAAACAATATTGACAAATCCTATCGCGCAAGGTTGGGCAATAAAGTTCGAAATTTCGCGAAAATTCGCGGTTTTTCCGGCATATAAAACCGTCACTTTCCGCCCGATTTGTCGCCTTTGGGAACTTCCATCACCGGTGTCATCGGATCAGACTTCAAAACCGGCCGCTCGACATCCTTCGGTTTGCGGCCAAAACGCATCTGTGATGCGGCAATCCCGCCCAGAATGACCGCCAGGGCAATCAATGCATTGGGTTGGGGCACTTCGCCCAGCACAATAAAACTGATGACCACACCAACAGCTGGCACCAGATAATTGTTAAACACAAGGAAGCTGGCCCCGGCCACCGCAATCAGTTGCAGGATCAGGAACATGGCAATGCCGGTCGGGAACATGCCGAGATACATGATGGCAAGTGCGCCTTCAGGGTCCCAGTCCATTGTCCAGGGCTGATCGATAATCAGGGTAAAGGGCATCAGCATCAAGGCGGCAAAAGTCAGGATCACGGCCGTCGATCCGATGCGCGGCTGATCACGCAGATTGCGCGCCACAAGCGATGAGATCCCATAACCGATTGCTGCAACCAGAATGGCCAACTGGAACAGGAATTCTCCCCCCAGCCCGGAAAGTGTTTCCGGCCCGACCAGCACAATCACGCCGATCGTTCCCAAAATCACGCCGACGACCTTGCCGGTCGAAAGCTTTTCATCATGGGTAAAGAAATGCGCCAAGACCACCGTGGTCAGCGGCACGGTCGACATCAGGATCGCGGCCAATCCGGCATCGACCTGTGTTTCGCCAAAACTGATCAAAAAGAACGGAATGGCATTGCCGATCAGGGCCACCATAAAGGTCGAAATCCAGGCACCACGCCCCTTGGGCAGTTCGGATTTACGAATAGCTGCGAAACACCACAGGACAAGGGCGGCAAAGGACAAACGGCCACAGGCCACCACCAGCGGCGAATAGGCATGCACGCCGATTTTGATGAAGGTGAACGAACTTCCCCACATCAAGGCCAGCAGCAACAGCAAGCCGTATTCACGAATTCCCGGACGTTTCATTTTATTAGCCCATTTTTGCCATACTTATTGGGCCTTATCGCGGTGACGAACAGACCAGATCAAGCGTTAAGACCCATACGCTTTTTAATCAAGGAAATACCTTTTCACAGATTTTGCCCCAATAACAGCACGCTGCAGGCCGCTGAATGCAGTTTGCGAAATTCTCGCATAGATGCCCTGCCTTAAGGCAGATCAAAGCGTTTCAGAGACAAAAATGAAAAAAAGTCACCATCGACACAGAATAGTTATTGCGAATGACTTGCAATTGCATTACATTACGCATAACAAAAAAATCGGGATATGAGATGATGAGTTATGTTGATCAGGAATTGACGGTCGAAGACATGCTTGCCGACCCGATCGTTCAGACATTAATGCGCTATGACGGCGTCTCTGCCAGTGATGTTCGTCACACGATTGAGCAGGTAAATCAGAATCGGCCGGAAAATCCGGTCGAGGACGCACATGCCGATGCATGGGCCACGACCAACCCTGTCAAACCAGGGCTACACAACACGGCGGCGTAACGCACCGGTTCACCTTGGCGGGTACTATCGGGCGTTCAACGCCCAGTCATATTCATAGTCGGCGACATCAAGTTCCGTGATACCGCCCAGAGCTTTCGTCAGCTCCGACCCGGCGAATTTTCTCAGATGCGCGATGAATTCCGCATCACTTTTCCCGAAATCATCCCGATACCAGTCATACAGGCTTGAAAGCACAAGGCCGCCATCGGCATTGATACGCACCGCGCGTGGATGGTTGATGAAATCACGCGCCGCCTGATCCAGCTGCGCTTCAAGCTTGTCCGCGTCAAAGGCCTCCGGCGCCAATGCCGGGCAACCAATCGACGCACAATTGACCACATAATGAATGCGCGCATCGCGCCAGATCGGTCGCAATATGCGATGTTCGATATCATCAAGGCTAAGCGTCCTGCCCTCGACCGTGATCAGTTTCTTGCCCCATGGGCCAGATGAAAATAACCCAGGCGAGATGTCGATATCGCGGATGCTATCGACCGGATAATGGTCCAGAACCACCTTAACGGTCAGCGCATTATACAGGTTCACCCAATAGGCAAATTGTTGATCGCGGTTAAGCGCATCGACGTTGATCTTGGTCATGGCATCGACATAGCCCGCGACCATCTCCGTCCCGCCATCCCGACTGGCGGCTGCATAATCAAAACTGGTCACACCGGGCGCATGTTGGGTGACATAGCGATCCAGCACCGCCTGCCAATCGCCATGGTCAATCTCGACCGTACTGCCCGGATCATGCGCCTGCCAATCCGGCCATAAATCGGCATCCGGCGCAGCCTGCAAGTGGCGCACAGGCACAACAACCGCGACAGCAATCAGCAAAAAGGACAGGGCAACACTCAACGCACGCATGATCACCAAACCAGATTTCAACAGATTTGATCCCACCTTAACCGGTGCGGGCAAAACCGGCGCATCAAACCGGCGTGATCTCTGTCATAACGCCCTGTCATCCCCTTGATCGGCTTATATACATTTAACCCCAAGCTGGGCTATACTGGGCGTCATGATACAGGCAGGTGCAATACAGGTTATCCCCGGCAGTGGCGGGCAACTTGGCCAGATTATTGCCACACGCGCCCTGCTCGGCTCCGGGAGCCAACCGCCAACCAACGGGTCGGGCGGAACGCTCACGTCTGCGCCGCAAACATTACCAGCCGCCGTTGCGCTTGTCCCGCTTTCCAGCACCATCGCTGCTGCCACACAAGCCCCGGCAAACGGCCCTTCGGCACGGACAGATCAAACAAACCCATCGCAATCCTCCAATACGGGCGAGCGCCAAGCGGCACCGCCACCTTCGCCTACGCCTGCGCAAACCGCACCGGTCAACAGTGCGGCCTCGGTGGTGACCATCATTCAACAGCTTGATCCGCGCGATATTCATGGTGCTGCACCGGACGATGCGAATACCCAAAGCCCGACACAGCGCCAGCAGGAAGAACGCGAAGCCACCCCGGAAAATGCGCGCCAACCCACCTCAAACCCGGCCCTCCTGACCGCGTCGGAACGTGAGATTGTGCGCGAACTAAGTGCCCGCGATGCGATTGTCCGGACAGAGGAAGAAAGCCACCAAACCCTCGCCGGGGCCAATGCCGGCATGATCAGCTACAGCTATACCGCAGGCCCCGACGGGCGGCTTTATGCCACCGGCGGCAAAGTCAGCATCCGCCCCATTCAGGGACTTGATGGTGTGGCGGCGATTGCCAATCAGGCCGCCATTTCACGTGCGGCATCGGTGCCCGGAAGTTCGGCGGCTGATTTCAATGTCGCCAAGGGCGCATCAAAGAACATCTCGGCGATGATCGCCTCGCAGGCCAGTGCGGCGGCAGAAAGCTATCGCATGGCCCTTGGCCTAAATGCAGCGCCGGGCAAAATTGACCTCAGCGGTTAGCATCCGCGCCGCCCGGAATGAAGATAGCCCAACAAAAAAGCGGCCCACTCGGAGCCGCTTTTGCTTTGTCTGTCACCGAAATCAGTCAGCGTAATGCCAGAACACGTCAAAGCCCGGATTAAACACCGTCACCGGGCCTTCGCCGGTTTCGATCTTCTCCGCGAACTTGGCCGGCTCGCTGCGTTTTTCCAGCGTGATCTGATCACCATTGATTGGCAGGCCGTAATATTGCGGGCCATGGATCGAGGCAAAGCCTTCAAGCTTATCAAGCGCCCCTTCTTCCTCAAACACGTGCGCCAGAAGCTGCACGGTGTTGTTGGCGGTAAAGATCCCGGCACAGCCGCACGGGCTTTCCTTGCGCTCGTCGGTATGCGGCGCTGAGTCTGTTCCAAGGAAGAAACGCACATTACCCGACGTCGCCGCCGCACGCAGCGCCAAACGATGCTTTTCACGCTTGGCAACCGGCAGGCAATACATATGCGGATGAATGCCGCCAACCAGAATGGCATTGCGGTTAATGATCAGATGGTGCGTCGTGATCGTAGCACCAAGGTTGTTGTCATTGGCTTTGACATAATCGACACCGTCTTCGGTCGTGATGTGCTCCATCACCACGCGCAGTTCCGGCAGACGCTTGCGCAGCGGATCGAGAACCCGGTCGATAAACACCGCTTCACGGTCAAAAATATCAATGTCGGGATCGGTGACTTCGCCGTGTACACATAGCGGAATGCCAAGCTCTGCCATACGCTCCAGCGCTGGCATGGCATTATCGAAATTGCGCACACCACTGTCCGAATTCGTAGTCGCCCCGGCCGGATAAAGCTTGAGTGCCGTGATCACACCGGCCTTGTAACCTTCCTCGATATCATCGGGATTGCTGCCCTCGGTCAGATAAAGCGTCATCAGCGGGGTAAAATCATGGCCTGACGGGATGGCGGCGGTAATCCGGTCGCGATATGCCACGGCATCGGCCGTCTTGACCACCGGCGGTACCAGATTGGGCATGATGATCGCGCGGGCAAAATGTTCGGACGTCTCGCCAATCACACCTTTCAACATCTCGCCATCTCGCAAATGCAAATGCCAGTCATCGGGACGGCGAAGGGTAATGCGATTGGTCGACATAGGGCGATCTCCTGGCAAGCAATGAACCCGTTGGGGAAATATGGAGCGTTACCTAGCAGATTAGGTGCTTTTATGGAATTATGTAGTTTAATTAGTTTGCGCTCAGAAAATTAGTGAGGGTCTGCCTTGCACCTGAATTGCATCATATTTCTCTTCATCAAAGTGCCTATATTGAGCTTATTTCTATTTGGTGTTTGGGGATTTTTGACCTTGTATGGATGCGTATTGATGAACCAGCTTGAGATTTGGCAAAGCCTGATAGGTTCTGTAATCGGTGTTTTGGTTGCCTACCTGCTATTCACAAAACAAAGGATAATTGACCAACGAAGATTAAAGAACACGATGCGCGCGAAATTCCAACCCTCAATAGATATAGCGAATACGGTAGAAAAAAGCATCGCTGATATCTCTGAAAAAGTTAAGACTTTAACCACGGAAACATACGATTTCTACCATTCAAACAAACCTACTCCGCATATTTTCCATGTACATTTCGACGAAATATTTGAGCAGATAGGTTCTGAAATAACAACCACTCAACATAGATTGAACTTCTTAAATGAAAGCAATCATCAGGAATGCAACGTGCATTTTTATGAAGCAAAATATGCGCTACAGCATTTATTGAGTGAATTATCGTCGATTTTCGCTTCCACAAAACGTATGTACGTATCATCGGGCGGCTTGAATTCTACCATTATCTCTAAACATCATACTGTTTGCCAAAATTTGCGCAGACTTACACTACCAATTTTCAACAACAGGACTCAATTTGCGAAAATGAAGAAATCACTAGAAAACGCGATTGAAACGTCTTCTCAATAGATAAGTCGCCAATACAGTCCTTTCAGGTTAAGCCTACCAACAACAGACCGAACTACTATTTACATTTGATTTCATAATAAGTGCGCGAAAAAGGGGACAGGTTTGTTTTTCTGCCCCATCATGGCCGCCACCTTTTCTACATGCTCTTTAGACACTTCTGTCAGGCCAGTGAAAGCACGGGTCCCTCAAGCAGGTCCATCAAATCCCCAAAATATCCGCCTGATCGTGCGGGCGAGGTCGGATCAGAGGTGATGGCTACCGCCAGGTTCTTTTCCGGATGGGCCGCAATGATCTGACCGCCATAGCCGCGTGCGATAATGAAACCGCTACGGCTCAGGAACCAGCCATAACCATACGCGAGCCCCGAATATGGTGATCGGGTGTGGGGTTGGGTTGACTGGTCTATCCAGTCCGCTGGAATGATCTGGTCGCCATTGAACCTGCCTTGATCCCGCATGAGGGTCGCGATGCGCAACATCCCGCGCGGGGTCATCGCCATCTGATTCCCGCCGAAATAATAGCCTTGCGGATCGCGTGTCCAAGCTGGAATTTCAATACCGAGCGGCTGACCAAGGACATCGCGCGCCTGCGCGAGCAGGCTTTTCCCGGTCGCAACCGCAAGCACCGCACCAAGGACATGCGTGGTGCCGGTGGAATAGATCATCCGCCTGCCCGGCGTGGCGACCATGGGGCGGCGCAGCGCAAAGGAAACCCAGTTATCGGAATTGACCCAAGCGCCGTAATTGCGCCCTGATGTGCTTTCAAGCCCGGCCCGGAGCGTCACCAGATCTTCGATGGTCAGGTCTTCCACACCGGGGGTGGCGTTCGACGGAATGATAGACGGTGCGATTTCGCCGATGGTGGCGTCGACCGAGGAGATCGCTCCTTGCGCAATCGCGTTACCGGTCAGCAGACCGATGATGCTTTTCGAGCAGGACTTGATGTTCGCAACCCGATCCAAACCCAGCCCGCGCGGTGCTTCGGCAACAATAATCTCGTCACCGCGCTGGACCATGATTGCGTGAAGCTGGGACATGTCAGCAATTCGCGAACGGATATTGGTCGGCGTCTGAGCAAAGGCCCGGCCCATAGCGGGAGTGGCCATCGCGCCCAGAAGGGTCACTGAGAAGGCACGGCGGGTCAGCATCGGAAGTGGTCTTTTGCCCGGCATATCCATCAGTCCTTGAAGGTCGGGGTCATATGCGCACTAAACCTATACGCAGTCCATGTGACCGCGGACCGCAACGCACAACCTTCCAGTCAATCGAGCCGGAAGATGCGTCCCTTATTCGGAATTATTTCGTCAGGAATGTGACATCAGACCACAATCAGACAAGCCTAGACATTAACCGCAATGTCCGAAAACGCTTCCCCAGCCAACCTTTGCACAAACGCCTGCTCCAGCCCCTGCTCAAACCCGCGCGTGTAGCCTTCGGTATCAAACAGAGGTTGGGTTAGGCGATTTGCGTCAAGCTTGGTGCGCAGATCTGCCAGCATGTCGGGGTTTTGCGCGAGCTTGAGAATGAGCTCCTCATAGGCCTCGGGCGTTTCGGCGGTCAGTTCCGGCAGGCCGATAACCGACAGCAGGCTGGCGGCAACGCGGGCGGCGAACTGTTTTCCGGCCAGTGTCACCACCGGCAATCCGGCCCAGAGCGCGTCACTGGCGGTCGTGTGTGCATTGACATTAAAGGTATCGATAAACAGGTCGGCATGGCGCAAGCGCGCGAGATGCTCGGACTGCGGCATGTAACCGGCAAAGATCAGACGGTCACCCGAAACCCCATGCTTTTC
This sequence comes from Thalassospira sp. ER-Se-21-Dark, assembly GCF_017922435.1. Taxonomy (NCBI): domain Bacteria; kingdom Pseudomonadati; phylum Pseudomonadota; class Alphaproteobacteria; order Rhodospirillales; family Thalassospiraceae; genus Thalassospira; species Thalassospira sp. ER-Se-21-Dark. The sequence continues at coordinate 292,724 of NZ_VDEZ01000004.1, read as the reverse complement.
CGCACTCTCGCGCAGGTTGGTCTTGGCGACATCATCATTGCACCAAAGCCAGAGCACACTGCCTTCAACCTTCTTCATCACCCGCATCCAGATGGCAAATTCGGCTGGCATGATTTTGTAGTTGTTGTTCAGACAACAGAACACAAAACCATCTTCGGGCAGGCCAAGCTCGGCGCGCGTCATCGGCTTGTTCGAGATGTCGCGCGTATTGTCATTGGGCTGATAGCACCCCGGCAGATAAATGATCTTCTCGTGATAACCGCTGCGCTGTTCGGGCGGAATGACGACCGGGTCAGCGATGATATAATCGATGAAATCTGCGCCAAGCGTACCGGGATAGCCAAGGTAGCTGATCTGCAACGGTGCCACGCGTTTGGCAAACGGTTCCAGACGGCTGTTGCGGGTATAGCCCTTGAGGTCGATTGCGATATCAAGGTTCTGTTCGCGGGCAAATGCGACCAGAACGCCATCCGACATTTCCTGCACATCAAAGAACTGGTCAACATTCTCCAACATCTGATCGCGTTGTGCGCCATCCGTGGTATGGCCATAGCTGAACGCAAAGATCTCGAATTTCGACCTGTCATGATGGCGCAGAATGCCGGCCATCAGGAACATGGTGGCGTGATCATGAAAATCGGCCGAGAAATAGCCCAACCGGATTTTGCGCCCGTCCGCCGGGGTTGGCTGGATCGTGGATACCGGGGCGGCGGCCGAGAAGTGGCTTTGTGCCCAGTTGCGCGACCGGGCCAGTTGATGGGCCGGGTTATCCTCAAACGGCAGCAACGGGAATGGCAAGGCAGCCTCGCCCGTGACGCCAAGCTGTGCGCCATACTGATCAAACAGATCACACGCCCGCCAGTCACACAAACGGCTTTGTTCGCGCAATAGCTCAACAATCGCCAAAACGTAGCCCGGTTTGATGGCAAGGGCGCGTTGATACGCTTCAACCGCTTCTGGCGCAGATTTAAGCTCCGCCAAGGTTTGCCCAAGGCCGTACCAGGCTTCAGCCAGTTTCGGCTGCAGCTTGAGCGTCTTGAAATATTGCTGTTTGGCGTCTTCAAGCTGGTCGCGTTCGCGGAGCGTGTTGGCAAGGTTATAATGCGCGTCAGCATAATCTGCCTTGCGCGCAATTGCATTGATATAGCAGCCTTGGGCTTCTTCAAGCTTGCCGCTACTTTTAAGGATGTTACCCAGATTGTTATGCGCCTCGGCAAATTCGGGGGCGCTCGCAATCACCGCGCGATAGCATTCCTCTGCCTCGGCCAACTTGCCAAGACGTTCCAGAATGACGCCAAGGTTGCTTTTGGCCGCAACCATGCCCGGCTGCAGGCGCACGACCTGTCGCAAGGCCTGCTCGGCATCGTCAAGCAGGTTCAGATTGCTGCTGACCGCAGCACGGAAGTTCCACAGCTTGGCAGAATTGCCATACTGGCTCAAAAGCTGCCCGGTCATGGCATGCACATCTTGCAAACGACCGGCCTGATAGGCTTGCGAAAGTTTGGCAAACACCTCGGCCGGTGGCTCGGTAGTACCGGACGCAGCACCCTTTGAAGGGGCAGCTACCTTCACAGGGCCGCTGAGTTCGGCAAGGGCCGTTTTGACGCGTTCGTTTTTGGGATAATCGGCAAGGACGGCTTCATAAAGGGCGCGCGCCTCGGCCATTTCGCCTTTGCGCATATGCGCCTTTGCGCGCTTCATTGCCTGATCAACTTTGAGCTTCGCCATGCCGCCCCATATCGCCCCGAACATTGATATTTTCGGGCAGTCTAGTCGATCACCCGTCAAAGGCAACCGGGGCTGCGGCAAAAAGGTGCGCAAAAGACAAAAGGCCAGGCATTTCTGCCTGACCTTTTCACAAATGGGGCGAGTGATGGGACTTGAACCCACGGCCCCCAGTGCCACAAACTGGTGCTCTAACCACCTGAGCTACACCCGCCATCGTGTGGCGCGGTTTATATGGCCCGAGGCCCCCAACGTCAAGCGCATATTTTCAATTTTTTAGCCCGATTTCCGCCAAGTTGTTCAAAGCACCGATTTTTGCGGGCTTGAGCAATCCTGATCGGGATTCTGTGTCCTTTCCTATCCGTAAATTGGGCACCCCACCCGTCTGAACATCTTGCATCCATGCTCACATGGCTTAATTAATCTGGTCCAATAACAGGCTATTGCCACAAATGCAGGTTACCAAGACACCATATATAAAGGGTTGCTTGCCTGCCTTGGCATGGAAACGGCCAAATAATAGAAAAACAGACGGAGTATCGGAATGAAGTGGGGCATCCTTAGCACCGCCAAGATCGGCACGGAAAAGGTCATCCCGGCCATGCAGGAAAGCGATCAGCTTGAAATCCTGGCGATTGCCGGTCGTGATCTTGAAAAGACCCGTGAGGTCGCTGAAAACATGCGCATTCCGCGCGCCTATGGTTCGTATGAAGAACTGCTGGCTGATCCGTCAATCGAGGCGATCTACAATCCCCTGCCCAACCATTTGCATGTCGAATGGACGATCAAGGCACTTGAGGCCGGAAAGCATGTATTGTGTGAAAAACCGATCGGCCTTGATACCGAAGATGCCAAGCGGCTGATTAGCGCCCGCGACAAAAGCGGCAAGCAGGTGCTTGAGGCCTTTATGGTCCGCCATCATCCGCAATGGCTGGAAGCCCGCAAGATCGTCGAAAGCGGTCAGATCGGCACACTTACCACGGTGCAAAGCATCTTCACCTATTTCAATGCCGATCCGAACAATGTCCGCAATAAAAAGGACATTGGCGGCGGCGGATTGCTTGATATCGGCTGCTATTGCATTGTGGGCCCGCGCTTTATCACCGGCAAGGAGCCCGTCCGCGTGGTGTCGCTGATGGACAAGGACCCAAAATTCGGTACCGACCGTTTGGTATCTGGCATGCTTGATTTCGGATCCGGCCTGCAGGCGAGCTTTGTGTGTGGCACCCAGTCGGCCGCCGTACAGCGTGTGCATATCCTTGGCACCGAAGGCCGGATTGAGATCCTGATGCCCTTTAATGCTGTGCCGGAAAACGAAGCGGTCATTCGCGTTGCCGGTCAGAAACAGCCGGGCTTTGACGACGCGCGCGAAATCAAATTCCCGGTCTGCAACCAGTACACCCTGCAGGGTGAAGCCGCGACTAAGATCTTTGCCGGCGAAAGCCCGGTCGATTATCCGATTGAAGACGCAATTGCCAATATGCAGATTTTGGATGCGTTTGCCCGCTCTGCCAAAACCGGCAGCTGGGAAATGGTCAAATCCTGATCAACGTATTGCCGATACTCAACTGCACAAAAGCCGGGGAAACCCGGCTTTTTCTTTGGCCAATCACGCGCCGGCAAACAGGGCTGATTTGGCCTTAAGCCTCGGAAACATAAAGTCATTGAAGGCCCGAACGCGCGGCACAGCTTTAAGATCGCGGTGCATCAGCATCCAAAGATCATTATCAAGCCCGTCAATCGCGTCACCAAGGATCGCGATATTGTCAAATGCCCCGGCAAGAAACACCGGCAGTACCGCATAACCCGCCCCGGCATTGACCAGCCGCGCCACATTCAAAAGTGAATTGCTGCGCATCGTGACATGCTGATCGTGAAAATGTTTGTCACGCCACCGGGCGGCCTTGATATGGGCAAGGCTTTCATCGCAGGTGATCCACGGCCCATCACCGTCCTTGGGATCACCCATACCCTTTGCCGCACAAACCACCGACCGGATCGGAGCAATTTGCCGCCCAACCAGATTTTCATTCGGCGCATTGCTGGGCCGGATGGCGATATCGGCATCATGGCGGTTGAGATCATAAAACCGGTTATCGGTCACGACCTGCACAGTGATTTCGGGATAGGCCTGCGCAAACGCCGCAAGATCATCTGCCAGCACGGCGTGAAGCAACGTATCGGTCGTGGTCAGGCGCACCGTGCCTGACGGGCGGATATCCTGTCCGGCCAGCGTTCGGGCAAGCACGGCCATTTCGGCTTCAAGCTTTTCGGCGGTTTCGATGGCCGCCAAGCCCGCTGGCGTTGGTTGATAATCACCCTGCTGCCGCTCAAACAGCTTGGCACCGATGCGACTTTCAATATCAGCCATGCGGCGAAACAACGTGGAATGGTGAATGCCGGTTTGTCTGGCCGCCTGCGTGATGCTGCGCGCGCGCCCCACCGCCAGCACCAGTTTCAAATCATCCCATTCCAGCATGTGCAATCCTCCGAACGCGCCATCTGATTATTCGCATTATTGCACATACTAATCGATTTATCGCAAATTTACTTCGCGTAGACGCACATTAATACTGATCCCATCAACCAACGATATTCCTGATGGAGATTGGAAAATGACCAGAACCATTACCCGTGACGAGCTTAAGGCCGCCCTTGGCACCGCAAATGCCCCGACCCTGATCGAAGCGCTTCCGGCGCGGTATTATGTTGATGCCCACCTGCCCGGTGCGATCAACATTCCCCATGATGCGATTGATGAGGGCATCAAACAGATCCTGCCCGATCTGGATGCACCGATTGTTGTCTATTGCGCCAGTGGCCCGTGCAAGAATTCCGGCATAGCCCAGATGGCGCTGACCAAGCTTGGCTACAGCAATGTGCGCGATTATCACGAAGGCAAGAATGACTGGCGCGAGGCGGGCCTGCCGCTTCAGGGACAGGGCACACTTGAACAAACGGCCTGACACCATCGCCCTCGCGCAACCAAAACGGGCCGACATTTCCATGTCGGCCCGCTGTTCTTTCAAATGCCTTGTTTTGCGCCCACGGCTTACTTGGCAAAAGCCTTTTTCATGCGTGCAATCGCCTCTGCCATCTTGGCTTCGTCCTTGCAGAAGCAGAACCGCACAAAATTGCGCACACCGCCATCTTCACCCTGATAGAAGGCCGATACCGGGATGGCGACCACACCGGCTTTCTTGATCATGATCTGGCAGAACTCGACATCATCGCAATCATAGCCAAGCGGGCGGAAATCGCAGGTGATGAAATAGGTGCCTTGTGAGTCAAGGACATCAAATCCGACTTCCTTAAGCCCATTCATCAGGTAGTCACGCTTGGCCTGCATGTTGGCGGTGAAGTTTTCGAAATAGGAATCGTCCTTGTTAAGCCCATAGGCGACACCGTGCTGCAGATCGGGTGCGACGGTAAAGACTAGGAACTGATGCGCCTTCTTGATCGGCTCCATCAGCTTTGCACAAGCCGTAATATAGCCAATCTTCCAGCCGGTCAGCGAGAAGGTCTTGCCCGCCGATCCGATGCGCACGGTGCGCTCATGCATGCCCGGGAACGTCATCAATGGTTTGTGCTTGCGCCCGTCAAAGACCAGATGCTCATAAACCTCGTCACAGAGTGCAATCACATCATGCTTGATGCATAGATCGGCAATGAATTGCAGCTCGTCATCACCGTAAACCTTCGAGCACGGGTTCTGCGGCGAATTCAGCAGGATCAGCTTGGTTTTTTCCGAAAAGGCCGCCGCCAGTTCGTCACGTGGCAATTCCCAGTGCGGCGGGGTAACGCGCACCAGTTTGGGAATGCCGCCCGCCAGCTTCACCATCGGAAGGTAGCTGTCATAAAGTGGTTCGATCAGGATGACTTCATCACCGGGTGCGACCAAACCAATGATCACGTCGGCCAACCCCTCGGTCGCACCGACGGAAACCAGCACTTCTTTTTTCGGATCAACCTCGATGCCATAAAATCGCTTGTTATGGTCGGCAACGGCCTGAAGCAGTTCGGGCACACCAGCCAGCGGCGGATACTGGTTGGACAGTTCCATCGTTGCCTTGGCGGCGGCTTCTCGAATATCGGCCGGGCCATCTTCATCCGGCGCACCCTGCCCCAGATTAATGGCCTTATGTTTCTGGGCCAGTTCGTTCATCACTTCGAAGATCGTGATCCCGCCCGAAGCGAAAAGTGGATTGCCGACGAATTCGGTCATGAGGCGTCCTTTATATTATGGTCGTTCACCGGATGGTGGCCCCCGGTCGTATCATGGTCAGTCGAGTCCCGGTCATCGGGTATAATTTTTGTGCCCGACCACACCCTTGCATAGCAAATCCTGTCGCATGATGGCCCCGGAATGGCAAGCCCGGAGAGGTTTGAACCAGCCTGTCTGCCCTCTAAACAGGGCGTTTGCATATTTTTTGAACATCTTGCCTAAAACACAGTCACCAGCAAACCAGAAAATCTTAAAAATTTCATGGGTTTTGCTGGGTTTTCGCACAGAGAATCCTTAGAATGCCGTTGCCGGTGAAAACTGGCATGGTCCGTGCAATAGTCAGAGGGCGAAGCATTACGCTTTACAGAGTTCAACGCAACTCTCGCCAAAAAGCAGAGGGCGCTAATGAAAAAAATTGAAGCCATCATCAAGCCGTTCAAGCTTGACGAGGTAAAAGAGGCCCTTCAAGAGATTGGTCTCAAAGGGATTACCGTCACCGAAGCCAAAGGTTTCGGACGTCAGAAAGGTCATACGGAGCTGTATCGCGGCGCCGAGTACGTTGTGGACTTTCTGCCGAAGGTAAAGCTGGAAATCGTCGTCGAGGACACGCTGGTAGAGCGTGCGATTGAGGCAATCCAGCAAGCCGCTCATACCGGGCGTATCGGCGACGGTAAAATTTTCGTTTCCTCACTTGAGGACGCGATCCGTATTCGTACTGGTGAACGGGGTAACGACGCGATCTGATCGGTCACGCCTTTCGTTGAACACCATACGGTAACTGTTTATGAGTTTTAAAGGGTTGCATCATGTCTGACGCTGCTTCTGTACTTAATCTGATCAAAGAAAAAGGCATCCAGTTTGTCGATCTGCGCTTTACCGATACCAAAGGTAAATGGCAGCACACCGCACAGGATATCTGCACCATCGACGAAGACGTCTTTGTTGACGGCATTATGTTCGACGGTTCGTCGATCTCCGGTTGGAAAGAAATCAACGAATCCGACATGATCCTGATGCCGGATCCGTCGACCGCCGTTGTTGATCCGTTCACCGCGCAGCCGACCCTGATCCTTGTTTGTGACGTTATCGAACCGGCCACCGGCCAGGGTTACGAGCGTTGCCCGCGTTCGACCGCGAAACGCGCACTGGCATACATGAAATCCGCTGGTATCGGCGACACCGCATATTTCGGCGCAGAACCGGAATTCTTCATGTTCGACGACGTTCGTTGGAGCACCTCGCAGGAAAGCATGGCCTACGCGCTTGACTCCGAAGAAGGTCCGTACAACACCGGCACCGAATTCGAAGGCGGCAACCGCGGCCACCGTCCGGGTCCGAAGGGTGGTTACTTCCCGGTACCGCCTGTTGACTCGGCAAACGACATCCGTGCCGAAATGGTCAACTACATCAACGAAATGGGCGTGCGTTGCGAAAAGCACCACCACGAAGTTGCCCCGTCGCAGCACGAACTGGGTATCGCATTCGGCACCCTGATCGAACATGCTGACGCGGTTCAGGTTTACAAATACTGCATCCACATGGTTGCACACCAGTATGGCAAAACCGCAACCTTCATGCCGAAACCGATCTTCGGTGACAACGGCTCGGGCATGCACACCCACCAGTCGATCTGGCACGAAGGCAAACCGCTGTTTGCTGGCAATGGCTATGCTGACCTTTCTGAAACCGCTCTGTACTACATCGGCGGTATCATCAAGCACGCCAAAGCACTGAACGCTTTCACCAACCCGACGACCAACTCTTACAAGCGTCTAGTCCCGGGCTTCGAAGCACCGGTTCTGCTGGCATATTCTGCACGTAACCGTTCCGCTTCCTGCCGTATCCCGTACACCGCGTCTCCGAAAGGCAAACGCGTTGAGATCCGCTTCCCGGATGCCCTTGCCAACCCGTATCTCGCATTCTCTGCAATGCTGATGGCTGGCCTTGACGGTATCGAGAACAAGATCCACCCGGGCGAAGCAATGGACAAAAACCTCTATGACCTTCCGCCGGAAGAGCTCAAAGAAGTTCCGACCGTTTGCCGTTCGCTGCACGAAGCTCTCGACAGCCTCGACGCAGACCGCGAATTCCTGAAAAAAGGCGATGTGATGACCGACGACCTGATCGACGCATACATCGCACTGAAAATGGAAGAAGTCGTTCGTTTCGAACAGGCTCCGCACCCGGTCGAATTCGACATGTACTACAGCGGCTGATCTTCCATCCGGAAGACAATGCTTACGCGAAACGCCCGGCCAATCGGCCGGGCGTTTTTCGTTTCGCTATCCCTGCCCTAACAGTTTGCTTACCCCTTTGCCGCTAAGCTTGACCTTACCTTTCGCATCGGGATTAAATCAGCTTCATGACCAAGCCAGCATCACCATCGAGTTTCGCCGAAAAGCGCAACCGCCAAAAGGCTGACAAACTGATCCAGGCCGCGCGAAGCGCCCTTGCATCAGGCAACGCCGCGGATGCCCTTGCACGCGCGCAGCAGGCGATGTCCACCGCGCCAGGCTATGGTCCCGTCTTGATGATGATGGCGCAGATCCACCGTGCAACGGGCAATCTGAACGAAGCCGCACAGTTGCTGCAATCCGCCTGCAATTTGCCTGACAGCAAAATTGACTATTTCCGTGAACTTGCCGGCATTTTTGCCAGTGCAGGCCGGTATGATCTCGTTCAGCAAATCCTTTTTGCCGCGATCCGGAAGTTCCCAACCCATGGACAGACCTATAGCGACCTTGGCGTTTACCTTATTCAGGCAGAACACATCACCCAAGGCATCACCATCCTTGAAAAAGCTGTCAGCTTCAGTCCCGATAACTGGCAGGCATTGAACAATCTTGGGGCAGCATTGCTTAAGGTCGGGCGTGAAAAAGAAGCACTGGAATACCTGGCCCGCGCAGAAGAGATCGGCCCGGATGATCCGGAACGCCGAACAAGCAATCTGCTACAACTTGGCGAAGCAAAACGTCACATGGGCGATCTGGAAGGTGCGCAGGAATGCTTCCGGAAAGTCATTGCCCAAAACCCCAAGTCAGGGCGTGCTTGGCATGATCTGGCCGATGTCATGAAGTTCAAGCCTGACAGTCCCGAAATCAAGATGATGGTCGATATCCTGAACGATACTGACACCGTACTGCAAAAGGTTGATCGGGAGATGATCGGCTTTGCACTTGGCAAGGCCTATATCGACAGCAAAGACCCAAAGCAGGCCATCCACCATCTTGATGCCGCCAATGCGCTGCGCCGTCAGGACTTCGCCGAAAACACGCCGACGCAAAAGGCCTATGATTCCAAAATCGCCTGCGGGCGCGTCAGGGCGATTGCCGATTATTTTCCGGCGGAGCTGTTCAAAGACCTGCCGCAACACTACGACAACGGCCCATCTCATGCCTTTATCGTTGGCATGCCGCGCTGTGGCAGCACGCTGACTGAACAAATACTAGGCAGTCATCCAGAAACATTGGCAACGGGCGAGTTGCGGACATTCCCGAAAATCAAGGACCGGCTGTTTAGCACGCTTTTCCCCAGTCAGCCGGAAGACCATGATAAAATCGGCAATTCTGCGCTGCTCGCGGAACTGGCGAAATCCTATCGCGAAGAAGTCAACGCGATGTATCCGCCCACCCCGGCGACAAAGCTGATCATCGACAAGATGCTGGGGAACTTTTCCTGGGTTGGGTTGATCCTGCTTTCCGTGCCGGGTGCCAAGATCATTCATTGTCGCCGCAATCCGGTCGATACGTGTCTGTCGTGCTATTCCAAGCGGTTTGCCAATTTGCAGGTCTATACCTGCAACCAGACAGAACTTGGCGAGTTTTATCGCGCCTATGAGGACCTGATGGCGCATTGGCGCGCCGTCCTGCCAAAGGATCGGTTTATCGAGATCAATTACGAAGATCTGGTCACCAATATCGAACCCGAAGCCCGCAGGCTGATCGACTTTCTCGGCCTGCCTTGGGATGACGCGATGCTGGATTTCCACAAGACAGAGCGCTCGGTCCGGACTGCGAGTGCGGCACAGGTCCGACAGGGACTTTATCAGACCAGTGTTGAACGCTGGAAACCGTATGCACCCTATATCAAACCGCTCTTGAAAGCCCTAGGCATTAAACCCGATTGAACCAAGCGCGCTGATACTTCGTGGAAAAGAATTCGCGTCGGCTCAGTCGTCAGTATGAAGATCGGGCTCCATATCCGGGGTATAAAGGCGGTACTGCGCCTTGCCTGCCGCCTTGGCTTCGTACATTGCCTTGTCAGCACGGCGGAGTTGCTCGCTCATATCGCAATTGCCGCCATCAAACACAGCCAGCCCGATCGAGGCGGAAATATCGCAATCATGTCCTTCCCAGACAAAAGGACGGCTCATTTCGGCAAGAATGGCTTCAGCCGCCTCCGCCATTTCCTTTTCAGCGCCCTTGTTTAAGAACAACAAGGTAAACTCGTCGCCGCCAAGGCGTGCCACCTCTTCTGCACGGCGGGCTGCACGTTTCAGGCGTTTGCCGGTTTCAACCAGCACCCAGTCCCCGGCGGCGTGACCTTGTGTGTCGTTCAGTTGTTTGAAACCATCGAGATCAAGGATAAAAATCGCGGCGGGCGTATCGGTCCCGCGCAACACGGTTTCGCACTGATCAAGCTTCTGCATGAAGCGCGCACGGTTGGCCAACCGGGTCAGCTCATCATTATTGGCCTTGTTCTGCAATTCGCGCGCGGCGTGCTTTTGCTTGGTGATGTCGCTGGTCCACCACAGCACGCTTTCCTCCCCCTGGAACGACAGCGGCTCGATTGATGTTTTAAGCCAGCGCGCCTCGGGCATATCAGATCGGCGCAACCGGATCTCGACGTCCTGAAGTTCGCCCAGCGCATCCATATCCTCGAGCGATTTCTCGCGATAACGTTCGGAAAGAAGAATGGAGTCCGTTGCTTTGCTTTCGTCTTCAATTCCGAGCATTTTGGAAAATGTGCTGTTGAAGAATTTGAAAACGCCACTTTCCCGGTTGGAAATCCCGACCCCGATCGGTGCACTTTCAAGCAGACCTGTCAGACGCTGGGATGCCTCGGCGACTTCGGCCTGTGCCTTTTTAAGACTGGTCACGTCAATCAATGACCCGATGGTGCCCGCAATCGCGCCACTTGGCCCCCTGAGTGTCGAGGCGGCAAACAGGGCTATGCATTCCTTGTCGTCAATCGCAAAGGTAATCTCGTCACGTACCTGCCCCTCGGCATCACGTAAAGGTGCTTCGAGTTCACCGACGGTTTTGGCAAGTGATTTGGGCGCGAAATCCGCCATTCTCTTGCCAATTGCCGTTTCGACATCCGTGCCAAACAGTTCGGCAAAGGCACCGTTGCAGCGGGTCAGAACCCCTTCGCGGTTTTTGAGGTAAACCGGGGTTGGCAAAACATCAATGAGGTGCTGAATGAACGTCTTGTGCTCGGCCAGCGCCTTGGCAAGTTCTTGGGCGCGTCCGGCGTCACGTAACACCAGCGCAAATGTCCCGGACGGTCCGACATCGCAATGCCAGTTAAACGGCGTTTTCCCCAGACGGAAAGCCGGAAGTTCGGCATGTTTTCCCGACGAAATCGATGCAAGGGCGTTGCGAACTGCTGCTACCGCGTCGCCATCGGTAAATTCACCATTTTTGGCAAGATAGGCCAGAAGCTGTTTGACCTCTGTGCCTTTGCGCAAAACCGATTTTGCATCGCCAAGCTGCTTTTCCGCAGCCGCGTTGACGTAGACGACGGTAAGGCCATCCGGATCAAGAAAAATAAGACTGTCGCGTGACAACGCCGCAGTTGCCACAACATCCGCACTGACTGACAAGACACCCGGCGCGCTGCAAAACAGCGCTCTCCCTTTATTCGTGTTTTATGTGATGTCCCAGATCAGACCTTTTAAGACGGCCTTGTGTATTTATATGCGCAACCCATTGCATATACTGGAGAATAAGTCATTATTTTTTTGAATAGCAGGACATCAAACACGGGTGCAGGTCAGAATATCGTTATTTTTTCATCGGAAGATCGATGTAACCGCGATCAATGCAGTGTTCGAGTTCCTTGGCGACGGCCAGCATTTCCTGAAAGCTTTCTCTCAGATGCTTGAGTCTTGCCAGTTCTTCCACCGTCGGGTGTTCTTCTGCGCGATCATCGCAAAGGTGAAAGGCAAATTTCAGATAATCCGCCCGAAGCCGTGCAACGGTGATCATCAGCGGCACAGCATTTTCAACCGACATATCCGGAATGGCCGGGCTGATGATTTCGTGATTGATCTCACGCAGGACATGCTCCATGCCCATCATGAAACGGCTTTTGCTGCGCGTCGGATCCTCTGTCATAACTGATACTCCTGCACCATAGGGATCTGAATAATTACACCAGTATCCATCCGGAAAGTAAAAACTCCTATAACAACTTACCACTCATGGTCGCATTTGCGACCACTGCCCGGCCGACTTTCCATGATCTCACCTTGCAGGTAAGCGCAAGGCGGGCTAGAGGTTAAGACAACAATTGTTCACATATGGGAATGCGAAGATGGAAGCGCGTGTAAAGTGGCTTGAAAACCTGACCTTCACCGGAATGAGTGGCACCGGACATGGTGTCGTCATGGATGGCGACAGGGATAACGGATTTGGCCCGAGCCCGATGGAGATGCTTCTGCTTGGTATCGGTGGCTGTTCGTCGATTGACGTTGTTCATATCCTCAAAAAGGGCCGTGAAAACGTGCTTGATGTCGAAACCGACGTTAAGGCCGAACGCGCAGAAACCGACCCGAAGGTCTTCACCAAAATTCACCTGCACTTCAAGGTAAAGGGTGAAAACCTTAATGAAACAAAGGTCGGTCGCGCTGTCGAACTTTCGGCAGAAAAATACTGCTCGGCATCCATCATGCTGTCAAAGGCCGCAGAGGTCACGCACAGCTGGGAACTCGTGGAATAATCCGGTTACTCATAGCGGCGATATTGATGAAAAAGCGATCTGTGAACAGATCGCTTTTTTGTTTCTCGCACCATGTGACTTCCCGCGTTAACATCTTCTGACAACAATAGAAGAACCACGTCCAATCCCGGGAACCGAACGGAGCAATCATCATGGGTACGTCCCGCATATTTCAGACTGGTTTGGCATCCCTTGCCCTGCTGGGATTTTTGACGACAGGTGCCTGCGCAAAGTCAGCCGACCCGCTTTCGCCATCCGGTGCCGCGATTGCTCCGCCCGCCGAAGGATTGCCGTTTGAAGATTATGTCCGCTCCACACGCCAGCAACTCCGCGACGTCCTTGCCACGACACGATTTGCGCATGAAGAAAAACCGTTTGGCATTCATACCCTTGATCAGGTTGTCGATATGCGTGCGCCTTTCGCTCTTGGACCGGTGAGCAACACCTGCACTGCCAACGAAGAAACCGACCCTGCGCAGGGAAATGGTGTTGGCTTTTTGATGGTACATGGCCTGACCGACAGCCCTTATTGGTTAAGTGACATCCGTGATGATCTGCGCCAACGCTTTCCCTGTGCGACGTTTCACGGTGTTCTTCTTCCGGGGCATGGCACCGTGCCGGGGGACTTGCTTGATGTCGAATATGAAGACTGGCTCGAAACCGTTCGTTTCGGCATGAACAGCTTTGGGGACGAGATTGATCACATCATCCCGATGGGCTTTTCGACCGGGGCCGCCCTGATCGGGCGGGTCTATAGCGAACAACAGACCAAGAGCGATTTGATCAAAGCACTGGTTATGCTGTCGCCCGGTCTTGCCGCCAAAAGCGAACAGGCCTGGCTTACCCCCTATGTCCGATATGTCAAACACTGGGTCGGTGAGGGCGAGAATAACGATCCCGGCAAATATGGTTCGATGGCCATGAACGCGGCAGCGGAGTTTTATTTGCTGACCAAGCCCTTTGGCCAAGAAAAGCTGGCCGATTTCGATGTGCCGGTTTTCGGCGTTGTCAGTTCCGATGATCAGACCATCAACCCCGACCTGATGCGCGATTTCTTCTGCAACAAAGTCACCAGCCCGCAAAAACACCTGATCTGGTATCAGGGCAAAATCGACCCACCGACTAACAGCGCAACCTGTGAAGGCATTGAAATTGTCCGCTCGGAAGACGATGAAATGCGCACACTCAACCATGCCCACACCGCAATTACCATGAGCCCCAAGGATCCCATCTATGGCCTTGATGGTGTGGTCCCCGATTGCGGGCATTATGATGACGAACCTACCCGCTCAAACTGCCAGTCCGGCACCGATGTCCTGTATGGCGAGCGCAATCTTTTTGACGACGCGCCCCCCGGCACTATGCGTCGTGGCACATTTAATCCCGATTTCCCCGGTATGATGGATAAAATGGCTGCCTTCATCGCAAAGGCAATCACCGCGCAGGATTAGGAACTGAAGCCGCCCCATGACTTTTGCGACCGATATTTTCCAAACACCGGACGGGATAAATCTGCGCTTTGGTGTTCAGACGCCCGAAAACGCGCGTCAACATGTCCTGATCCTGCAGGGGCGCGGGGAATATATTGAACGCTATCAGGAAACGGCAGACGACCTTGCCGAACGTGGTTTTGGCTGTGTGACCTTTGATTTTCGCGGCCACGGTGGGTCATCGCGCGAAACGAATGATCCGGTCCTGGGGTATGTCCATGATGTTGCGCAATATATCGCCGATACACGCCATGTTATTGACCATGTCAAAAACGTCCACGGCATTTCCTGCCCGCTTCTGATAACGCACTCGACCGGCGGGTTGGTTGCGATGGCGATGATGCTCGATCAACCGGATCTGTGGGAAAGCGTGGTGATGGTCGCGCCGTTTTTTGGACTGGGCGGGCCTGACTGGTTGTCATTGGCGGCGCAATTTGTCGCCGACAGCATGTGTCGTTACGGATTTGACAAACAGTACCTGCCCGGCCAACGCAAACTAAGCCCGCTTGCCGGGTTCGAGGCCGAAAACATCCTGACTTCCGATCCGGTCCGCCATGCGCGAAATGTTGCCATCTTGCAAAACAGTCCGAACCTTGTGGTTGGTGGCGTTTCTGCCGGCTGGCTTGATGCCTGTTTCAAGGCGCAAGCATCGCTGACCGCCCGTATCGAACAGATGAAGGCCGGCACGTGGTCCCTGCCCCCCATCACCATTGTTCTGGCCGGGAACGATCAGGTTGTTTCCAACCAGACGACGGAAGATCTGTTTGGCAACGTCCCATCGATCACCATCGCGGAGATCCCAGAAGCCCGCCACGAAATTCTTCAAGAACGTGACATCTATCGAAACAGGTTCTGGCAAATTTTTGATGCGCACATCGAGCGCACGCAAAAAAAGTGAATCTGGGACCATGCCCCTTGCCTAGAGCTTTGCCAGAAGTTTCGCCTTGGTCGCATCATCAACAAAGGCAGCTTCGATGGCGGTGCGAGTCAAACCACTGAGCTCTTCGGGGCTAAAACCAAACACCTCCTCGGCACGCTGATATTCGGCTGCAAGCGAGGTAAAGAAAAATGGTGGATCGTCCGAGCCAAGGGTCACCTTGACCCCCGCGTCGTAGAATTTGCGCAGCGGATGGGATGTGTAATCCGGGAAAACCGAAAGCGCGATATTAGATCCCGGACAAACTTCAAGAACGATATCACGCTTAACCAGTGTTTCGACCAGTTTGGGGTCTTCGATTGATCGCACCCCATGGCCGATCCGTGTCACAGGAAGTTTTTCAATCGCATCCCAGACACTTTGCGGTCCTTCGACCTCGCCGGCATGGGTGGTGCAGCCAAGACCGTCATCGCGGGCGATCTTGAACGCCGGATAAAAATCTTCCTGTGTGAACAGGCTTTCATTGCCGCCCATCCCAAAACCGACAATGTACGGGTGACGACAATCAACCGTTTCACGCGCGACCTTGACCGCAACATCCGGCCCAACGTGGCGCACACAAGTCATGATAATCCGCCCGATGATCCCGGTTTCCTTTTCGGCACGGTCAATACCATCAACAACTGCCTCAAGATGCGCGTCAAACGACAATCCGCAACTGGCCGCATGGGTCGGCGAACAGAAAATCTCGACATAAAGCGTGCCGACCTTTGCCTGCTCGACCAGATACGAACAGGTCAGATCGGAATAATCCTGCTTGGTGCGGATGGCAGCACTCGCCTTGTCAAAACTGTTTAGGAACTCGGGAAAATCACGCCAGATATAGCGATCCTGCGCATCATAGATATCATCCGGCAATGTCAGACCATTGCGCTTGGCAAAGCTGCGGACAAGCGAAGGTGTCATCGCCCCTTCAAGATGCAGGTGCAGTTCTGCCTTTGGAATGGTCGTGTTCATCGCGGTGCTCCGGGTTTGTCGGCATCATCTTATAACCGATACCTTCTAACCCAAACCAACCCGCTTGGTCACGCAGCAACCGCACGACGCGATGATTTGCGCGCAGCACTCCATTTCTGAACGTACGGATCATCGGCCAAGGATGCCAACGGCCCGATAAACGGCTCAAACCGTTGCCATTTTTCAACGGAGTCCTGATTGATCGGGCGACGAACCTGTATCATGCTGGCCGTCGCGGCAACTTTGCCGGCACGATAAAATTCAAGACATCCCGGATGCCAATCCAGTCCGCAATGGGCCAGATAATCCTGTGCAACAACTTCCGGATCAGAAACCAGGTCTTCGTACGAAAGATCATACAACTGGCCATTTTGATCTGCTTCAAAACTGGCATTCATCAGACCGACATAGCCGCGGTAGTAATCGGCCAATTCCCCCAGATCGTCGGAGTATCGCATCGGTATCGAGAACGGCGTTGTGTAGATCG
Source organism: Thalassospira sp. ER-Se-21-Dark (assembly GCF_017922435.1). Taxonomy (NCBI): domain Bacteria; kingdom Pseudomonadati; phylum Pseudomonadota; class Alphaproteobacteria; order Rhodospirillales; family Thalassospiraceae; genus Thalassospira; species Thalassospira sp. ER-Se-21-Dark. Next base: position 275,961 of record NZ_VDEZ01000004.1, on the reverse strand, counting down.
AAAGACAGGTCGCAAGTGGATGACGATGGGTGTGAATGATTGGCGCATCAGGAAAAACGCGCCGGATCATCTCAACACGCAGGAAATTGGCCGGTGTCTTGTTGGTGACAAACCGCTTTTCGGGCGCATAGGCCTTGAGTGCCGCAAGATACTGGTGGCGAATTTTCTTGGCTGCCTTGGCATCGATGCGCGCCAATTGGTCAGAAATCTGGCCACGTCCGACCACATCAATCACCGCCTTGGCAAAGTCGCCGATTTCGCCGGCGGCATGCACATCGGGATGGGCACCAAGAATACGCTCGGTCAGGGTTGTTCCGGATCGCGGCATCCCGACTATGAAGATCGGGCGCGGGCCATCTTCGTTTTCTGAGCTGACATCGTCCAAAACCGGGGCCGATCCCGCCATATCACGCAAACGCGCAAGTTCCGTGAGCTCGCGCGGCATATCAAACGGCCGCTCCGACCGGTTTGCACTATGCCCCATCCGATAGAAATCAAAGGCCTCTTTCATGTTGCCTTTCATTTCCTCGATGTTTGCCCGCGCAAAGGCCGCCTTGTAACGCTCACCTTTTGCGACATCCGCCTTATCAAGCATTGCATCAAGAACACCGCTGGCACTTTCTGGCATGGATTGCGGGCGCATAAAGGAGATGATCAGGTATGGCTGGGCACCAAAAGATGGGTTCCTACGCAGAATTCCCAGACTTGCAGTAACTGCGTTTTCCACTTCGCCAGCTATTGCATATGATGACGCCAGCAACATTCGTGTTGCAAGACCATCCGGGTTGCGCTCAACAACGCCTTCCAGAATGCCAAATGCCTTTGTGTACTTTTCTTGATACAGATAGACGCGCCCAAGCAGCATCTGGGCTTCGTCGAATGCCTGGCTCTTGCCGGGAATCGAATTGAGAACATCGATCGCTTCGCCCAGCCCCGGCGCAAAACACAGTCCGGGACTTTTGCTGAGTTCTCTTTGGAAGATGACGTCAGCAAGCATATAGCTGAGCCCGTCCTTGTGCGTCGCAGCACGCAACCGCTTTTTGATCGAAGATTCAAATGAAGAGTAGTCATTTGACTGATATGCATATTGCAGGAAGTTCTGAGCGACTGGTCCAAAAAAGCGGTCAGTCAACGGAAGCGAATTAAACAGCTTTTTCAGCCTTCTACCTGCATTTGTAACAGAGCCTGACTGCAGCTCGCTCACCGCAGTCATGATCTGGATATCGGTTCTATTGGAATGAAAACACAACAATCGCGCGCCAATCATGGCTGCGCGATCAAACTGCCCGGCCGACATTGCCTGCTTCATTTCAAGCGCAATGTCTTTTTGTGACTGCGTCATTCGTCTGTCCCTGGATGCGTAATTGTTGTTCTACGCCCCCTCCCCAAGCACATAACGACTATAGGTCAGTTAAATACCACTGCACAGCACAATCAGGTCCTTTCTGACCGATGTTCACGTAATTGTGACCGAAATGCCACACACTACGATTGGCATTATTAAACAGAACTTCGTTGCCGACGTTTTCGTGAATTGAAATTCGCTGACGCCAGAACAGCGCCGCCAACGATCAAGATGCAGCCGGCGATAATGGCTGGCGTTGCAATCGCCTTGCCGAACGCAATCAGCAAGCAGGTGCTGAGCAATGGCGCGCCATAGGCCAGAACACCGAGGATCTGAATATCACCGTGTTTGGTGCCATGGTCCCAGACGAAGAAAGCAGCCCCGACCGGGCCCAGTCCGAGCCCGAGAATAGCAAGCCATTGTCTTGCGCCCGGTGTTACCCAGTCTTCGACCATGCTGTGCGTAACAAGGCCAAGAATGGCGGCACCAGCGCAAAACCCGCAGACAGCCCCCACTGGAACATTGCGATAGCGCCGGTTCACGACAGAATAACCCGACCACAGCAATGAACAGATAATTGCCGCCCCATATCCCAGCGCGAATGCCGGATCAAAGGTCAGGGCTTGTCCCTTACCCACCAGAAGAAAGGCCCCTGACAACCCCAGAACGGCACCCCCGATATGCTGCCACTTCAGGCGTTCACCGGGCAAAAGTGCGGAAAACAAGACAATCAGCAGCGGCCACAAATAAGCAATCAGGCTGGCTTCGACCGCGGGCGCGTTTGCCAGCGCCACAAAATAGAAAAAGTGATAGCCAAACAGCCCCGCGACACCAAGCACCCAGGCACCAAGTGGCTGACGCAAGGCCCGAACCACATCACCCCCGCGGAGCGTGATCCAGAGCGCACTGAAAATGCTGGCGATACCAAAGCACAAACTGACCAGTTGAAACGGCGGGATGTCGGCCACTTCGGTCGTGAACAGGGCAAGCAGAGCCCAAAGAATTACGGCAACCGAACCGATCAGCGTTGCCTTCCGTTTTTCATCCATCGCACCCATCCCGGTTTGCTGATTTTACAAACCGGAAGATGCGCCTGTTTGACGATCCGGTCTTTGCCCAAACTCCGGAAGTTTGCGCAAAGTACTTGTTGGGGAGTATGCGCCCTAAAAGGTCGCCGGATCGCGGCGGACGGATCTGGGCGCGCAGCCAAACCGGCGGGAAAAAGCACGCGAAAAGGCGCTTTGATCGGCAAACCCGACCGCATTTGCCAGATCGGACATCGAAAGGCGAATTTCAGGATCACTCAAAAGCGCCATGGCCATTTGCAGGCGTTGCTCGGTCAACCAGCGCATCGGGCTTGTCCCGACATGTTTTTGGAAGGCACTAAACAGGCTGCTCTCCGATTGGGCGGCAATGGTCGCCAAATCAGTAATCGTAATGTCTTCGCCCAAGCGGGCCTCCGCCCATGCCATGGTACGGAGGAGCCGTGATGGCAGCGCCGCCATGCCAAAGGTATTCCCGCCACGGCTCTGACGGCTACGCAGTAAAAGCGTCTTCAGGCAATCAAGCATATCTGTCTGGCAATCTTGATCGCGTAACGGCGCGATCGCCTGCAACAGCGCGACCAGTCCCCTCTGATGCCCCAGCCCCACTTCAAGATACGTCGCAGCACTGCCATGGCGATGCCAAAGCGCTTCAAGACCAGTGCGACGGGCCAGATCGGCATCGACATCAAGCACAAGGAAGCGGTTTAGCCCCTCCGCACGATAGGCATGGGTTTTACCCGCTTCGACAAAGGCCAGTTGGCGACCACACACCTCACCCCCGCGCCCTTCGACCTCCATCTCAAGCTTGCCGAGCTCGGAGATGATGATCTGGTGGAAATCGCCGTGGCTATGGCTTTGTGCTTCGGGGCGGTATTGCCGCATGCTGTACTGCATCGGATCCTCGGTCTCGCAGAATGACGGGCAAAGTTTATCAGTGCTTTTCGCAATGATAAATCCCTTCGCGCAGCGTCTTGATTGATCGCCTGCCGTAAACATCGCCGTACAGGATAAAGTGCCGTACAAATGTGTTGGTCGACGCAGGATTTATTGTCACTGCGCACCCTATGTTACAGTATGTTAATCAGAAGAATTGCCGATCAGGAAAAGCCACCGGCACGAAAAAGGACCAGACGGGGAGATTGAGGTGACCTATTGTGAAAAATGTGATGCGGTTCCTGAAATCGCACCTGCAAACGGGACACTCTTTCTCTGGCCGCCAGTTGCCCATACCACCGGCAAAATCCTGGCCGGTGCGAAATCAATCGGCATAGAGGTCGAAAAAACGCCGTCTGTCGCAACACTATCCATCCATTACACCCGTCCGGGTCTGCGGGCGCTGATTGATGCCATATCGGACAGTCTCCTTCCCGAAGAACTGTCGGACACCAAGGCATTGATCATGCCAGGCGCTCAGCGCCCCGAAATCGATGACATCGCCCAGATCACAAGCCTTGGCGCGATCCGGGCGGCAATCGGGGCAGAATGGCTGGGCGATCTGTTGCGCGACAACCGGTTAAATTCGGTATTCCAGCCGATTTTTGATATCAATGACCTTGGCAAACCCTATGCCCATGAATGCCTTGTCCGCGGCGAAAGCGCGACCGGCGATGTGATCAATCCGGGCCAGCTTTTTGATGCGGCCCAGTCCGCGACCTTGCTGTTTCAGCTTGATCGCGCAGCACGTGCCGCCAATGTCCGCAATGCGCACAAGGCAGGTGTGAAAGGCAATCTGTTTATCAACTTCACGCCTAGCTCGATCTATGATCCGGATTCTTGCCTGCGTTCGACCATCGAAGTCGTCGAGGAATGCAATCTTGATCGCAGCAATGTTGTGTTCGAGGTTATTGAAACCGAAAAGGTCCGTAGCACGGCACATCTGAGCGCCATCCTTCAGTCCTATCGTGATTCGGGTTTCCGGGTTGCACTCGATGATGTCGGATCCGGCTATTCGACGCTGAACATGCTGCCGGAACTGCGCCCCGATATCATCAAGATCGACCGCGAACTGGTCGATCACGTCGATCATGACAAGTTCAAACAGGCAATTGTCAGCAAGCTGATCGCGCTGGCCAAGCAGCTTGATATCGAAGTCATCGCCGAAGGCATAGAACGCCAGGAAGAGCTGGATTTCCTGCGTGATCATGATGTTGACTATGTGCAGGGCTTCCTTCTTGGCCGCCCTGCCCCAGCACCCTTTACCGCCAAGGCAGGCTAACCACGCCCAAATGGCCTAAACCCGGGCCATATCAGCCAGTTCACGGCCGACCATCCGCTTGTAACTTGCCACGATCTCGCGGCCCTCTGTACGCGGGATAGCGATGGCAAGCCGCATGGTGGCTTCGCCGGAATACATGATCAGCAAACACCGTGCGGCGATTGTTTTGAAATCACCATCATTGCCGCGCACGCGCAGGATTGTCTTGGCGAGAAGGTCCGCATTGGCACGGCTGACCTCCATTTCCATATCGCGCAGTGTCTTATCAGCCTGGGTCCCGGTCCAGATATCGCAAATCACCGGTTCGGCCAAGAACAGCTCGTAATAGGTGTCAATCAACCGGTCAAAGGCTGCGAGCAAGGCATCAGGCGAGTTCGCTTCTGCCAGTGCCTCTTCGATGCAATGCAGGGATTCGGCGTTATAGCGATCGGCAAGCGCATGAATGATCGACGCCTTATCGGGGAAATACTGATAGAGCGAACCGATGGAAATCCCCGCCTTTTCCGCGACCTCCCCCATCTTGATGGCATCACTGCCTTGGGCTGAAATCAGCTCGCAGGCGACTTTCAGGATGGTATCGACCCGTTCGCGGCTTCTTTTTTGGGTCGGTGCGCGACGCATTTTTTTCACGTTATCAGACAACGCGTTAGATCCTTTATCCTCGAAATATCCCGGCATCGTGGCCCGGGTTTCACAGGCTTGTGATGGGCCAAAGCTCTTGACGATCAAAATATGAGGATTTATCACATTTGGCAAATGTGAGGATTCCTCACATTTCGGAAAACCCATTCAGGAGCCAATTTAATGCCAACCAATCCCCGCTTTCTTGTTCTGGGCGCGACGGCCAAAACCGGCCGACGCGTTGCCGAAAAGCTCATTGCCCTTGGTCATGATGTGCGTGCCGTTTCACGCAGCACGACACCCGCCTTTGACTGGACCGATCCGACAACCTGGGATGATGTCCTGCGTGATCGCGACGCAGTCTATGTCACGTTCCAGCCCGATCTTGCCGTTCCAGGATCTGATGACATCATCGCAAGCTTTGCCAAGCGCGCGCTGATGCATGGCGCAAAACGCATTGTGATGTTATCTGGCCGCGGTGAAGAAGCCGCCCATCGTGCCGAAGACGCCCTGCGTCATTCCGGGGCGGATGCGACGGTGCTGCGTGCCAACTGGTTCTTCCAGAATTTCAACGAAGACCTGTTCCTGCCCTATATCCAGCAAGGCACCCTGGCCCTGCCCGCGGGTGACACACCCGAACCGTTTGTTGATGCCAATGACATTGCCGAATGCGCGGTTGCCTGCCTGCTTGATAACAGTCATATTGGTAAGACCTATGAGCTTTCCGGGCCGAGTGCCGTCACCTTTGCCGATGTCACCAAAATGATTTCCAGTGTCACCAACCACCCGGTCAATTTCGTGGCCATCACCGTTGATGAACTGGATGCCGAACTTGAAGCAGACGGCATGCCCGACGAAGTCCGTGGCCTGATCCGATATCTGTTTTCCGAAGTCCTTGATGGCCGCAACAGCCAGCCGACCAGCTATGTATATGAAATTCTTGGCCGCCAGCCCAACAGCCTGCGCAACTTCGTCGAAGAAGCCGCCAAAACTGGCATCTGGGACGTCGCCAAACGCGCCTGATACAACGCAAACGGCGCGCAGCAATCATGCAGCGCGCCGTTTGGTTCATCTTATGCCAGCTTGCCGGACGGCTACATCTGCCGCCAAGCAAAGATCAGGAAAACAGCGTTTTGTTTTCTTCGATGATCTGAGGAAGACGTTCCATGGTGCCGGAAAGGTGCTTGCGCATTTCCAAGCTTGCCAACGCGCCATCACCGGACTGGACGGCATCTATAATCGCCTTGTGGCCTTCAAGCACCGAAACCATTTTGCCGGCCCGTGGCAGATCAAGGGTTCGCACACGCGCCAAATGACCACTGCGTGCGGTGATCTGCAAATGCAGGTTTGACTGATTGACCCCGTTAAACAAGGCGGCGTGGAAGGTTTCATCAAGTTGCTTGAACAGGTCGATCTGTTCGATATCGCCAACCAGTGCCTCCTGCATTTTGACAATGCCCTTGGCCTTGACGACAGCGGGGGAATCCTTGGCCTCGGCCAATTGGCGGACGACCTCGCACTCCGCAGCAACCCTAAGAAAATGTTCCTCGCGGATGCGGGCAACGTCGATCTTGGTCACCACGGTACGCGATTGCGGATAGGACACCACAAGACCATCCTGTTCGAGGCGCAAAATGGCCTCTCGCACGGGGGATTGGCTGACATTGAAGCTTTCAGCCAATTCCGCCCGGACAAGCGTGGTTTCCGGAAGCAGGGACAGAGAAACAATCTGGTTACGGACTTCTTCATAGACCAGCGCAGATGCCGGAACATGCATGCTGGTTTTCACCGATCCGTCATGCATCGAAATCAGTCCGCCCGTTGATGTGTTCATGTTTTTGTGTCTCCCTGGCATTTGCCTACATGCCCCTGTTGGACTGAAATTGTCATTACATCAATGTATTGGGCAACAGCAATGTCAAAGCGGGTATCGCTGCCAGCAGAACGAAGAACAGCGCCATGGCAACAAAGAACGGAATGGATGCACGTGTGTATTCCCCGGTCTTAACACCCAAAATGCCGCAGACCGTAAACATGATCACGCCGACTGGCGGCGTCAAACCGCCAAAGTTGATCAGGGTGACAATCAGAATGCCCATATGCACCGGATCATAACCGGCACTGACCAGAACCGGCATGACGATCGGGGTGACCAGAAGGATATTGGCCGCACCTTCAAGGAACATGCCACTGACCACCAGCACCCCGACAACAAGGATCAGGATCGCGGTCCTGTTTTCGGTCAGAGTAGTGACAAATTCAGTGATCTGTTGCGGGGCCCGTTCAATTGTCATGGCATAGCCAAGCACCGCTGCCATGATGATCAGCAACATCACCATGCCAAGATCAGAGATCGAGCCAAAGATGGCTTCCTTGAGCCGGGCAAAGTTCAGCTCACGATAGACAAACAACCCGACGGCGAGCGCATAGAACACCAGAAACGCCCCGGCCTCTGTCGCGGTAAAGATACCAAAGCGGAACCCGACGATCAGGATAACCGGAAAGGCCAGTGCCCAGATGCTTTCAAAGAAGCTGGCAGTCAGTTCCTTGGCCTTGGGAAGTTCCGGCAGATCCGGCGTGTAGCCGTTTTTGCGCGCAACAAGCCAGGATGTGATCATCAAAACGATGGTCAGGAAAATGCCCGGCAAAACGCCGGCCAAGAACAGCCGCCCAATGGAAACTTCATTCACAAAACCAAACAGGATCAAACCGATGCTGGGCGGGATGGTTGCGGTGATGATCGAGCCAAAGGCCAGAACCGCCGCCGTATTGGCCTTGGAATAGCCTTTCTTGATCATGCTGGGGCCCAGCAGGCGGGCCTCCATCGAGGCGTCAGCCACGGCTGATCCCGAAATACCACCCATCATGAAACTCAGCACAATTGAAACCTGTGCCAGACCGCCTGCCATCCAGCCGGTCAGAAGACTTGCAAACTTAACAAGGCGATGGGTGATCCCCGTCACGTTCATAAGATTGCCGGCCAGAATAAAGAACGGCACGGCCAGAAGCGGGAAGCTTTGTGTCGCGGTGACCATTTTCTGGATCACGACCGTCGGTGGCATAGCACCCGTCATGACAAAGACCGGAATGGACGCAAGGCCAAGCGCAAAGGCAACCGGCATCCCGCAGACGAGGAAGACTGTAAATAAACCTGCAATCAACAACAGCATCAGTTGATCTCCCTGTTGCGAATGCGTCGAATAAGTTGGGCAACCATGGTTCGGATCATCAACAGAATGCCGACAACCATCGAAGCATGAATATAAGAAGCATTAATCTGCGCGGCCCCGACCAAGCGCGGATGCATCAAAATCATGTTTGTCCACGCATAGTTCAGAAGGAACGCAAGAAATCCGATAATCACCAGAATATTGATGATTTCCACCCATGCGCTTGCCCGTTTGGACAGGATTTCACGCAATATCTGAAGACCGAAATGCCGGTCTTCCTGCATGGCAATGTCGGCAGCCAACATGCAAAGCCAGGCAAAGATCAGTTGCGCCATCTCGACTGACCAGATGATCGGCGATCCCATGGCGCGCGCCACAGAGGCCACCGCCACAAGAATGACCACAGCGACAAGCAATATGCCGCCACAGGCAAACTCAATCCGCTTGAGCATCAATTCAATTTCCATTGTGAAGTTGAAGTGCGTTGCCCGATATAAAAGCAACGCACTTTCGCTAGGCTACCAGAAGGTTTGTGGTCTTAGCGACCAAGAACCTTGTTAACAACAGCGGCTTCTGCTTCGAGTTCGAGCATCTGGTAAACCGGTTTGACGGCTTCCTTGAACGGTGCCAGATCAACTTCGCTGACCTCAACGCCACTTGCAGCAACGTCTTCAAGCGCCTTTTCACCGAGCTCGATGGTCAAGGCCGAGGCATAGCGACCATTTTCCACGGCCAGATCACGAACGATTTTCTGGTTTTCCGGTGAAATCTCGTCCCAGGCTTCGGCACCGACAACCAGGGCGGTCACAAGCTGGATATGGCCGGTTTTGGTGACGTTTTTGATTACTTCATAAAGCTTTGCATTCCAGATCGCGGTCGGCTGTGCTTCGGCAGCGTCAATCGTGCCAAGCTGAAGGGCGCTGTATACTTCGCCCCAGGCAATCGGGGTCGGTTCTGCACCCATCGCACGGATGGTTTCAATCCAGACCGGTGCACCGATGGTGCGCATACGAACACCCGAAAGATCGGCCGGGCTTGAAATCGGCTTCTGCGTCAGGGCATGGCGCGCGCCCTGATACCAGTTCGAGGCAATCATCACGAGGCCTGATTTTTCACGCAGTTCTTCACCCCAGGAAATGTATTCATCCGACAGGGCAAATTTGTCAGCCTGCTCATAGGTATCAAACAGGAACGGCACCGACATGATCGCAAGCGACGGCACAAAACTCGACAAACGGGCGACATCGGTCACGGTACCGACAGCGGCACCCGCACGGGCCTGATCGATCATTTCAGTGGTATCACCAAGCTGCGAGTTGTGGAAAATCTCGATCTCCACATCGCCGTTGGTTGCCTTTTCCACGTCCGTTTTGAACTTTTCAAGTCCCTGTCCCATCGGATCATTCGGGGCCAGAACGGTCCCGATCCGAAGGGTTGTTGCCGCGTTTGCCGGCATGACAGCGGCCAGTGCGCCTGCGACGACTGCACACAGTCCGAGTGATTTCATAGTGAGTTTCATTAGAGACATCCTCCCGATGGATTGGCTTTTACCAAAATTGATATTTTAGTTGCTTTGAAATTCTAGGTATCTCGCCTCTATCTTGTCAACGAATTTCTCAAGCCTGTAAATTTGTTTATTTTCAATAACTTGAATAAAAATCACCCCTCGCCACCGGGCAACTTGTCAGTGACCGGGCAATGATCGCCGCAGACAAACGCGCCTGAAAGCACACCAATCAGACGCCCTGCTCAGCGGGCGCGTTAAGAGAATCGCGACAGCAAAAAGCCGCCTGATCAGATGGTTGGATCAGGCGGCCAATCGAAAGACGGGAGATGTTATTGGGAAATGCTGCGATATTTCGCAGGTGTCAGCCCGGTAAAGCGGCTAAACCGCGTGGTCAGATGGGCCTGACTGGAAAAGCCGGTCTCAAGCGCAATTTCGGCAACCGGGGCATTGCCATCACGCAACATATGCATTGCGCGTTCGATCCGGCGGCGCAGAACGAATTGATGTGGCGCTTCACCGACGGTTTTGCGGAACATGCGGGCAAAGTGATAGGCCGACAAATCAGCAACCTCTGCCAGTTCTTCGATGGTTAGCGGCTGATCAAGGTTGGCATCGACAAAATCGAATACCCGACGCTTGATGGCAGGTGACAATCCACCACGAACCTTGAAACCAAGATCACGGCGCGTCGAATAGCTGCGCAGCATATGGCCCATTAAAAGCTGCCCGGCATTGGACATCGCCATCCGGTCGGCCGGAACATCCCAATCAAGTGGCAGCATCGACTGGCGCACGGTCTGTTCAATCAGCGGATCCAGGAAAAAGGTCTTTTCCGGGACTTCGACCGCATTGGGTTCGATGTCAAAGGCCTCGACCACGGCGCGTTCCCACGAAGCATGCGGGATATAGACGTGAAACAGCTCCACCTCGCCATGCACCAGCCAATCCGAGGTCAGATAGGCCGGCATCAAACAGCACCGGCCGGGCCCACCGCCACTCATCGGGTCGACGCCGATCTTGCGCTGAATACCCGTACCGCCATTCACATAGAGGCTGATGGTATGATGATCCGGATCGGTATAGCGGGTCAGGACATCGGCATTGCGCCGCCAATGGGCCGCCGAGATGCTTTCGCCGAAATCACCCGCGCGCAACAGGTTTGCATCCCCAATCAACTGATTGAAGACTTCAAACTTCTGATAACGCCCGTTGGGCTGAAAGGCTGATGCTGTCTCTGCCATTTTCTGTTCCTGACATTAAGTCCACATCATCGCATTGTGTTGTGGATTTGCAAAGCAATGCGCATGCAACCCTGACCTGTTTTGCGCAAGAATGTGAAAAGGCCGCCTGTCCGCGTAACGGTCAAGCCCCGAAATACCGCAACCAAATCTGCGCCCGGTCCGCATCCCGCGCTTCGTAGGCGGAAAGCACCTGATCCAGATCATCAAATTCCGGCATTTCCACCCGCCCTGCAAGCGCTGTCAGCCGCATGGTGTACCATGCCGTAATGCCACCAGCCGGCGCATGGTCAAAACGGGGAAAGACCGGATCATGGCGATCACCCCGTTGCCAGAGATCTGGCAGGGCGGGCTCGATAACCAACGCGCGCGCCAAACCGACGATATCAATGACGCCGCTATTCAGCGCTTCCTCTGCCTGTGCGCGGGTCTTGAAGCCACCGGTCAACATCAGGGGCTTGGTGGTAACCTTGCGGGCCCGCTTGGCAAAATTCATGAAATAGGGCCCACCGCCAGCACCGTCAGAGGCCGCCTTTGCACCCGGAAAATAAGTACCACCACTGATATCAATCAGATCGATTTTGGTTTGATCAAGCGCGGTAACGACGGCCAGTGCATCATCTTCGCTTAGGCCGCCTTCCAACTGATCGGTGGCATTCAGTTTGACCGCCACGACGAAACCGGGCCCGACTTCTGTGCGCACGGCACCAATGGTTTCAAGAAGCAACCGCATGCGATTGGCAATCGATCCGCCATAGTCGTCGCAACGCTTGTTAAACAGCGGTGAGAGAAACTGACTAAGCAAGAAGCCATGGGCCGCGTGAATTTGCACCCCGCCAAACCCGGCATGCTCAGCAAGTTTGGCAGTTCTTGCAAATTGGGCCGGGATTTGATGGATTTCGTCATCGGTCAGTGCCGCACATTTCAACCCCGGAAGATCAAGCGCACTCGGCCCCTTTGGCGTGCTGGTCGGGGCAAAGGCAAGTGCCCCGGCATGCCCCAGTTGTAGCCAAAGGTTACTGCCCTTTGCCGCCCCCTGCCGGGCAAGCGCACGGAACCGATCAAGGTTGGCATTATCATCGAGCACAAGGTTACCGGGCTTCTGGGCATATCCCGGTTGCGCCTGTACTTCACCGATGATCGAAACACCCACCCCACCCTCGGCCCAGCGGCGGTAAAGCCAATTCTGGGCTTTGGTCGGGTGGCCGGTGCCATCCCCAAGCGAGTCCGACATTGCCGATTTCGCAATCCGGTTCTTGAGGACGACACCACTTGGCAGCTCCAACGGTCTGAACAACGGATTTTCCAAGATCAGTGATCCTTGCGCGACGGGGATGGCCAATTCAAAACCAGTCCCGAGAGGACATCCCCCGGTTCTGTGATGTACGTGCCATGTGTCCGGCGGCTTTCATGCAGTTCAGCTGCACTCAAATGAGATTTGTCGGCTGCGGCTGGTACAGCACGCGAAGATTTGGCGGCGATGGCCTTCTGGATCGCGCGTTCATTTTGCCAGGCTTCGATGGCGGCACGCAGATGACCGACAAGGCCCAGCGGAGCATGTTCGAAAGATGTGATCGCTTTCATGATGAGAATCTCCAATCTGTGTTTATCCAAGATTGAGGATTCCTCATTGATTAATCAAACGAGAAGATCTAATCTCATCTATTAGAAAATCTCACAGCATAAGTTTCGCGCTATTGTTGCGAAACGCTCCCATCGCGTTCCTTTTGCCAAGAGGCCGATCATGAATTCCCCGACAAGCGTTGTTCACAATCTTGATCTCGATCTTGCCCGAACGTTTGTCGCGATCTGCGAGACTGGCAATTTTTCACGCGCCGCCGAAAAGGTTCATCGCAGTGCGTCGGCAATCAGCCTTCAGGTCAAAAAGCTTGAAACCATGGTCGGACGGGAATTGTTCAAACGCGAAACTCGCAAGGTCACCATGACCGAGGATGGCGAGGTTTTGCTGGGTTATGCGCGGCGTTTGCTTAAACTCAATGACGAGGCGATGTCGCATTTCCATGCCCCGGAATTTGCCGGCACCGTGCGGCTGGGTGTCCCCAATGACACCGGTATCGTTGCCATTCCCGAAATCCTCAAACGGTTTGCGCAAACCCACCCGCATGTTGATATCGACGTCAATCTTGGCCCGACACGCACCCTGCGTCAGGCCATCCATAAAGGTGATTTGGATATCGCGGTCTTCAGTTTTGATGCGGAGCTTGATCGCCAGCCGCCGATCCATGCCGAACCGCTGGTCTGGCTGGGCGCGCGTCATGGCAGTGCGATTGACAAACGCCCCTTGCCGGTATCGATGGCCGAGCCTGGTTGTTACTGGCGGACCATGGCGCTTAAGGCGCTTGATGATGCCGGGGTAAATTACCGCATCGCCTATACCAGCGAGTTTTGCCAGGCACAGATTGCCGCCGTGCGCGCCGATCTGGCGATTGCGCCGCTTCCGATCAGTGTCATTTCAGATGATCTTGTCCATCTTGGTCCGTCGCACGGCCTGCCGGAAATCGGTGAATATCGCATGACCCTTGCCAAGCGTGACGGCCATGGCGCGGTAGAGGAGGCATTGGCCGAACATGTCATTGCCGGGTTCCGCAAGATTTCCGAACGCGGCATGCGGGTGTTTGCCTGATCACCGGCCATCAAAGCCCCCACTGTTGTGCCCCGTATACGGCGCTCATCGCCCGCCGTGACATCACGAAACTCGCCCAATCACAGGTGTGAACTCAGCCACACCTGCGTCCGCCCGTTTGGTCGCGAAACCTACCGCCAACCGCCCCATATGCAAGAGCGATTTTGTAACTTAAAGTTAAGAAACTGGAAACGCGTTGTGTTTTCTGTATACTGCCCCACGAATATAAAGGCCCAATAAAACAGGGAAGGCTACACTATGGGAAAACTCTCTACCCTCCTCTTCTCGGCAGCACTTTCGACGGCTGTCGTCGCAGGCGCATCTGCACAGGAACAGGTAAAGATCGGCATGCTGCAAGGCTTCACCGGCCCGACGGAATCACTCGTCAAGCCGATGGCACTTGGCGGCGAATTGGCCATTAAGGAAGTTTCCGACAGCGGCCTGCTGCTTGGCGGGCGTGAAGTTGTTTCGGTACGCGGTGACAGTACCTGTATCGACGCAGCAGCAGCCACCGCGGCGGCTGATCGTCTTGTGACGTCTGATGGCGTTCACGGCATTAACGGTGCGACCTGCTCTGGCGCGACCACGGCCATCCTGAACAACGTTGTCCGCGCAAACGGTATCGTCATGATTTCGCCGTCGGCAACCTCGCCGGCGCTAAGCGAAATCGAAGATGACGGGTACTTCTTCCGTACCGCACCGTCGGACGCACGTCAGGGCCAGATCATTGCTGAAATCCTTGATCGTCGCGGCATTAAATCGGCTGCGCTGACCTATACCAACAACGACTATGGTAAAGGCCTTGCAGACGCCATTCAGGCGGCATACGAAGCAAAAGGCGGCAAAATCACCGCCGTTGCTGCCCATGAAGATGGCAAAGCCGACTATTCTGCTGAAATCGGCACTCTGGCATCTGCCGGTGGTGAAGTTCTGATTGTTGCCGGTTACCTTGATCAGGGCGGCAAAGGCATCATTCAGGCATCGCTTGATACCGGTGCGTTCGACAAGTTCGTCCTGCCGGACGGCATGGTTGGTGAAGCGCTGACCGACAACTTCGGTGATATGCTTGATGGCTCGATCGGCACCAACCCGGGCACTGACAGCCCGGGCGCGTCCATGCTGGCCGAACTGGCATCAGACAAGGGCTTCAAGGGTGATGACCCGTATGTCCCGGAAGCTTATGACGCATCTGCCCTGCTTTTGCTGGCTATGCAGTCGGCTGGTTCGACGGATAGTGCTGTCTACAAAGACCACATCCTGAAAGTGGCCAATGCACCGGGTGAGAAAATCTATCCGGGTGAACTGGCCAAAGCGCTTCAGATCCTCGCTGATGGTGGTGACATCGACTATGTCGGCGGTACCGCGCTCGAACTGATCGAGCCGGGCGAGTCCGCTGGTAGCTTCCGTGAAACGGAAATCAAGGGCGGCAAGTGGGAAACGGAGATGTACCACTAAGCCGATCATCCTTTGATCGCTAACGACGCTGGAACTGTCAGAGACTTCGGTTTCTGGCAGTTCCTCTATTACCGGGTCGTCACCGCAATATTTGGTTGATTTCCACGGTACAGAACGCATGACAAGGGTCAAAAACTCCCAATGATACGGGTCGAAAACATCGCCAAGAATTTCGGCGGCATTCAGGCAGTCGATGGCGTATCGCTATCCATTGAAAAAGGTTCCATCACCGGCCTGATCGGGCCGAATGGTGCCGGTAAAACAACATTGTTCAATATTATTGCGGGCGTCTTTCCGCCGTCTTCGGGGAAAATATTCCTTGATGACGAAGACGTAACCCACCTTGAACCGCACGAACTTTTCCACAAGGGCCTTTTGCGAACCTTCCAGATTGCGCACGAATTCTCGACATTGAGTGTGCTGGACAATCTGATGGTGGTTCCGGGCAACCAGCCGGGCGAACAATTGCGCCATAGCTGGTTTAACTATTCCCGCGTCAAAGAAATTGAAGCCCAGAACTACGAACGCGCACTTGAGGTGATCGATTTCCTTGAAATTGACCATATCAAGCATGAGCTGGCGGGCAATCTTTCCGGCGGTCAGAAGAAACTGCTCGAACTGGGCCGCACCATGATGGTCGAACCCAAGATCGTCTTTCTTGATGAAGTGGGTGCCGGTGTGAACCGTACGCTGCTTAATACCATTGCGACCTCGATCAAGCGCCTCAATGAAGAGCGCGGCTATACCTTCTGCCTGATCGAACATGACATGGATTTCATTGCCAGCCTGTGTGATCCCGTGATCGTCATGGCCGAGGGCAAAGTCCTGACCCAAGGTACGATCGAAGAGGTCAAGAATAACGAGGAGGTCATCGAGGCCTATCTCGGCACAGGTCGCAAGCATGAACGGAAGGTGCCGTCATGAGTTTCTTAAGCGCAACCGGCATGACCGGCGGCTATGGCGGCAGTGATATCCTTCATGACTGCACGATTACCGTTGAAAAGGGCGAGATCGCCGTTGTTGTCGGCCCCAATGGTGCCGGTAAATCAACCGCGATGAAGGCAGTGTTCGGCATGTTGAACCTGCGTGAAGGATCAGTGGTTCTGGATGGCAAGGATATTACCAACCTTGCCCCGCAGGAACGCGTGCCCGAGGGCATGGGCTTTGTGCCCCAGAACCGCAACGTTTTCGTTTCGATGACGGTCGAGGAAAACCTCGATATGGGGGCCTTCATCCGCAAGGACGACAAGATCGAGGAAACCAAACAACAGATTTTCGATCTGTTCCCGATCCTTGGCGAAAAACGCAATCAGCCCGCAGGCGAGCTTTCCGGTGGTCAACGCCAGCAAGTGGCGGTTGGTCGGGCACTTATGACCCAGCCAAAGCTGCTTATGCTCGATGAACCGACTGCGGGTGTTTCGCCCATCGTGATGGATGAACTGTTCGACAAGATCGTGGAAGTCGCCAGAACCGGCGTCGCCATTCTGATGGTTGAACAAAATGCCCGTCAGGCGCTTGAGATCGCCGATCACGGTTTTGTCCTGGTGCAGGGACGCAACCGGTTCACCGATACGGGCGAAGCCCTTCTCGCCAACGAAGAAGTTCGCCGCTCCTTCCTGGGCGGCTAAGTGGGGACTTGAATGGAAATTCTTAACGCACTCGCGCTGTTTACCAATTTTGTGGTCGTTCCGGCGACTGCCTATGGTGCACAGCTCGCCCTTGGGGCGCTTGGCGTCACACTTATTTTCGGCATCCTGCGCTTTGCGAACTTTGCGCATGGCGAGTTGATGTCGTTTGGCACCATGATCACGATTTTGGTCACCTGGTTCCTGCAAAATATGGGCGTTTCTATCGCCCCCTTCCCGACCGCCCTTCTGGCGTTGCCGATTGGGGTGTTGGCTGCCATCAGCATGGCACTTGTCATGGATCGGATGGTGTTTCGGTTTTATCGCAAGCAGCGCTCAAACCCAATTGTCTTTGCCATTGTATCGGTCGGCGTCATGTTCCTGATTGCCGGTATTATCCGCATTGTCATCGGCCCGGCCGATCAAAGCTTTGCCGATGGTGAACGTTTTATCATTGGCGCGATTGATTCACGCCGTGCCCTGGGCCTTGATGAAGGTATTGCCATCAAGCAAAGCCAGTTGATCACGGTTGTTGTCACCGCCATTGTCGTTGCCTGGCTGTTCTGGTTCTTGCAGAAAACCCGTTCGGGCAAGGCCATGCGCGCCTATTCCGATGACGAGGATCTGGCACTGCTGTCGGGGATCAACCCGGAACGTGTGGTGATGATCTGCTGGGTTATTGCAGCGGCACTGGCTGCCATCGCCGGCACGCTGTATGGCCTTGATAAGACCTACAAGCCGTTCATCTTCTTGCAGATCCTGCTTCCGATCTTTGCCGCCACCATTCTGGGTGGCATCGGGCAACCGGTCGGCGCGATTTTGGGCGCGTTCATTGTGGCCTTCTCCGAGGTGACGGTGACCTATGCCTTCAAGAAGTTCCTGACCTATCTTGGCCCGACGGATTGGGCGCCGGACGGGCTCGTGCAACTTCTGTCGACGGACTACAAGTTTGCAGTCTCCTTCATCATTCTGGTCGCGGTTCTTCTGATCCGGCCAACCGGTATTATTCGTGGGAAAGTGATATGACGAAGAGAGTTGCGCTCCTATATGGCCTGATGTGCCTGGTGTTGATCGCGATCGGCTTTCTTCAAAGCTGGAACGTCGCCTTTGGCATCTTCAATCTTTGTGTGATCTCTGCAGTGATGGCGCTCGGCGTCAATATGCAGTGGGGCTATGCCGGCCTGTTTAACGTCGGTGTAATGGGCTTTACAGCACTTGGTGGCCTTACCGCCGTTCTGGTCTCGATGCCGCCTGTGGGCGAAGCCTGGGCCGTTGCCGGTGGGGATATTGCCCTGTCCTTGCTCAGCCTTGCTGCGACGATCATTGCGGTGATCTACGCCCGACGCTTTGTGCACCCGGCATTGAAGCTTCCGGTAACGCTTGTTCTTTTGCTGGCGGGTTATTTCCTGATCGGGGTGTTCTTTGGTCCGGCAACCGATGCGATTGAAAGCATCGACCCGGCGCTCAGCGGTTATCTGGGTGGTGCGGGCTTGCCCGTCCTTGTCGCATGGCCGCTTGCCGGTCTGGTGGCCGCTGGTGGCGGTTGGCTGATCGGGCGGATCGCGCTTGGCCTGCGGGCGGATTATCTGGCGATTGCCACCCTTGGTATTTCCGAGATCATCATTGCGATCATCAAGTACGAAGAATGGCTTTCGCGCGGGGTTAAAAACGTCACCGGCATTCCGCGCCCGGTGCCCTATGAAGTCGACCTTATCGAAAGTGAATGGTTCATCAGTCTGGCCAACTTCTTTGGTGCGACCGAGATTTCCGATGCCGCCAGCCTGTTTGTCAAGCTGTGCTATGCGGTGCTGTTTGTCATCGTGCTTGCGATCATCATGTGGTTTGCTGAACGCGCACTGAAGTCCCCGTGGGGCCGTATGATGCGCGCCATTCGTGACAACCGCGATGCGGCGGCTGCGATGGGCAAGGACGTCAAACGCCGCCACCTTCAGACCTTTGTACTGGGGTGTGCGGTGTGCGGGATTGCCGGTGCGATGCTGACCACCCTTGACGGTCAGTTGACGCCAACCAGTTACATTCCGCTGCGCTACACCTTCCTGATCTGGGTGATGGTGATTTTGGGTGGTTCGGGCAACAACTGGGGCTCGATCCTCGGTGGCTTCATCATCTGGTTCCTTTGGGTCGAGGCAGAGCCGTTTGGCAACTGGTTCATGTCAACGATCACCGCCCCGCTTGGCGAAGGATCGGAGCTTGCCCAGCACCTCGTCGCCGGTGCGGCCTATATGCGTTATCTGATGATGGGGGCGATCCTTTTGATCGTCATGCGGTTTGCGCCAAAGGGCCTGATCCCCGAGGCCACCAACCGATCAACAGCCATGACACGGTCTTCCTAAACAAAAACGTGAAATCGAACGGGGCGGATACCGCAAGGTATCCGCCCCGTTTTTTATTGGCGAGGCGAACTTGCCGGCAAGAATTTGAAAAACAGCGCAAGAACGTGAAAGCCACGCGAGGCTGATTGTGGCCTATTGTTGGTTTACGGATATGCCCCATATATCCGCAAATCCCCTGACTGGTCCCCGCGCGCTGCCAACCTGCGTGACCCGTTTTGAGTCAACCGTCACCCTTCGTGCCACCGCCCCTCGTGCACGTGCTGTTTTGAAAGCCCCGATGATGACAGCCCTTTTATTCGTGATCGTCACCGCCTGCTGGGGATTTACCTGGTATGCGATCAAACTTCAGATCGGACCGATCCCGGTCGAAATTTCGATCTTCTATCGCTTTGCGCTGGCGGCAGTCGTTTTGTGCGGATTCCTGTTGATAACGCGCAAATGGCGCCCTGTGCCATGGCACGCACATCCGTGGATCGTTCTTTTGGGCTGCGGGTTGTTTGGCATCAACTTTATCCTGATGTATTCGGCGACGGGCTATATCGCCAGCGGCATTGTTGCGGTGATTTTCACCACCTCGACCATTTTCAATGCACTGGGCAACTGGGCCTTTTATGGCAACCGTCCGGGTTTGCGCTTTGTCTTTGGTGCGGCATTCGGGCTTGCTGGTATCGCCTGTCTGTTTGCCAATCAGATCTATGCCCTGTCGCACAACGCCAATGCCATCACCGGCATGCTGCTTGCGCTTGGCGGCACGGCGGTATTTAGCTGCGGCAACATGGTGTCGGTCAAACTCAACCGTATGGGCATCCCCAACCGCGATGCGGTTGCGCGCGGCATGGTTTATGGCACGGTATTGCTGTTTATCTTTGCCATATTCAAGGGCCAGACTCCGGTCATGCCAACCGATCCAGTTTATATCGGCGGCCTGCTGTATCTCGCCATTCCGGGATCGGTCGTGGCGTTTATCGCCTATCTCGCACTGGTCAACCGTGTCGGTGCCGGACGCGCGGCCTATGTCACCGTGCTGTTCCCGGTCGTGGCACTCACAGTCTCGACCTTCCTTGAAGGCTATGTCTGGACCCCGATTGGTGCAACCGGGCTTGCGATGGTGTTGCTTGGCAACATCACGATCTTTGCGCGGCTTCCGAAGTTCATTAGTATGAGGAATAAAACCCTCGCGCCGGAATAGGACACCTGATTGTCTGATGATTAAAACGGGGCCGCTTGGGCCCCGTTTTTTTTGATCCCACCTTCAGGTCCGAAACTGGCGAGCAACAACATTTTGATCCGCCTAATCTTCGTTGGTCACCAACAGATCGACGGAGCCCGCGATGCTGCCCCATGAAAACACCACACGTTTGATATCGCTTGATATGGAACTGTCTTCCCGCCCGAAACATCGCGGCATTGATGGCCCGAGAAACCTCTCATCCGCAGGTGGCTTACAGCCCAAACAACCCCCTTCCCAGCCGATGGACCGTATCAGCTGGTTGATGCTGATCTCGCTATCGATCCTGTGGGGCGGATCGTTTTTCTTTACCGAAATCGCACTTGTCGATCTGCCGCCCCTGACGCTTGTGCTGTGCCGGGTGTCGATTGCGACCATGGTTCTGTGGTGGGTGGTGTTGTTGCGCGATATCGCCATCCCGCGTGATCCGAAATTCTGGGCGGGCGTTGCCGTGATGGGCGGACTTAACAACCTGATACCCTTTTGCCTGATTGTCTGGAGCCAGACACAAATCACCAGCAGCCTTGCCGCCATCCTGAACGCCACCACTCCGCTTTTCACCCTGCTGATCGCCCATATCGCCACAGACAGCGAAAAGCTCACCTTGCGCAAAACCATCGGTGTCCTGATCGGGTTTGGCGGCGTGATTGTGATTTTCGGCCTTCCGACATCTGCCAACACATTGGGCCTGCTTGCGCCGGGTGCCGTTCTGCTTGCCGCGTTCAGCTATGGCTGTGCCGGGGTGTTTGGCAGACGTTTTGCCACCACCCCGCCGATCCTCACCGCGGCCTGCATGACCAGCGCGTCGAGCCTGATGCTCCTGCCCTTGTCTATCCTGATTGATCGGCCCTGGCACCTGCCGGTTCCCACCACCAGCACGATTCTTGCCGTTCTGGGCTTCGCAACACTGAGCACTGCGCTGGCTTATATCCTCTATTTCGCCATTCTCAAATGCGCGGGTGCAAGCAACCTGCTGCTCGTCACCTTCCTGATCCCGGTCAGTGCAATTTTGCTGGGTGTCGGGTTTCTCGGCGAAGCACTGATGATGCAGCACGTCATCGGCATGGTCGTAATTGGTGTCGGGCTTGCAGTGATTGACGGACGGCTTCTGCGTCGCACGCCCAAGACGCCCTGATCACCAAATCAGCAGAAAAGGCCGGAACGATCCGGCCTTTTCGTTCGAAATTACGCGTCAAAATATCCAGCGGTTTTCATATCCTCGATCAGGCCGATTTCGCACGGGGTCCAGCCAAGCGCCTGCTGCGTTCGACCGCTTGAAGCGCAGCAATCAATGGCTGCGAAATGGGTAAACCAACCGAAATAGTCGTGGGCCTGCTCCGGCGTCAGCGATTTGAACGGAAGCCCAAGCCCAAGACTGATCGTATGGGCGATATCTGCAAAGGCAATGCCTTCCTCGGCCACGGCATGATAAGCAGGCTGGCTTGCGCGGTCTTCGATGGCAAGCCGGTAGGCGCGCGCGGCATCCAAACGATGCACCGCAGGCCAGAGGTTATCACCATCCTTGACACAGGCGACAAAGCCCTTTTCGCGGGCCAGATTGATCAGAAGTGGCACAAAGCCATGATCACCTACCCCGTGGACGGAGGGCGGCAAGCGCATAACCGAGATATTCACGCCATCTGCTGCTATTTCGGCCGCAGCCTCTTCTGAAGCCTTTCGCGGAATATCTCCGCTGACCGTATCGCTTTCAACCAAAGGCCGATCAGCACGCAGAAGCGCGATACCCGATGTCACTATCATCGGGCGATCCGACCCAGCCAGAACCGATCCCATGGCCCTGATCACGCGGCGATCCTTTTCGCAATTCTCAACATAACGGGAAAAATCATGATCAAAAGCAGTATGGATCACCGCATCACAAGATGCCGCCCCGCTTTGAAGACTGCCAAGGTCATCCAGATCACCGCGAAAGGCGGTCGCGCCGAGGGCCGCCAGTTTTTCGGCCCCGGCATCGCTGCGCGTTAACCCCAGCACCGAATGCCCATGATCCAGAAGCTCCTTCACCACGGCTGATCCAACAAAGCCCGTCGCACCTGTTACAAAAACACGCATCTTCACACCATCCTTAAATTGGTAAAAACAACCGGCCCGCACCGCGTTCCTGTTGCAGGCACAATATCGCTTGCGGCTTGGACGATCTATGCGCATAAATCCAATATACTTTCTCATTCGTCCAGATACAGGTCGCCATATGGATCCGCTTTCCGATATTCTGTCTTTGCTCCGCCCCGACAATTACCTGTCGGCCGGGTTTGACATTGGCGCGCCCTGGGCGATCCAGTTCCCCCATCAGGGGCACAACATCAAAACGGCTGCGATTGTTAAGGGCGAGTGCTGGATTTCAGTTGAGGGGCTGTCCGAACCGGTGCATCTGCAAACAGGCGACTGCGTCTTGTTGCCGCACGGCAAGGCGTTTTTGATGGGAAGCGATCTTGATGTGCCGCCAATGCTGGCCGGCACGACGTTCAAACCCACCGGGTTCGGCGTCATCCGAACACTGAATGGTGGCGGGGATTGCGTGGTGGCCAGCTGCCGGTTTGGCCTTCAGGGGCCGCAGGCCGACATGCTGCTTGCGATGTTGCCGCCGCTTGCGGTTATTCGCAACCGTGATGAAAGCGAAGCACTTCGCCAGTGCATTGAACGCACCATGGCCGAAATGCGCAAAGGCGATCCGGGCAGCAAACTGGTTTTGCAACATCTCGCTCATATGATGCTGATTCAGGTGCTGCGCATGTACATGAATGATGACGCCAAGGGGGTCGGCTGGTTCTTTGCCCTTGCCGACCCGCAGATTAGCAAAGCCATGTCCGCCATCCACGCCGATCCGGCGCAAAATTGGACAGTCGAAACTCTGGCACGGTGTGCCGGCATGTCGCGTTCCGCCTTTGCCGCACGTTTCAAGGACAAGGTCGGAAAAAGCCCGATGGCCTATCTTACGCATTGGCGGATGATGCTGGCGGGCGAAAAGCTGCTGCATTCCCGCGCGCCGATCTCGCAGATTTCACTGTCGCTCGGCTATGAGTCTGAAAGTGCGTTTAGTACGGCTTTCAAGCGGGTAATGGGGTGCGCGCCAAGGGGGTATGGGCGAACTCTGGATACACCATAAGCCAGAAGTGCCGGCTCCGACAGTGCAATGCAATCCATTTGGGCATCATTGATAAGGAAAAGGCGACTGTCTACTTTTCCCCAGCCCCTCTTTTCCTCAAATCGTTAACGGACCAAAGCAGCCTTCACCAGTTGCCGCGCCGCGACGGCAGTTGCATCTGCGTAGTCCGCATCACGATGCATCAGCAGGATGGAAAATGTTCCTTCCATCAGAACAACGATATGGCGTGCGATTTCCGCCGGTTTATCGATACCGGCTTCTGTGAATTTGACTGTCAGCCAGGCTTCAAATTTCTTTTTGTGAGCTGCGCCAACTTGCACTGCGGGGTGGCCTGGCATATTGGCGAGCTCGGCCACGGTTCGCTGGAACCCACACCCCTTCCACTTCGGGTGACGTGCCCCTTCCCCGACGCCGGTAAAAATCGCTCCAACCTTGTCGGCAACAGTCCCTTCGCAGGCATCGAACCATTGCGCAAAAATCTCAAGATTTGGCTGGTCGCGTGATTCGAGATAGCGCGCCACCAGATTGTCTTTGCTCGGAAAGTGGTAATAGAGGGTCTTCTTTGTAATTCCGGCTTTCTCTGCGATCGCATCGACACTCGTCGCCCGAATGCCCTCGTTATAAAACAGGTTGTTGGCAGCCGTAAGAATGCGGTCACGGGTTGAGGGGACTTGCGGTTTCATATGTATACTAACCAGTGAGTGTAATTCATTTTATATCACTGCTACCAATCCCCGATCTTGTCAATATCGGAGGAAGCCATGACCAATTGCATCAAAATGGACGTCACTGACAAAATCGCCCTGCTGACGCTCAACAGGCCGGAAAAGCTCAATGCATTGAATTACGAAACCAACGACCGGATGATGGAACTGCTTGATCTGATCGAGGATGATCGATCTATCCATGCTGTCATTCTGACCGGTGCCGGGGATCGGGCCTTTTCTGCTGGCGGCGACATCCCTGAATTCGCAAAATCAGTGCGCAAGGGAGCCGACGTCGCGATCAAGGAATTTGTTCGGCGCGGCCAAGGCATGACCGCACGACTGGAAACGTTCTCCAAACCCATCGTTGCTGCGGTGAACGGCATTGCATTTGGCGGAGGCTGCGAAATCACCGAGGCTGTGCATCTGGCAATTGCCAGTGACCGGGCAATCTTTGCCAAACCCGAAATCAACATTGGTATCCCACCGACATTCGGGGGGACGCAGCGATTACCAAGGCTAGCGGGGCGTAAACGCGCGCTGGAACTTTTGCTGACCGGTGACACCTTCACCCCCGAACGGGCATACGAGCTGGGCCTTGTGAACAAGGTCGTACCGCATGATGATTTGCTCTCGGAGGCTTATGCCCTTGTCCACCGTATCCTTCGCCACTCCCCTCTGGCAGCGGCACGGATTATCACAGCGGTAACGCGCGGCATCAACTTGACGATTGCAGAGGGATTACAGGCTGAGTCCGAACAGTTCGCCCGAATGGTCGCCACTGATGACATTCATGAAGGGTTGACCGCCTGGATAGAGCGCAGAACACCGTATTACACCGCAACCTGATCTCAGGTCCGCAGGGATGGTAAAGCCATCCCTGCGGCTGCCTTTGATCTTCAATCTTCAAGCAGCCGTTCATACACCACCCAGTTCGAAGCCTTGCCGATCTGATCGTACAGGCGCCGCGCCGTCGCATTGTCGTTGCCCGTGATCCAGGTCAGTTTGAACCATCCCCGGTCGCGGGCGATGTTGTCCAACCGCTGCATCAAGGCCTGTGCGACGCCTGCGTGGCGGGCTTTGGGCGCGACAAAAAGATCGTCAAGTTGGCCGAACCAGCTACCGGTCAGGGTTTCCGGCACAGCGCGATATTGCGCGAAGCCCACGACCTGATTGCCTGTCGCAGCCAACAGACATTCCATCGGCCCATATGGATCAATGATCCAACCCCAGGTCGTATCGAGTGCCGTGTTAGAAATCTCACAACCATAAAACACCATATAGTCGCGAAACAGACCGGCCCAGACATCACGGTCGGCCTCTGCGGCGGGGCGTATTTCAATCATGTCTGCCATCAGTCTGCAAACTCCCAACCGATGTGATAAAGGTTTGTGCCCTCTGCCTTGGCGGTATACATCGCCAGATCAGCGATATGGATGAGGGTATCAAGCGTTCGGGCATGTTCGGGATAGATCGCGATACCAAGGCTGGCCCCGACCCGATAAGTGCCATCCCCCAATTCCATCGGCGTGGATACCGCACCAAGGATCTTTTCAGCGATACCACGCACCTCGGCGTCATCTTCCAGATCTTCGAGAATGACGGTAAACTCATCACCACCGATGCGTGCCACGGTATCAGATGCCCGGACAGCATTGACCAGACACTGCCCGGTATTGACCAGAACACGGTCGCCGGCCGCATGGCCAAGCCCATCATTGATCTGCTTGAATCCATCGAGATCAATAAACACCACGGCGACACGCTTCTTGTTACGCTTGGCGCGATCTATCGCCTTGCTTAACCGGTCCTCGAAGATGATCCTGTTGGGCAAGCGGGTAAGCGAGTCATGGAAGGCAAGTTCGCGGATTTGATCAGCTTCTGCGCGTTCCTCGGTAATGTCGCGCACAACCCCCATCATTTTGACGGTTTCACCATTTTCGTCCTTGGTGACATTTCCGGTTTCACGCAGCCAGCGGATGGTGCCGTCAGGCCAGACAACTCGGTATTCCTCGTCATGGTTTTCGCCGGTTTCAATGCATCGGAGTTCACCTTGGCGAACGCGTTCCCTGTCTTCGGGATGCACGGCATCACAGAACAGGGAATAGGTTGGAGTCACCTCGCCCGGTTTATAGCCGAACATGCCGTAAATCGCGTCCGACCAATAAAGTTCGTCAGTATCAACGCGCCAGTCCCAAGTCCCGATGCGCGCGAAATACTGGCTTTGCTTGAAGCGTTGCTCTTCGTCAGTCGTTTCTACTCGCGCATGTGAAAGATCGCGCACAAGCACCATGCGGGCCTTATCATTCCGATTACTCGACCGGACAAACGACACCGCAACCGGAAATTTCGCGCCACTGGCCCGAACGGCTTCGATTTGGTAACTGCCTTCCTGCGATTCATCGTAACTGGCAGGCATGTCGGGAAAAAGGGCCGTAAGGACCGCCCCCTGTAAATCGCCTTCGGATCGGCCGAACATGTTTGCTGCGGCGGCGTTTACGCTTTGAACAGATCCATCTGCACCAAGCGTCACCACACCATCAGACATATTCGATATCAGGGTTTTGAGTGCATTTAGCCTCGCCCGCGCCTGCCTGTGCACACGGATCGAATATGCAATTGTAGCAACGGCAAAGACGGTAAGAAAAATGGAAAAAGAAGCGGCATAGGTCATTGGTGGGCGTGGGTTTCCCGAGTAAATTTATCGCGCCGAATATATACATACGTCCGTATAAATAAAAGCCAACCTTTGGGGCATTATCCTTAAGAACGACATTTTCCCCATACCGGACAAGCATGTCAGCTATACGACCACACATTCCCCCGGCACATAAACATCGCGCGAGTGCCCGACATTGCTGGCAGAAGTATGAAAACTCCTGTACCATCGTATATACTTGTCTTTTGACATTGGCGGGCACTATCCGGCATCCGCATGACGCAATATAGGTCAGTTCAAAGTGAAGCCGTGTCCATCTAACCAGGCGCGGCGATCGTCCACGCCTCCTTTAGTCAGCTGAGCGAACTCAAGAAAACGGTTCGCAAATCGGCAAAGCTTGAAAGGGACAGAGTTGGATAATCATCAGGAATTTTTCGGGACAGAAAGCAGTATCGCTCTGATGAAGAGGAGTGCGGCTCTTTGGTCACTGATAAAGGACAATCCGAGATTTGCATATTACGGCCGGACGGTCGCCCTGTCCGATATACAGACCGACACCGCCGACATACTTGCATCTGTCGCCTCTTTGCTTGGCGCATCGGTTGCCTATTATTTCCCCAAATTCAAGGCAGATAAACTGTTCGCAGAACTGAAGGCACGCGGGTTTTCGTGTGACCGCCATGAACATTATTGGGGTGGTGAAGCGACCTACGAGGCCAGCCGTCAAGTCCTTGATAAATATGACATGCCAAGCGACCTGTCGATTGTAGCACTCGACAAAATGTCGCCGAATGAACTGGTCGCTGATGTTGCAGCACTTTGCCAATCCTGTGACGTCATGCCTGTGCCGGGCGCCATCATGCGGGGTCAAGGCAGGCGCGGCATAAACTTGGTTGCCATTGACGCGGCTGGCGCACCGGTTGCGAGTGCATCTTCATTCGTGATGCATCATCCGTCCGGAGCGCGACCAAACGATGTATTTTGGGGCATGCTTGCCACGCGTGAGGACAGACGGGGCGAAAAGATCGGCTTAATTCTTGGTGCCAAGGCAATCATTCATATGTGGGAAAAAGAAGCTGCACGAGGTTTCATGACTGGCGTTCGCCTTGATAACCCCTCCTCGCAGGCGCTGTGCAACAAGCTGGGCGTAACGGACTCTGATTGGATCTATGCCTCTTGCATCAACAATGAAGTTCTCGGCCGAGCCAGTGTAACCAAGTAACCCATTTCGGATGTCGCTGATCCAGGTTCATAACAAACGTACCTAACGCTTGTCCGGGCAGCGCCGAAACGAAACAAGCCCCACATCAAGGGATGCAGGGCTTGTTTCGAAGATAGAGTCCTGTCAGAGCTTAGCCTTGGGCAGCCCTGATCTTGCGCACCGATTGCCCAGAAATACCCCAATCATCAAGCGATACTTCATCGATTACGACAAAGGTCGTGGCGGGTGACTTGTTCAGAACGTTCTGAAGCAGATCAGTTACGCCCTTGATCAGTTGGGCTTTTTCCTCTGACGTTGGGCCGGTTCCATCCGGCCCGCCTTCACGGGTGAGCTTGATATTGACGTACGGCATTGCTCAGTCCTCCTTTGCGCGATACGCGAAAACCTTGGTGATCACCTTCCATCCGTCATCGGTATGGATCAGTGTCAGCAGGTCTTGATAATCCCGTCCCATCATGGTCATGCGGGCTTCGACCAAGCCCATCTGGCGGCCCGTCTGGGTTACCCGGTCAACGCTTTCGCGGCGCGGATCACCGCGTTTAGCCGGGGGTTCACGGTTATCGATGCGCGTCATGTATGTCTCAAGGTCCATGAACTCGTGATTGCCGTCCGTCGCGTTGACATAGGCAAGTTCAGGATGAAACACGGTGCGCAGGATTTCACTGTCAGACTGATAAAGCCCGTCGAAATAGCGCTCCATCAAGGCTTTGACGTCGTCATCAATTTGCAATTCATCAGATAGCTGCATTACACAAGCCCCTCGGCTTTCATCGCGGCTTGTGTCGCCGGGCGGGCCTGAATGCGCGCTACGAACTTTGCAAGATGCGGCCAATTAACGAGATCGATTTCCTTGAAATTCGCCCAGTTCGCCAGAACAAAGGTATAGGCATCCGCCACCGAAAATCGGTTCTCGACAAGGAAGTCGCGACCATCTGCCAAAACACTTTCAAGATGGTCAAACTTGGTTGCGACCTTCTGCTTGGCCGCAAGCTGTTCGGCCGCGCTCGCCCCATCGGTGAAAAGCGGGCCCCAGGATTTATGCAATTCCGCCGCCGCAAAGTTCAGAAACTGTTGCAGGCGCGCGCGTGCGACCGAACCGGGCTTTGGCGAAAAGGCACGATCCGCATGGGTGTCTGCAATGTATTGCAAGATCGCGACACCTTCGGTCAGGGTATCCCCCGTTTCGATCTCAAGGGCGGGCACATAGCCATTCGGGCTGATTTCACGATATGTGCGGCCGGTTTCGGTCAGGCCTTGCGCAACATCAACGCTTTCGATGTCAAACTTGGCCCCCACTTCATGCAACATGATGTGGCTGGCAAGCGAACAGGCACCGGGCAAGTAATAGAGTTTCATGGGTAGCTCCTTTGGTTTGATCTATGCCCCCTTTAATGCCAAACCAGACGAGCAATTGATAATATCGACTTTTCATAGTAATGATCTATAAATCAGATCATCTTGAGGCATACATGAACCTCGAACAACTCATCGCCGTCGACGCGGTGGTCAGCACCGGCACCTTTCGCGGGGCCGCGGATCGCCTGAACAAGGCGCAATCGGCCATCAGCCATCAGGTGCGCAAACTGGAAGACGAGCTGGGCTTTGCCATCTTCTCACGCGAAGACTACCGCCCCCGCCTGTCATCCGAGGGGGAAGTATTCCTGCGCGAAGCCACCCGCGTTCTTGATCAATTTCGCAAACTTCAGGCAACCGCTCAGGAACTGCGCAGCACACAGGAACCACTGGTGCGCATCGCACTGACCGCAACCATGTCGCTCGAACCGATCCTTAAAATCCTTGGTCAAATCGGCGACAAATTCCCCAATACCCACATCGCGGTTGCCACCGAAATGATGGGCGGTCCACTGGCCCGGTTGATGAAGAGGGATGCGGATCTGATTATCGCGGGGATGGAGGGTGTCGATATTGATCACGTCGAAACCACACCTGTCGGCACGGTCGTCATTCGCCCCGTCGCCCATCGCAGCTTCCCTGTGGCCGGGCGCAGCGGCATGCGATCGCGCATGGAAATGCAAAGCTATGTGCAGGTCATCGTCTCGGGCACAGGTGGCCCGGATTACAATCAAACACGCGACGTGCTGGCGGGCGGGCGGCGCTGGACCGTATCAGATTTCGCCACCAAGAAATCGGTCATCATGAACGGGCACGGCTGGGGAGGCCTGCCCGAACACATGATCACGGAGGAACTTAAAAGCGGAGAACTTGTTGCGCTCAACATCGCAGATTTTCGCCCACGCCATACTGAAGTCTTCGCCATAAGACGGCGGGATCAGGCGATGGGTCGGGTGCAGGGTGAGATTTGGCGGGCGCTTCAGACACAAGCTAGAGTGAGTTAGGTGAGACCGTTCTGATTAACGTGACGGAGGGAGTTGTAAAAATCAGCCATTGGGCTGCTTTTTATCCTTGGGCAAAGCCCGGCGGATCGTTGCGCATTTCGCGCAACGTCTATCGATAGCTGCGTGCCTCGCTTTCTCGTGCCCCCCGGGGGCGAGCCCGATCCAAGGCGATCAATTAAAAACCCCCTCAGGCGAAGCCATGAGGGGGTTTTTAATTGGTAGCCGAGGAGGGACTTGAACCCCCGACACGCGGATTATGATTCCGCTGCTCTAACCAGCTGAGCTACTCGGCCACAAGGAATTTTGTGGTGTTCCGGTACGCTTGGAACGAGGCGGTTTTTAAGTCAGGGAGCCGTCCCCGTCAAGCGCCTTTTTGACGATTTTGTCAAAAAACCTTCCCGCAAAACTTCTGGTGAAACTGGCGGGCGAGGAACATGCGCCCTCGCCCGTCCTATTCGTTCATCGGGCAATCCCGATCAGGCGGCACTTGCGGTGTTGCCGATCAGCTCTTCGCGGGTGATCCAGCCACCGCCAAGCACGCGTTCGCCCTGATAGAACACACCGGCCTGCCCCGGTGCGATGCCAAACTGCGCATCGTGCAGTTCAATGCGGGCCTCGCCGGATGCTTCGGGGTAGACGGTTGCCGTGGTCGGCTGCATGGCCGAGCGCAGTTTGACTTCGACCTCAACCCCGTTTTCATCAATCTGATCACCATCAAGCCAGTTGAGTTCGCGAACATAAACCAGTTTCTTGGCCAAGGCCGTCTTCGGCCCGACAATAACCTGACGCTTTTCGGGCGAGAGTTTAACGACATAAAGCGGTTCTGCCGTGCCACCGATATTAAGCCCGCGTCGCTGCCCGACCGTGTAATGGATCAGGCCGCGATGATCGCCGAGCACATTACCGTCAAGATCAACGATCTCGCCGGGTTCGCCGGCCTCTGGACGCAGCTTTTCGACCAGACGGGCATATTTACCATCCGGGACAAAGCAGATGTCCTGACTGTCGGGCTTATCGGCGACTTCAAGGCCAAACTTGGCGGCAAGCGCACGGGTTTCCGCCTTGCTCATCAAATGACCCAGCGGGAAGCGCAGGAAATCAAGCTGTTCCTGGGTGGTGGTGAACAGGAAGTAGCTTTGATCACGGTTGGGGTCCGCTGCGCGGTGCAATTCGGCCCGACCATTGGCGCCCAGTTTCCGCTGCACATAATGGCCGGTCGCCATGCAATCGGCCCCAAGGTCATAGGACGTTTCAAGCAGATCGCGGAATTTGACGGTCTGATTGCATTTCACGCACGGGATCGGGGTTTCGCCGCGCATATAGCTGTCGGCAAAATCATCGATCACTTCTTCGCGGAAGCGTGATTCGTAATCGAGCACGTAATAGGGAATGTCGATATCCTCGGCCACCTTGCGCGCGTCATAAATATCGCGCCCGGCACAACAGGATTTCGCACGGGTCGGGGCATTGGCCCCCATATCATAAAGCTGAAGCGTGATGCCCACCACGTCATAGCCTTCTGATTTCAGAAGGGCCGCAACGGCAGAGCTATCAACCCCGCCCGACATGGCGACAACCACGCGGGTATCTTCCGGGGCTTTATCAAAGCCAAGACTATTCATTTTTCCCACCCATCTGCGGGTCAAGGCCGCAGCGACAAGAAGTTGTACAAAGATCGATCTCAAACGACCAACGGGCGGCGCGTACGCCACCCGTGACGGTTTATTCGGGCTTATATAGGCGATCTTGGCCTATTTTGCCAGATCAAGTCCCATCTGCCAAAAATCGGCTTCAAGGCGGCTTGCCATGGTAAAGGTTTCCACCAGCCCTTCGAGGCGGCGATGCCCGCCGCGCGTGGCAACTGTGTGTTCAAGCAACTCGATCTCGGCCTTTGCCACGTCTTGGAATTCGTCGGACGCATACATTTCAATCCATGCCCGGTACGGATTGCCGTCAAGCACAGTATCAGAACTTGCCATCAGGCGGTTTGCGATTTCGGCATAGCCCACCATACAGGGCATCAGGGCCACCTGCAGGTCCACCACGTCCCCCTGATGCCCCCGATCAAGCACATAGCGGGTATAGGTGATGCACGCCCGTGCCTCGGCCTCTGCGACGATATCGGCCTCGGACAAGCCCCAGCCTTTGCAGAAGTCCAGATGCAGGCTCATTTCCATATCGAGGATGGCATGCACTGTGCCGGAAAACTGGCGCATGGCATGCAGGTCTTCGGCCTTATAGGCCGCCAGCGCATAGGCGCGCGCAAACTGGATCAGGAACAGGTAGTCCTGAATGAGGTAATGCTTGAACGCGGCCTCGGGCAGTGTGCCGTTGCCAAGCTGTTTGACGAAGTCATGGCAGACATAGCTTTGCCAGGCTTCGGGTGCGCAGGTGCGCAATTTGCCAAACAGACTGTCGACGGGAATGATGTCGGTGAAGGTGGCGGGTTTGCTCATGCTGGTCCCTTCCCTGTTTATTCATGGTGGCTCAAACAAGAACGGACCAGCCCGCATGTTGCAGGCTGGTCCGCATTTTCGTGATCAGGGTGCAGGCCGTTTGGCGCACATCACACTCATCGAAATCAGTCGTCGCGCTCGTCGATCCAGGCCATCTGGATGGCTTCGAGAATCTTCTCGTTCGACTTCGAAGGATCGTCTTCAAAACCTTCAAGCTCGGTGACCCATTTATGCAGGTCGGTAAAGCGAAGGTTGAGGTTATCCTTGTCCGGATGGGCTTCCTCAAGCTCGATCGCGATGTCCTGAATGTCTGTCCAACGCATATCCGTCTCCTTTGACACCGGGCGGCAATGCGCCCGGTCAGCAGAAGGTGAAACTTACTTGTCGACCATCATGTTGCGGGTCGCGGACGGAAGTTTGACACGCAGACCGTCGAGCTCGTCGCTCATGATGATCTGGCAGCCAAGACGCGAGGTCTCGGTCAGGCCAAAGGCAAGGTCAAGCATGTCTTCTTCGTCTTCGGACGGTTCATCAAGCTTGTCAAACCAGTCATCTTCAAGAATGACGTGGCAGGTCGAACATGCCAGCGAACCTTCGCAAGCACCTTCAAGGTCAATGCCGTTCTTGTGGGCAGCTTCCAGAACAGACAGGCCGTCGGCGACTTCGAATTCCTTTTCGGTGCCATCCGGCTCGACAAAAACGATCTTAGGCATTTGTGCCTTTCTCCTCGGTAATACTTTTCGTTCGATCTCTGTTTATGCGCCCCGCGATACGGGTCGCTTATCCGGCCTGACCTTGGCGGTTGTCGGGGACAATCGCCGCAGTTCGCCGGTTTGTCAATTCCGCCGGTGTCGATTAATTCACTTCCTAGTGAACTTCATCGACATTTTGCCCGGCAAGTGCCTGGCGGATCCGGCTATCCATACGGGCCTCGGCAAACGGGCGGGATGCATTTTCAAGCGCCTCGGCGGCGTCATTGATCGCATCGCGGTTATCGCCTGCGGCGGCCGTTTCAAGATTGGCAATGGCCTGTTTGATGTTGGCCTCGTCTTCCTTGGTCAGAAGCGCACGGTCAGCCTCCATCGCGGCATTGACCGCCAGGATGTTGCGACGTGCTTCGACGCGGGCCTCGGTCAGGACACGCATTTCCATGTCTTCGCGGGCATGGACCATGCTATCGCGCAACATGGTCGCCATATCAGACTCATTGATGCCATAGGTCGGCTTGACCGCGACTTCCTGTTCAGTACCCGTGGTTTCTTCGCGGGCCGAGACGGTCAGAAGGCCGTCAGCATCGACATTGAACTGTACACGGATGCGTGCAGCGCCGGCCGCCATTGACGGAATTCCGGTCAGGGCAAAGCGCGCGAGCGAGCGACACTGATCGACCATTTCACGTTCGCCCTGCACCACATGGATCATCATGGCCGACTGGCCATCCTGATAGGTTGTGAATTCCTGTGCCTTGGTCACCGGGATCGGCGTGTTGCGGTCAATCACCTTTTCAACAATCCCGCCCATGGTCTCGAGCCCCAGCGACAGCGGCGTCACATCCAGAAGAAGGTTGTCCGAGCCACCTGTCAAAGCCTCTGCCTGAAGCGCCGCACCAAGGGCGACAACCTCGTCCGGGTCGATGTCCGACAGCGGTTCCTGTTCGAACAGATCGGCCACCGCCTTGCGCACGGCTGGCACACGGGTAGATCCACCGACCAGCACGACACCCTTGACGTCTTCGGGCAGGACATCGGCGTCATCAAGGACCTGTTCGGTGATGGCGGCCGTGCGGGCAACCAGCTTGGCGATCATCGCATCAAACTGATCGCGCGTTACGGTGTGTTTGGTTTCCGTGCCATTGAGTGCAACGGTGACTTCGACACTGTCCTGATCGGTCAGGCTTTCCTTGACCGTCCGGGCGGCCTTTAGCAGGCGTTTGGCATCTGATGCATCAAGATCATCGGTCGCACCACCATCCTTGCGTTCCGCCAGAAGATGTTCGGCAATAGCATGATCGAAATCATCGCCGCCAAGGGCAGCATCCCCACCGGTCGCCTTCACCTGGAAGACGCCCTTTTGCATTTTCAGAAGCGAGATATCAAAGGTCCCGCCGCCAAGGTCATAGACGGCATAAAGCCCCTCTGCCCCGTTATCAAGGCCATAGGCCAAGGCGGCAGCAGTCGGTTCATTGACCAGACGCAGGACTTCCAGACCGGCCAGCTTGGCGGCATCCTTGGTCGCGGTGCGCGCCCCGTCATCGAAATAGGCCGGCACCGTGATCACGGCCTTTTCGACCGGTTTATCAAGGCTTTCTTCGGCACGGGCGCGCAGTGCGCGCAGGATATCTGCCGAAACCTCCACCGGGGTCAGGACCCGACTACCGACATTAAGCCGCACCATCATCGGTTCGCCGTTTTCGGCGTCGGATTTTTCCGGGACTTCGACGTGATAAGGCAGCGTGCCGGCAACCGATTTGACGTCTTCCAGACCACGGCCCATCAGACGTTTAACCGACGACACCACCCGGCTGGCGTCCGAGTTGATCTGATCACGGGCGGCTTCGCCGACAACCGGCGTGTCATCGCCGTAATAGACGACAGAGGGCACAATCGCATTGCCACCGGATTTATCGCGCAGAACTTCCGGCTTTTCCGAGTTCGAGATTGCAACCACCGAGTTGGTGGTTCCAAGATCGATCCCGACAGCGATCTGGCGTTCGTCCTCATGCGGGAGGGGTGTTTCGCCCGGTTCGTGGATTTTTAGCAGAGCCATTCTTACGTCCAGTTTTTTCTATGATCAGGCAGCGGCAAGGCGCGATTTCTTCGCGCGCGCTTCCTCGGTCATTTTCATCAGATATCTTAAACGGGTGGCCAGTTTCTTGGCCGCGTCAAAGGATTGGCTGTCAAAGGCGGCACCCAGATCGTTTTCACAGGCACGCGCCTGTTTGCGGGTGTCCTTGATGATGGCATCGATGGTGATTTTATCCTTGGCATCGTCAAGGGCTTCACGCATTTCCATCGCTTCCATCAGAAGTTCCGGATCATTGACGGTATGGCCTTCGCCGCCTTCGGGCTCGTGCCCGGCCTGACGCAGCATATAATGTGCCCGTGCGACCGGATTTTTCAGCGTCTCGAAAGCTTCATTCAGGCTGGCGGCCTGTTGCGATGACAGGGCCTGTTCGCGGCCGGACTTGGACGCGAACCGGTCGGGATGGAGCTTTTGTTGCTGCTTGAGGTAAGTCGCTTCCATCGCATCGACATCAACGTCAAAGGAACGCTCCAGACCAAAGCGGGTAAAATGATCCAGCTGGCCCGGGGCCTGAATGGCGTTGCAGGTTTCGCAAAACAGTGCGCTTGCGGCGACCGGCCCCTTGCAGGACCAGCAAACCTTGTGCGCAGGTTGTTCGGTATTGCTCACGCGATGCACTTCCGAGGATTAAAAGACAAAAACAAATCAGTTCAAAAGGCGATGCGTGACCATAGCTTGGTCACGTCACCCTTTTCAGGCGATGGCCCCGGCGATCTCGCCAGGGCCATAACCATTCAGAAAGCAGGGAAAGCCCGGCCTGATCAAACGTGGAAGGATTCCCCGCAACCACAACGACCTTTCTCGTTGGGGTTCCGGAAAACAAAGCCTTCCTCCATCGTGTTGACCTCGTAATCCATCTCTGTGCCAAGCACGAACATGATGGCTTTGGGGTCGATCAGGATTCTCACGCCGTCGTCAAGTTCGACGACTTCTTCGAAGCCATCGGCACCATCGGCATATTCCAGCGTGTAGGACAGGCCCGAGCACCCTTTGCTGCGCACACCAAGCCGAATGCCGTGCGAAGGTTTCCCGCGGCTATCAAGCAGCGCCTTGATGTGATCAAGTGCGACCGGTGTGACAGAAATTGGTGACGGTAGAGCCATTTTATTCTCCCAAGATTCCGAAAACGATGGGGAGTGGGCGCTGCTTATTCAGCAGCGTCCACTTCCGCTGCGCCGTTTTTGGTTTTGTAGTCGCTGATTGCGGCTTTGATCGCGTCTTCAGCCAGGATCGAGCAGTGGATCTTGACCGGCGGAAGTGCAAGTTCCTCGGCAATCTGCGAGTTTTTGATCGAACCCGCTTCGTCAAGCGACTTGCCCTTGACCCATTCGGTGATCAGCGAGCTTGAAGCAATCGCCGAACCACAGCCAAAGGTCTTGAACTTCGCATCTTCAATGATCCCTTCCGGGGTCACCTTGATCTGCAGCTTCATGACGTCACCACATGCCGGTGCGCCGACAAGGCCGGTCCCGACAGAGGTTTCGTTTTTGTCCATGGAGCCGACATTGCGCGGGTTTTCGTAATGGTCGATCAGCTTTTCACTATAAGCCATGATAGGAGTCCTCCTAAAAGTCTTGTGTCTCTCTCACGAGATTGATTACGTCAAACGTTCGTTTTCAGCCGTGCTTAGTGTTCAGCCCATTCGATCGACTTGATGTCGATGCCTTCCTGCGCCATTTCCCAAAGCGGGCTCATTTCGCGCAGACGCTCAACTGCGGTGCAGATGGCATCAACGGCTTCATCAAGCTCTTCCTTGGTGGTGTAGCGACCAATGCCAATACGAAGGGATGTATGGGCCAATTCTTCGTCAACACCAAGAGCACGCAGAACGTAAGACGGTTCCAGCGACGCCGAGGTGCAGGCAGAGCCCGACGACACGGCAATGTTCTTGATGTCCATCAGAAGGCTTTCACCTTCGACATAGGCAAACGAAATGTTCAGGTTGCCACTGACACGGACGTGTTCGTCACCATTGACATAGATGTCTTCGAGACGGTCACGGAAACGCTGAAGCGTGTAGTCACGCAGCTTTTCGATGCGGGCGTTTTCTTCAGCCATTTCGTTGCTAAGAATGTCACACGCCTTGCCAAGACCAACGATCAGCGGGGTCGGAAGCGTACCGGAACGCATACCGCGTTCCTGACCACCACCGGTGATCTGTGCAATCACACGAACACGCGGACGACGGCGAACATACAGCGCACCGATGCCTTTCGGGCCATAGATCTTGTGACCGGAAATCGACATCAGGTCGATCTTCATGTCATCAACATCAAGGTCGATCTTGCCTACCGCCTGCGCACAGTCGGTATGGAAGAAGACTTTGCGTTCGCGGCAGATTTCACCGATTTCCTTAAGCGGCTGGATGACACCGATTTCGTTGTTCACACCCATGACGGACACGAGTGCGGTTTCATCGGTGATGGCAGCCTTGAGTTCTTCAAGGTCGATCAGGCCGTTTTCCTTAACGCCAAGATAGGTCACTTTGTAACCTTCCTGCTCAAGGTGGCGGGCACTGTCGAGCACGCATTTGTGCTCGGTGACAACCGTGATCAGATGCGGCTTTTTCTTGCCATAGAACTTCATCACGCCTTTGAGGGCGAGGTTGTTTGACTCCGTCGCACCCGAGGTAAAGATGATTTCCTTGGCCGACGCACCAATGATCTTGGCAACCTGACCGCGTGCAACTTCAACCGCGTCCTCGGCTTCCCAGCCAAAGCTGTGGTTGCGCGAATGCGGGTTACCGAATTTCTCGGTGAAGTACGGCAGCATTGCCTCGACAACCCGCGGGTCGGTCGGCGTCGTCGCCTGATAGTCCAGATAGATCGGCTTTGCTTTAAGCTCGTTCATTTTAAAGGCTTCCTCACTCACTCTTTCTCAGGCAGCGTGACGCGCTTTCTTGCGCGCTGCATTACCCCTCATCCGGCTCCAAACGCGGAT
Organism: Thalassospira sp. ER-Se-21-Dark; assembly: GCF_017922435.1. Taxonomy (NCBI): domain Bacteria; kingdom Pseudomonadati; phylum Pseudomonadota; class Alphaproteobacteria; order Rhodospirillales; family Thalassospiraceae; genus Thalassospira; species Thalassospira sp. ER-Se-21-Dark. The sequence goes on along the minus strand of NZ_VDEZ01000004.1, from coordinate 237,246 downwards.
AAATGTATCAATGTCTTCGTTGGTGCTATCCAGTCCCAGACTGACCCGAATGGCCGATCCGGGCTCGGTAACACCCATTTCCCGCAGCACGTGGCTTTCACGTACCTTGCCTGATGAACAGGCTGATCCCGAACTGATGGCAACACCTGCCAGATCCATTGCCATGACCTGGGTTTCCCCGGGCATTCCTGGCAGGATCAGGCAACTTGTATTGCTCAGTCGCTCCGTTCCCTTGCCGGCGATCAGAAGCTCAGGCGCCTCTGATGCCAATTCCGTCTCCAGGCGATCACGCATCTGCGCGATATCCGCCATCCTTGCCATGTTGGCCTCGGCACGTTTGGCTGCGGCATCAAAGCCTGCAATCCCGACAACGTTTTCCGTGCCACCACGGCGGTATTTTTCCTGCCCGCCGCCCCGGATCTGGGGGACCAGCATCACGCCCGGCGCAATCGCCAGCGCGCCAATTCCTTTTGGACCGCCGATCTTGTGGGCCGAGATCGACACCATATCGACCAGCAAACGACCCATATCGACCGGCGACCGGCCCAGCGCCTGAACAGCATCGCAATGGACCTTGGCACCATATTCACGCGCCAGCAGACCAACCTTGGCAACCGGCTGAATGACGCCGGTTTCATTATTGGCCAGCATGACCGAAACCAGAACCTTTTGCCCGGCGTCAGATGCGTCTTTCAGCATCGCTTCAAGAGCATTCAGGTCAATCACGCCATTTTCATCCACCGGGATGCGTTTGGCGTCCGGTCTTGCTTCGATGACCGAAGGATGTTCGACCGCACTGGTAAATACGGTGACATCTTCCAACCCGTTCAGCGCCAGATTGTTGGCCTCGGTACCGCCGCTGGTGAAGATGATCCGTTCTGAATCACCACCCAGCAGATCGGCAATGGTGCGTCTGGCATGATCAACGATCTTGCGGGCCGCACGGCCACTGGCATGAACCGAAGACGGATTACCTGCAACATCCATCGCAGCGATCATGGCCTGCTTTGCTTCTTCGCAAAGCGGCGCGCTGGCGTTGTAGTCGAGATAAACTTGGTCGGTCATCAGTTTAAAATCATCCTTATTCGCATCTGCCCTCGATATAGAGGACCAACTACTGTGCCGCAACCTGTGACGGCTCTTCGATCTGGGTCGTTTTACCCGGGAACGTCCGAAGCGTCCCCGCCACGTTGCGATCCACCACGTCGGCAAGACTGACAGAGGCCAGATAAAGATAAATCTGGTTACCGAGTTCTTCCCACAATTCATGGGTCAGACAACGGCCCTTGTTGGTCTTGCAGCCCTTGGGCGAACCGGACTTGCAACGGGTTGCACGGATTGGTTCATCAACCGCCAGAATGACATCGGCAACGCGGGTTTCAGTGGCACTGCGTGCAAGCAAATATCCGCCACCCGGGCCGCGCACCGAACGGACCAGACCGCCCTTGCGCAATTTGCCAAACAGCTGTTCAAGATAAGAAAGCGAAATTTCCTGGCGGTCCGCAATATCTGCAAGCGCGACCGGTCGGTCCTTGCTGCTTTCAGCGAGATCGACCATCGCCATAACGGCATAGCGGCCTTTGGTACTCAGCTTCACGGTGCGTCCTCCTGCCTTGCTTTGGGGCTAACCCCGAGCGGGCTTTTCATTCATGTCGCGCGGTGGCGCGTGTTCTATTCCGATGATGCGACGATACGCGGCTTTTCCGGTGCGGCATCAGATGCGGCCTTTTCACCCTCAAGGGCGACCACCTTGTTGCGCAAAGTTTCGACCTCCCGGCCAAGTTCTTCGAGCGCACGGGCAACCGGATCGGGCAGATCGCCAAGCGGCGTACCATAAGCACAGAACCGGTCATCCTGTTCACGGCGGACGATCTTGGCCGGGATACCAACAACAGTCGCACCCTCGGGCACTTCGCCCAGGACCACGGCATTGCCGCCAACACGTGCATTCTTGCGCACGGTAAATGGTCCAAGGATTTGCGCGCCGGACCCGACAATCACGCCGTCCTCAAGGGTCGGGTGACGTTTCAGGCCGCGCTGGCCGTCGCTATTCACACTTGGCGATGTCCCGCCAAGGGTAACGCCTTGATACAGTGTGACATCATCGCCGATCTCGGCGGTTTCGCCGATCACGACACCCATGCCATGGTCAATAAAGAAGCGCTTGCCAATCGTCGCACCCGGGTGAATTTCGATCCCGGTCAACCAGCGCAAAATCTGCGACAGGAAGCGTGCCGTCAGGCGAAAACCGCGCTGCCACAGCCAGTGTGTCCCGCGATAGCCCATGATCGCATGAAACGCCGGATAGCTGATCACGACTTCCCAACGGGATCGCGCCGCAGGGTCACGGGCGATCATCGCGTCAATTTCCTGACGAATTAGCTTGAACATGGGGCGGTCCACTGTGTAATTAGTACCTTCGATTCCCGGCAGCCACGCCCAGCCCCGTCCTTGCACATAAGCAATTGTCGGGTTCGACAGGCACCATCGGGTTAGCCGGAATATAGGATAACCGAGTAACTTGGTCAAGTATTTGCCCAAAGCAATTTATGCGCAAACACGAAAAAACTTACAAAAACACTCGGATATTTTTGTTACACACATCTTTCCATTCGTGGACAGGAGCAGTCTGATCCATGCCTGAGGTCATTTTTAACGGCCCCGAAGGTCGCCTTGAAGGTCGCTACCACCATAACGGCGCTGACGATTCGCCCATCGCACTTATCCTCCATCCGAACCCGCAACAGGGTGGCACAATGAATAACAAGTTGTGCTTTAACATGTTCAACATGTTCAAGGATCGTGGCTATTCCGTCATGCGGTTCAACTTCCGTGGCGTCGGCCGCTCGCAAGGCGTATTCGATCAGGGGATCGGCGAACTGTCTGATGCGGCATCCGCGCTTGACTGGATGCAGACCTATAACGCCAATGCACGTGCAACCTGGGTTGCCGGTTATTCATTCGGTTCCTGGATCGGCATGCAGCTTTTGATGCGCCGTCCGGAAATTGACGGATTTATTTCGGTTGCAGCCCCGGCAAGTGAACATGACTTCACCTTCCTTGCCCCCTGCCCGTCATCCGGCATTCTGATCCATGGCACGCAGGACACCAACATTCCGGTCGCCTCGGTCAACAAGCTTGCCGACAAGCTCAATGCCCAGAAAGGCATTGAAGTTGACATGTGCGCGATTGACGGTGCCGATCACTATTTTGCCAAACAGCAAGACGAAGTGATCAAACACTCGATTGCCTATCTGGACAAGCGCGGCGCCTAAACCGCCCGCAGCCTGACCACACAAATAAAAGGCCGCCTGATCAGGCGGCCTTTTTTGTTGGATAAAGCTTGCCCCCACAACAGGGCTCAGCCACGCCCGTGGTTCCCGGAAAGCTGAGCGGCAAGTCGCGCAAATGGCGCACAGCCAGGAATCCGAAACATTCGGCCTCCACCGCATCACCATCCCAATCAAGCACGTCGACAGATTGCACCGACACCCCAAGACGGGCAGCGAGTGTTTCCATGATATAATCGTTATGACGCCCGCCACCGCAGACAAACCAGCCTTTTGGCGCAGCCGGTAGATGGTTCACCCCAGCAACGATGGCCGCCACCGTGCAATTGGCAAGCGTTGCCGCCCCGTCGGATACATTAAGCTTGGCCTCAACCACCAACCCGTCGATCCGTGCCGCCATATCTTCGCGGTCCAGTGATTTGGGCGGGATGCGGTCAAAATATGGGTCTTCAAGGAATTTGACCTCGACCATCGGGTCACCGGTGCCCGAGGCCGCCGTTGCGCCATTCAGATCAACCGGATTGCCGGTATGGCGCAGCATCCAGTCATCAATCCGCGCATTGCCCGGCCCGCAATCAAAGGCCAGTAAGCCGTCATCCCCGTCGATATAGGTAACGTTGGAAACCCCGCCGATATTCAGAACTGCCACGGGCAGCTCAACACCGGCACTTTTGATCAGGGCGGCGTGATAGACAGGTGCCAGTGGTGCGCCCTCCCCGCCGGCGGCGACATCGGCCAACCGGAAATCGGCCACCACCGGGATGCCGGTTTTTTCCGCCAGCATATGCGGTGTTCCGATCTGGCGCGTAAGCCCCGATGCCGGTTCATGAAACACGGTCTGCCCATGAAAGCCGATCACACCAATGTCGGCGGCCGACATACCGGATTTATCCATCAGCATGTTAACAGCATCAACATGCACCTGTGTCAGATCATCGGCAACGACATGTTCGGTGTTGGTCGCACTACGATTGCCAAAGCAGGCCCGCATGCGTTCACGCAATTCCGGCGCATAAGGCACAAAAACCGATTGCCCGGTGCGGCGCACTTCGATGCCATCGGTTTCAATCAGTGCTGCGTCCACCCCGTCAAGGGAGGTGCCACTCATCATGCCGATTGCTGTTATCCAGCCGTGTCTCATATCGTGCTCCGTGCGCAATCGCTGTTGGTTTTGAGTAGCCTAAAAGGAAATTATCGCGAATTCGTTACCCGTATGGCAGATCTGTTCGCCGATGCGTTGCCGAGCGGATGTTTTCTGTGCTAGATCATCGCCTCCGCACCGAATGGCGGATCAAATTTTCTATCACAACCAACATAGCGCAAAAACCATGACTGAACTGAAGTCTGATTTTCTCCGCGTCATGAATGACCGCGGTTACATCCACCAATGTACTGATCTTGAAGGCCTTGATGCCTATGCATCGGAAAATACGGTGGTGTGCTATGTGGGTTATGATTGCACTGCAGACAGCCTGCATGTCGGATCGCTTGTGTCGATCATGATGTTGCGCTGGCTGCAGAAGACCGGCCACAAACCGATCGTCCTGATGGGCGGCGGCACCACCCGCGTTGGGGATCCGACCGGCCGCGATGATGCACGTCCGGTTCTGACCGATGAAATCATCGAAGCCAACATGGCTGGCATCAAAAAGGTGTTTCAGCAATTCCTGACGTTTGGCGATGGCCCGACCGATGCGGTCATGGTCAACAATGCCGACTGGCTAGACAAGCTGAACTACATCGAATTCCTGCGTGATTTCGGTCGCCATTTCTCGGTCAACCGGATGCTGGCATTTGATTCGGTCAAGCTGCGTCTGGAACGTGAACAGTCGCTAAGCTTCCTTGAATTCAACTACATGATCCTGCAGGCCTACGACTTTGTCGAACTGAACCGCAACTATGGCTGCACGCTTCAGATGGGCGGATCGGATCAGTGGGGCAACATCGTCAATGGTGTTGAGCTTGGTCGCCGCGTTGATGAGAAGTCGCTGTTTGGCCTGACGACCCCGCTGATGACCACCGCATCGGGTGCCAAGATGGGCAAGACTGCGGCCGGGGCTGTCTGGCTGAACGAAGAACGCCTGTCGTCTTATGACTACTACCAGTTCTGGCGGAACACCGAAGATGCCGACGTGATCAAGTTCATGCGACTGTTTACCGAGATGTCGCTCGATCAGATCGAAGAATACGCCAAGCTTGAAGGATCGCAGATCAACGAAGCCAAGAAAGTTCTAGCGTTCGAGGCGGTCAAACTGTGCCGCGGCGAAGAAGCAGCCCTTGCGGCGGCCGAAACCGCGCGCAAGACCTTTGAAGAAGGTGTTCTGGCAGACGATCTTCCGACCGTGGAAATCGCCAAGGCCGATCTTGATGCCGGTATTCCGGCCTTTGATCTTTTCCGCCGTGCCGACCTTGCCAAATCGGGCGGTGACGCACGTCGTCTGATCAAGGGTGGCGGGGCCAAGATCAATGACGAAAAAGTCAGCGATGAAAACGCCAATATCACCGCCGATGCGGTAAATGCAGATGGCGTAATCAAGGTATCTGCCGGCAAGAAACGCCACGTCCTGATCAAGCCGGTCTGATCAAAGAAGACCCGCAGAAAAACAAAAGTCCCGCCGATCATCGTGCGGGGCTTTTTTGTGTCTTGTTGCCGACTTAGCCCGGCTCGGCACCGGTGATCAGGTTGCGGAACACGCCGGGCACAAAGGTCGATAGCGGATTGACCGTAATGCTGGGGTCGTTCAGATCGCCTTCCACCGTGTAGGTCGGGGCAAATATGCCGCCGCCCTCTTCGCCGACCAGAATATCACCAAGGATCGGAATGGCACCCAGCGCCGAATTCAGTGCGTAAATCGGCACAATTGATCCCGCCAGTCGGATTTCCGATTTGGCCAAATCAATCGACCCGTTGGCGGTGACCCCGACGGCTGCGCCGTTCGCCGCCACCTTTGACAGCGACAGCACATCATTAACATAGGTGAAGTCGCCGTTCATTTCGGTAAAGGCGATGCCATTGCCTTGCAACACATCGCCAAGCCCGGTCAGCGACGCCGCACTGAGCACGCGGGCCGCAATCGGCGCATTGACCACGCGGAATTCATTGACAGTGACCTGACCGGTGAACGGTTGGGCGATGTCGCGTTCATCAACCGTGCCTTCAATCGTCAGGCGTCCGCCCAGAAGATTTTCATACATATCAACCGCACGCAGGAAACGTCCGGCATCCTCGCTGGTCATTGTGACCTTGCGGGTCTGGAAATCTTCGCGCACGACTTGCACAAACACATTGGCCCGGTCGCCAAATGCCCCGTTCAGAACAAGACGGTCCCATTCCTGCCCAACCGTATGGATCGAACCACGCAGATCGGCCAGAAGTTCACCGTTGGCCATAACCATCTGTTCGATATTCAGGAACACTTCGGTGGTGCCGCCGGTTCGCTCGGCACGTTCACCAATGCCACCGGTATTTGTTTCCGACGCGGCTTTGCCTGCGTCGTCATTGGTTTTTTCGTCACCAACGATCCAAGGGGTCGCGATCAATTGACGCGCCGAGATTTCCAGCTCGCGCTTGTCGGTTTCCTGACGCAAGGTGATCTTGCCATCATTTAGCAATGGCTCAGCCCCCTTAAGCAGGAAACCACCAGCTTCAAGCGTCACAAGGTAGCTCTGTTCATCGGGTTCGCCGACCGCGGGCGCTTCACCGGATGCGTCATCTTCAAGGAACGGACGCAAATCGAACTGCGCGCCCCGCAGATCGACCAGCAATCGGTCGCCTTCTTCCATGCGAATGGTGCCGGCAAGATCGATATTTTCGCGAAAACGGGTGTCTTGCAGCTCGACAAACCATTTATCCGCCATCGCGTTGTCACCACGCCAGTTGCCACGTCCCGTTGCCTCAAGTGCTGGTGCGCTCAGTGAGAAACTGTCAAGCACCCCACCGCCATCAAACATTACGGCAACATCAAACTTCGCCGCAGCATTTGCGCCGGGCTCCTTGCGATATCCCACTTTTTCAAGCGGAACTGAAATCGCCGAATTGGTCAAATCAACGTCACCAACCAAACGAACCTGATCAGAGCCGACGCGGATATCAAGATCCCCCTTCGCCATCCCTTTCAGGTAGGGGCCGGGATCAAGTTCGATATCGGGCAATACGGCAAGATCAAGATCGCCCGACAGTTTGTAGCGGCTGCGGACCTCTGCCTCTTGCGCAAAGGTTTCGACCCAGTTGATGTTGGTTTTGCCGTTACCAATCGTGGCCGTGCCGCCAAGCTCAAGCCCCTTTGTATTGACCTGTAATTCAAAGCTGCCCGCGGTGACATCCATGCCGCGAAACGCACCAACGATCCCGGCCTTTTCAATACGTGAAGCCGCTGCGACATCAACATCGTCAAACGTCACATCACGAAGCAGCGGGAAATGCAGGCGCACACGGGTTGCCTGTTCACCGCTGATCTGGGCCGGGTTGATGCCAAGCCGTGTGGCAAAGCCAAGTGGTTTTGCCTCGATCAGTTCCAGTGCCTTGCGCGCACTGCCCTGTGCGACGATTTCGATATCGGCATAGGGGGTCGGTTCATCAAGTTTGGTGAAAATGATGCTGGCATCGGTTACCTGAATGCCATCAGCCTCGCCGGTATTCACAAAGATGCTGAAACTGGTTTCATCAAATTCGGCACGACCGGCAGAATTATGCACTTCCGGCATTTCACCAAGATAATGCACGGTCACACCCGACATCGTCATCTGGCCACCAAGATCATCAACAATGACCTCGCCCGCATTGTCCTGGCGCAGTTCGGTGTGCAAGGTTGCCTGATGAACAATCCCCTCGGACAGGTTGGTGACGACCCATGTCCGCGCATCCACGCCAACCCCTTCGGGCCAGAGACGATCCAGATCGTTGGTTGCGACGTTCTTGGCAGACGCATCAAGATTGACCTGCCACTGCCCGAACGGATCAAGCACGACGCCCTGAAGTTTGGCGGATGCGTCACCAACATTCAGGACGACATCATCAATGCTGAACCGACCGGGCACATAGCTTGTGACAATTTGTCCGTCCGAAACCCGATAGGTCGCCCGTATTTCGTCGGGGAAGGTGATCACGCCACTGCCAACCGACAGATCCGTGGCCGCCGAAAGCAATTCGCCATTCGCATCAAAGCTTGCGCGCAGCTTTCCGGAAACCGGGACATAGGCATCGCGCAATTGTTCAAACAGATCCGAGATACTGACAAGATCGGCAAGCTGCACCTCGCCAATTTCGGCTTCAAGATCGACCTGATCGGTTTCGATGCTGTAATCGCCGGTGACGCGCACCTGGGTCGATATATCCCCGGCACTGACCTGCATCGAGGCTTCCGCGCCAATCCCGAAGGCCCTGCGAGACAACAGGATATCAGCCTGCGGTGCTGCCCAGACAATGCCGATTTTATCATCGCGCACTTCAAGATCAGCATTCACCACCCCGAAACTTTCGAAATAGGCCGCCGCCGGAATATCGGTACGTTCGCCCGAAAGAATGGCAAAGACATCCTGCAAGACGGTATTGCCGGAACGTTCGACAGTTTCACCTTCACCCGCAGCGTTTTCAGATTCAGGCACAAGTTGATCGGCATTCACGCCCGGTGCATCGGGGAGATCAATCGTAACAGAGGCCCCGCGCCCCTTGTCATAACTTTGTCCGGTTGCCGTACCGTCATCGCTGCGCGTATTTTCCGACTGGTTCGCGATATCTGCGGCGGTTTCTTCGGCAACATAGCCGACATCAATCGTGCCATCGGCCCGCCGTTCAAGGCGAATGCGCGGGCCGATCAGGTTAAGCTCGCGCAGGGCAAGCACGCCTTCAAACAGCGCCTTGCTGGAAAACACGACATCGGCTTCGGGGACGTGCAGCATTTCCTGATCATCGGGGCCAAAGATGCTGACGTCGCGCAAACCGACATCGAACTTTTCTTCCCAGCCGCGCCAGCGCAGAACGACGTCGCCGATTGCCAGCCGGTTATTGCCCATCGATTTGTTGAGATGATCAACCAGATACGGGGTCAGACGATGCAGGGACACAGGTTCCTGGGACAGCCGCCAGATCGTGACTGCTGCAAATACGCCGACAAACAGGACGATGGCTGATAAAGTCAGCGCCAGCCATCCGGCAAAGGTCTTAACGTGGCGCACTCATTTTACCTTGTGTTCCCGATGTCATATGCAGCGATATCAATAACTTCTCATGTCTGGCATGGTTGTCGATGGATCATTGGATCCTAAAATACCAGACAGTTATTGATCTATACCCCTTTTTGTCCGATCACAGAAAAGCTAGAAACATATAAGTCATCCTGTTGATCAGGACGTCCTACTCCTTGCAGAGATTATGCAATCAGGCTCAATCCTTTGCATAGCGCGGTTTGTGACCATTTCGCAATACAAGGAACGCAAAAAGTGTCTCTTTCCTGGATTTCACAGGACCTGCCCAAAGCCTTTGACGCCGACCGTGTCACCAATGCGCTCGAACGCTGGAACACATTGGCGGATCGACCAGCGTTTGAAAGCCTGTCAGACAAAATTGGCGAGATTGCGTCCAATCCCCAAAAACGTGCGGTTCTTGAAGCGCTTTTTGGTAACAGCCCCTATCTGACCAATCTGTGCCTGCGCGATCCCGATACGGTCTGTGACGTGTTTGACAGTGGCCTTGATCAGGCATTTGCCAACGCGCTTGAGCCCGTGAAAGTCAGTGCGAATGCACGCGACCTTGATCAGACGACCACCATGGCGACTGTCCGTCACGCCAAACGCCGAGCGGCACTGGTGATTGCGATTGCCGATATCTGCAAGGCCTGGAAACTTGATCAGGTCACATCGGCAATCAGCAAAACGGCCGAATACACCCTTGATTTCACCATGGCGCATTGTTTGTCCGCCATGGCGCGGCTTCGTAAATATGACCTGCCCAACCCGAAAAATCCGCTTGAGGGATCCGGGATCTTTGCCATTGGCATGGGGAAACTCGGTGCCGGGGAGCTGAACTATTCATCCGATATCGACCTGATCTTCCTCTATGATCAGGATGTGGTGACCTATATCGACCCTGATCGCATTCATCAGGATCTGGTGCGGATGGTGCGCGATATCACCCGGATCATGGAAGAACGCACCGGCGACGGATATGTTTTCCGCACTGATTTGCGCCTGCGTCCGGACCCGGCATCAACCCCGCCGATCCTGTCGATGATTGCGGCAGAAACATACTATGAGACCGTCGGCCAGAACTGGGAACGTGCGGCCATGATCAAGGCCCGCATTGTCGGTGGTGACCGCGTTTCGGGCAATGAATTCCTTGAAATCCTGCGACCCTTTGTCTGGCGCAAGCATCTTGATTTCATTGCCATTCAGGACATTCATTCGATCAAGCGCCAGATCAATGCCCACAAGGGCGGCAGCAAGATCAATATCCCCGGTCACAATATCAAGCTTGGCCGTGGCGGCATCCGCGAGATCGAATTTTTTGCCCAGACCCAACAACTGATTTGGGGCGGGCGTGAGATTGCGCTGCGCGGCAAGGCAACCTGCGACACCTTGCGCACCCTGACCAAGTTCGGTCAGGTATCCGAGCAAGTCCGCGATGAAATGCTGGCCGCCTATGATTTCCTGCGCACGGTCGAACACCGCCTGCAAATGATCAATGATCAGCAAACCCAAACCCTTCCCGATACTGATCAGGGCTTATTGGCACTGGCGACCTTCCTTGGCTATGAAACGCTTGATGCATTCAAGGCGGATTTGCTACTTCATCTGCGGAATGTCGAAAACAACTATGCTGAATTGTTTGAAGACGACACGACCCTTGCCGGTGCCAGTGGCAACCTTGTCTTCACGGGCACCGAAGACGATCCGGAAACCTTGGTCAATCTGCGCGAGATGGGCTTTGAGAATGCAGAAAACGTCTCTGTCACGGTGCGGGGCTGGCATCATGGGCGTTACCGGGCAACCCGATCACGCCGGGCGCGTGAAATCCTGACCGAACTGATGCCGACCCTTTTGACCGCACTTGGTAAAACAACCAATCCGGACATGGCCTTTCGTGCCTTTGACGACTTCCTCAAAGGTCTGCCGGCCGGGGTGCAGTTATTTTCGCTGTTTACCGCCCATCCGCAATTGCTTGAACTTCTGGCCCAGATTGCTGGCACCGCACCGCGTATGGCAAAATATATCGGGCGTAATGCCGCGGTGCTTGATTACGTCTTGATGTCGGGCTTCCACGAAGAGCTGCCCGATGCGGATGCGATGCTGGCGGAACTTGATGCCCGTCTGTCGCGAGAAGACATGGTCGAAGACTGGCTTGATGCCGCGCGGCGCTGGGCCAATGACCAGAAGTTCCAGATTGATGTGCAAACCATCCAGAACCGTCACACCCCGCATGAAGCAGGCCGCGCATTGGCCGATGTTGCCGATGTTGCCATTCGCGCACTGTTCCCGCGGATCGCCGACGATTTTGCCGCCAAACATGGTTCGTTTGCCGATGGCGGTCTTGCGGTGTTTGCGCTGGGCAAGCATGGCGGGCAGGAACTTTCACCCGGGTCCGACCTTGATATGGTGTTCATCTATGAGGTGCCCGAAGATGCCGAAGAATCAGATGGCGAAAAACCATTGTCACCGGGCCACTATTTCATCCGGCTAAGCCAGCGTTATATCAACGCCCTGTCTGCCCCGACCGCTGAAGGGGTTTTGTTTGAAACCGACCTTCGTCTGCGCCCCAGCGGATCCAAAGGGCCGCTTGCGACGCATTTCAAAAGTTTCGAGACTTATCAAAACAACGAAGCCTGGACGTGGGAGCACATGGCGCTGACGCGCCTGCGCGCGGTTTATGGCCCAAAGGCACTGTGTGACAAGGTATTGGCCACGACTAATGACGTGCTGTGCAAGCAACGCGATCCGGACAAACTGGTGCGCGAAGTCTATGATATGCGCAACCGGATGGAGGCCGGCAAAGGCGACAACCATCCATGGGCGATCAAGATGCGCCGTGGCGGGTTGGTCGATCTGGAATTCATTGCGCAATATCTACAACTGCGCCATGCCCATGACCACCCGGAAGTCCTGTCACCGACAACCCGCGAAGTTTTCAAAAATCTGGCGACGGTGGGTATCCTTGATGGCGAAGAGGCCGAGTTTCTGGCCAATTCCGCATCGTTCTGGCTAGCTTTGCAGGCGATGTTGCGCCTGACGACCGAGGGCCCGTTTGATCCTGAAAAAGCCAGCGAGGATTTGCAAAAAATGCTGGCAAATGCCGGTAAATGTGATGATTTCGCAAGCCTTCAGGACAAAATGGAAATGACAGCAACCCGTATCAAGGAGATCTATGATCGCGTGGTTGCAGCCCCGGCGGAAAAGATTGCACCAACAGATACGCCGCAATGATCCAAGCCCCCTTGCCATCATTATAAGGCTTTGTATTTTCACGGTTGCAACATGCCGCTATGCGGTCCCAAAAGATTAAAGGATAGACCATGACAGTTGATGTTGGTGACAAGGCCCCGGATTTCGAACTGCCAACCGATGGCAATGGCAGCGTGAAACTGTCGGATCTGGCAGGCAAACCGGTGGTGATCTATTTCTATCCCAAGGACATGACGCCGGGTTGCACGACCGAGTCCTGCGAATTCCGCGATGCCGAACCTGATTTCAGCGCTGCGAATGCAAAGATCATCGGCATTTCCAAGGACAGTGCGGACCGGCACGACAAATTCAAGGCCAAGCATGACCTGAACTTCATTCTCGCATCTGACGAGAACGGCACCACCTGCGAGGATTACGGTGTCTGGAAAGAGAAAAGCATGTATGGCAAAAAATTCATGGGTATCGAGCGGTCGACCTTTGTCATTGATGGCAGCGGCGTCATTCGCAATGCCTGGCGCAAGGTAAAGGTCAAAGGCCACGTTGCCGAGGTTCTTGAGGCTGTCAAAGCCCTTTGAATTCAGATTTTTCTCGTATCAAGGCCCGGCGACAAGATGCCGGGCCTTTGTTTTTTTGGCGGTAAAATCGTTTTCTTTCAGACGGCTGGCCGTATTGCGTTTTGCTGATTTTGTTGCCATCCCTTGTTTGTCGGGCTAACAATTCGGATATGGGAGTGATGGGTGAGGTCTAATTCTCACCTGTTCGATGAAAACTCACCGGCATGCCGGCAAAGCGGGTAATCAAATGAATAACAATGTTGTTGATCTCGACGATCAAATGCTGGCGGATTTTCGCGACGAAGCACATGACATCATCAATTCGATTGACGTTCATCTGCAAAACGCACGCGGCAAAAAAGATCCCGCCCATCTGACCGCCATCCAGCGCGAAATATTCAATCTGCGATACAAGGGCAAGTCAGTATCAGCGCCGCTGATCAACCTGACCAGCCATCGTCTTGCCGATTACGTCACGACCTGCAAGGAACTGAACGAAGGCGCGATTGAAGATATCCAGGCCTTTGTCGACAAGATCCAGTCCCTGCTTGATGGTGACATGACGGCTGGCGGCACCGACACCGCCGAATTCGTACGCGAACTGCCGTCGAAACGGACCCCTGATATTGACCCGGCATGGCTGAAACAGGCCAATGTCGAAGCCTTGCTGGTTATTCCGCAGCGCTCCCTGGCAACCATTCTGGAACGCGAACTGGCCGCTTGTGGTTATCGTAGCTCCGTCACCCAGACATCGTTCGAGGCGATCGAACTTGCCGTGCGCACCCGCCCGGATTTCATCATTGTCGCCAAGACCATTGATGAACTGACCGGTGTTGATCTGGCCAATGCCCTGCAGGCGATGCCTAAAACACGCGGCATTCCGACCGCAGTTCTGACCTCGGATGCACCGAACCATCCGTCGCTTCAGGATCTGCCGTGCCGGACCGCGATCATCCGCAAGGGCAATGCCTTTGGCGAGGATCTGGCAGAGGCACTGGCGCGCTTCAACATCACCTGATTGCGCAAGCGCCAAACGATTTCAAAGGGCGGTCCGAACCTTGATGGCGGGCCGCCCTTTTTGTTTGCCAATTGACCCGATGGCCGCCAAGTGGCAGACAAAGCGCACGTGAACCCAAACCCCATACCCGGACGATCATGACCAAACTGACCCTTGCTGATGCTGCCAAGCGTGCCCTTCTGACCGAAGACGCCACCCAAAAGGCCGATGTCACCGCCGAACTGGCGGCGATGTGGCGCAATGGCGAGATCAGCGAAGTCGGATCAACCGACCTGCCCGATCGTCCCGGTCGCCCGGCAAAGCCGGAATTGCTGCCCCCCAACAAGATGCCCAAGCGCAAGAAAGGCAGTGTGCAGGGCCGCATCGGGCTTTTGCATGCGCTGGCCCATATCGAACTCAACGCCATCGACCTGGCATGGGATCTGTGTGTGCGCTTTCCCGAGGCAGACATGCCGCGTGATTTTCATGATGCCTGGGTTCAGGTCGCCGATGACGAAGCACGCCATTTCAAAATGATCAACACGCGCCTTGGTGAATTGGGTGCGGCATATGGTGACCTTCCCGCCCACGACGGGCTTTGGCAGACATCGATGGATACGGCCTATGACATTCTGCCGCGTCTGGCGGTCGTGCCAATGGTGTTTGAGGCACGCGGCCTTGATGCCACGCCGCCGACCATTGAACGGCTTCTGGCGCATGGGGATACGGAAAGTGCCCGCATCCTTAAAATCATTGCCCATGATGAAATCGCACATGTCGCCGCGGGCCGGAAGTATTACGAATATGTCTGTGATCAGCGCGACCTGCCCTACTACACCACGTGGCATGATATACTGCGCAAGCATTTCCGGGGGCCGCTCAAACCACCGTTTAATGACGAAGCGCGCTATGAAGCCGGCATGCCGCCGGACTATTATCAGGACTATGTCCTTGAATTGCCTGACATTGACGGTGATGGCGCATAAGGCTTTTGCGCGCCTGATAAGAATTCATCAAAAAATTGATACAGCTCATGGTGGTGCAAACTGAAATCAACGACACTCCCCTTCGCGATATTTGAAGAAAAGACGTTCTTTTCCGTATCATCAGCAAGGAGATGTCACCATGCCCTCCACCATGAAAGCCGCCGTCGTTCGGGCGTTTGGCAAGCCGCTGTCGATTGAAGAAGTCACCGTACCCAAGGTCACGCCGGGAAAAATCCTGGTCAAGATCGAAGCATCCGGTGTCTGTCATACCGACCTTCAC
Source organism: Thalassospira sp. ER-Se-21-Dark (assembly GCF_017922435.1). Taxonomy (NCBI): domain Bacteria; kingdom Pseudomonadati; phylum Pseudomonadota; class Alphaproteobacteria; order Rhodospirillales; family Thalassospiraceae; genus Thalassospira; species Thalassospira sp. ER-Se-21-Dark. Next base: position 221,746 of record NZ_VDEZ01000004.1, on the reverse strand, counting down.
GCGGCCGAAGGCGACTGGCCGGTCAAACCGAACCCGCCCTTTATTCCGGGCCACGAGGGTGTCGGCATTGTTGCCGAAGTGGGCGAAGGTGTGACATCCGTCAAGGAAGGCGACCGTGTTGGTGTGCCATGGCTGCATTCCGCCTGCGGGCACTGCCATCACTGCGTTACGGGTTGGGAAACGCTTTGCGGCGAGCAGCTTAATACCGGTTATTCGGTGAATGGCGGCTTTGCCGAATATGTTCTGGCCGACCCGAATTATGTTGGCCACCTGCCCGATCCGCTTGACTTTGGCAATGCAGCCCCGGTGCTTTGTGCCGGGGTCACGGTCTATAAGGGGCTTAAGGAAACCGAATGCAAACCGGGCGAAACCGTGGTGATTTCCGGTGTCGGTGGACTTGGTCATATGGCGGTTCAATACGCCAAGGCGATGGGCATGAAAGTTATCGCTGTTGACATTGCCGACGAGAAACTTCAACTCGCCAAAGACCTTGGTGCGGACTGGACGCTGAACGCGGCCGAAACCGACGTTGTTTCCGAAGTGCAAAAACAGATGGGCGGTGCGAATGGCGTGCTTGTCACCGCCGTGTCGCGGGCTGCCTTCAAACAGGGTGTAGGCATGCTGGGCCGTGGCGGCACCATGGCACTGTGCGGCCTGCCGCCCGGAACGTTCGAGCTAGATATTTTCGATACGGTCCTGTCACGCAAGACCATCCGTGGATCAATCGTCGGCACCCGAGCTGATCTTCAGGAAGCCCTTGATTTCGCCGGTGACGGCAAGGTGAATTCCCACTTCACGACCGAGCCGATGGAAAACATCAACTCGATCTTTGATCGCATGCGCGATGGCAAGATCGATGGCCGTATTGTCATGTCGATCTGATCGACTAAGGCACTATTTCGACTGCAAAAAGGCTGCCATCCGGCAGCCTTTTCTTTTGGGTTCAGGCCGCCTTGGCCAGCATGGCGGCTTCGTGATCGAGTAACCATTTCTTGCGATCAAGCCCACCGGCATAGCCGGTCAATGTGCCGTTCGATCCGATCACCCGATGACACGGCACAATGATTGATACCGGGTTCAGAGCGTTGGCCCGCGCCACCGCCCGAACCGCCTTGGGGTTGCCAAGCTGATCAGCCAGCCCGGCGTATGAAACGCTTTTGCCACTCGGGATATTGACCAAGGCATCCCAAACCGATTTCTGAAACGCCGTCCCGACCATGTTGATCGCATCGATCGGCAGCACGCCGACAGATCCGGCAAAATAGCCATCCAGCCAGTCAGTGACCGGGTCTGGTGCCGCGCCGCCCTCCGTCCATTCAAGGTTCTTGAACCGTCGTGTCTGAATGGTTTTCAGGCGATCATCATTGTCTTCGAAATCAAGATGCACCAGTTTGCCATCAATCGAGGCGAGCGACAGTTTCCCGATCGGGCTGGCATAACGCACGACGTTGATTTGGGTGGACATCGTCATTCTCCTTCCAATGCGGACCAAAGATATTGCGCGGCATATGCCCGCCATGGCCGCCAGTTTTCCGAAATGCTTTCCAGTGCCTTGGCCTTGTCCGGCCCGCCGCCCATGCCAGATGCCTTCAGGATGCCAAGATCGGCCGCCGGAAAGGCATCCGGGTCCCCAAGCCCGCGCAGGCCAAAATAGTTCAAGGTCCAGGGGCCAATGCCCTTGATCGCGGTCATGGCGGCAATCAGTTCACCCCCAGACATCTGATCACAATCCGGTCTGGCAAACAGATCAATCACGTCGGCAAGGGTCTGGGCACGGCGCGTGGTCAACCCAATCGGGATCAGTTCCTGGTCGATCAGACTTTGCGGCGTGGGAAAGACATGGGTGATCCCCGTCCCAGCGATCAGATCATCGGGCAAGGCATCGCCGAAGCGGGCCACAAGCCGCCCGGCCAAGGTACGTGCCGCTGCCACCGAAACCTGTTGACCCAAAACGGCTCGAAGGGCGAGTTCAAACCGGTCCCAGCATCCGGGCACGCGCAGACCGGGGCGTTTTTGCACCAAGGGCGCCAGCAAGGCATCGTCGGAAAACTGTGCTGTGATGGACGGCACATCGGCATCAAGATCAAAAAGTCTGCGCACCCTTGCACCGATTTCAAGCACTGCCTCCCGGGCCGGGCCGCGCAGGATGACATCCACGCCAGCTTGGTCCGCGCTAAAATGACAGATCATCAAGCCGAGCTTGCCATCAATTTTGAAACCGCGCGCATACGTGCGTTCACAGACGGTTTCCAAGCCCGGAATTGCACGTGCGCGGAAAAAGCTCAGAAGATATTCGGCATCAAAGGGCTGGCGGGCACGCAGACGTAAAATCAAATCATCATTACGCGCGGCAAACGGATCATTCGAACCCGGCTTTCCCAGGGTAACGGTTTTGACGCTGCGCCGAAAGGCGGTTGGGGCCTGCCCATAAGCCTGTTTCATCGCATCGTTGAAACGACGCAAACTCCCGAAACCAGCAATGTCGGCGATTTCGGTCATGGTCAGGTTGCTATCGACAATCAACTGCCGCGCCCGCAACAGACGGCGTGCCTTGGCATGTTCTTGCGGGGTGACACCGGTATGTTCCTTGAAAATACGCCGCAAATGCCGGTCCCCGACACCAAGCCGGTCGGCCAGATCGGTGATCGAGCCATTTTCAAGCACGCCCTGATCAATCAGACGTACCGCACGGACGACCGTGGCATGCACACCGGTACTTGCCGGGCTGCCCGGTGCGGCTTCGGGGCGGCAGCGCAGGCATGGGCGAAAACCATGGGCAATTGCGGCCTCGGCACTGGGATAGAATTCCACATTGTCGCGCTTGGGCGTGACGGCCGGACAAATCGGGCGACAGAAAATCCCGGTCGTCCGTACAGCGGTATAAAACCGCCCGTCAAACCGACGGTCCCGGGTCTTGAGTGCCTGATAGCAAATATCGTTATTGAGCTGTTCCATACCGCGCAGTTTAGCAGAACTGCTCGATAAAACTCGCCAGATTCGGACTCAGACGTCTCGGCAGTCTGTTACGTGCGGAAATACCAAGATTTTTACATCTGGGCGCAGTGATCAAATACACAGAACGTGAACATTAGACTTAAAAAGTGGCACAACCCCGCACAAAAGGACATAATTTACTATACTATAGGTTAGTTTTTTGCTTTATAATATGTGCCCAAGCCCTTCAAAACCCAAACAAAGGGCATCGACCACTTAAGAGGAAGTGTCATGAAGCGTATTTCGGTGAAGCTGCCGACGATGATTGCAGGTCTGATCTTGCTGTCGGCATTGAGCGCTGGCGGAATTTTGTCATTTGAACTTTGGGTGACCCAGAAAACCGAAGTTCAGAGCAAGCTTTTGGCACTCACAAATGCTCGTAAAGAGTCTATCCAGTCTTATCTGCAAACGATCCAAGATGATCTAACTATCGAGGCAGATAGTGGCTTTACCCGCGATGCGCTAAACGCTTTTTCCCGAAGCTGGGAACAGCTGGATGGCAACCCGATGGCCACCCTGAAAAACCTTTACATCACCGAGAACAGCCACCCGCTTGGCGAAAAGCATTTGCTGACCGATGCCGGGGATGGATCGGACTGGAGCCAGGCCCACCGGACCTATCACCCGCATTTCCGGAAGTTTCTTGAACTCAAGGGCTATTACGACATCTTCCTGATCCGTGCCGATGGGGAGCTTGTCTATTCCGTCTTCAAGGAGGCGGACTTTGCCACCAACCTTAAAACAGGCGAATGGGCGGAGACCGATCTGGGCCGGGTATTTCGCGATACACTGGAGCTGAATTCCCCCAAGGACATCGCCTTTACCGATTTCAGCCCCTATGCACCCAGTGCTGATGCCCCGGCCAGTTTCATCGCCCATCAAGTCCGGTCTGAAGCAGGCGAATTGCTTGGCGTGATTGCATTCCAGATGCCGATTTCACGCATCAACAGCATCATGAATGCATCGGTTGGTATGGGCGAAAGTGGTGAAACATATATCGTGGGTGAAGATGGGTTGATGCGGAGTGACTCCCGGTTTTCCGAGGAAAGCACGATCCTTAAAACCCGTGTGAACGAGGATGCAACCCGCGATGCATTGGCAGGCAATAGCGGCATTCACGAAATTGTTGATTACCGCGGCGTCCCGGTAATTTCGGCCTATATGCCGATCCAGTTCAATGGGGTCGACTGGATTGTTCTGGGCGAGATTGACACTGCCGAGGCATTTGCCCCGGTTTATCGCGCCCTGATGATTGCGGCTGTGATTGTCGGCCTTTTGGCATTGCTTGGCATCGCTGCGAGTATCCTCTTTGCGCGTTCGGTGACCCAGCCGATCAAAAAAATTGTCGGCAACCTTGGCACCCTTGCTGATGGCAAGCTTGATACCGAAGTCTTTGGCACCGATCGTCCTGATGAAATTGGCGACATCGCCAAGGCAACGGAAGTCTTTAAAAAGAATATGATCCGCGCGAGGGAACTTGAGGCCGAAGCCGAGCAAACCAAGGTGCAGGCCGCCAAAGAAAAGCGCGAACAAATGAACAAGCTTGCCGATGCGTTTCAGGACAATGTCGGCACGATTGTCAAAGTTGTGGCGTCTGCGGCAACCGAACTTGAGGCAACCGCCCAGGGCCTTACCGCGATAATGGAACAGACCAATGCACAGGCAACGTCTGTGTCAAATGCGTCTGGCCTTGCCAGTACAAATGTCGAAACGGTGGCATCTGCCTGCGAAGAGATGGCAGCATCCATTCGCGAAATCAGCGCGCAGGTCCAGAACGCAACCAACATAACCACCCGGGCCACAGAAACCGCAAGTTCGACCCGCGAAACGGCAAACGGACTTGCAGAGGCTGTACGCGAAATTTCCAGCGTGGTGGAACTGATTCAGGACATTGCCGAGCAAACCAACCTGCTCGCCCTGAACGCCACCATTGAGGCAGCACGCGCAGGGGATGCCGGCAAGGGGTTTGTCGTTGTCGCACAGGAAGTCAAAAATCTGGCCAACCAGACGGCGCGTGCGACCGAAAACATCACCGCCCAGATCGAAAAGGTACAGGGCATTACCAACACAATGGTCACCGCGGTTGATGAAATCAGCGATGTCATTGAAAACAACAAGCAAAGCTCGACCGTGATTTCAGCAGCAGTTGAGCAGCAGGACGCCGCCACGAACGAGATTAGCCATAACATCGCACTGGCCGCCAACGGCACCCAAGAAGTGACCAATGCGATTGGCGATGTCACCAAGGCGGCAAACGAAGGAAGCCATTCCGCAACCCAGGTCCTTGCCAGCGCCCAAGAGCTTTCAAAATCGGCCACCCGCCTTGGCAAAGAAGTCGACAGCTTCATCGCAACGGTTCGTGCCGCCTGATCAAACTGCCCGGAAATACCAAAACGCGCCCCGCTTGACAGTGGGGCGCGTTTTTCGTGCGTTTAGGGCTTACGTTGGGCTTAGTTCAGCGGAATGTCGTTATCAGATTTGCTGTCCTGATACTGGGCCGACAGCCGGTCATATTCATCTGAAATTACCTTGGCGCGCGTCACATAGGCGGCCTTCTGATCGTCGGGCTGCTCCGCAACCATGCCCATCATGGAATGGCTATCCCAGAAGGCATTGGATTTGTTGTATTCGCCATCCTCAAGGGTGAAGACCTCCTTCATGATTTTCAGATCATGGGGAATGGCAAAGGCATCACGCGAATCTTCATACGAGAAGAAATAATAGAAATTATCAAACCCGGCCCATGTGATGGCCGACAAACACATGGAGCACGGCTCATGCGTCGAAAGAAAAATTAGCTCCGACGTCGCCGGTCGCTGATCGGAGGGCATTTCATAGAACCGCTTCAGACAATGGACCTCGCCATGCCAAAGCGGATTTTCGGTTTCATTGTTGGTTTCGGCAATGACCAGCGAAAGGTCATCCTTGCGCAGGATCGCCGCACCAAACAGTTTGTTGCCGCCCGATACACCGGCACGGGTTTTGGGCAGAATGTCGTCCTCTAGCACGGAAAACAGTCGGTTGAGGATATTCTGATCAGCGTTGGCATCGGTCATGTTGGCGGTCCCGGATGGCGGTGATTTTACATGCTGCTATTTCATCGCGTCCGGGCCGCCAAGCCAACCTGTTTTTCGTATCAATGGGCGCTAAACAGCCTATCGATACGCTTTACAATCAAAGACCGCGCAATATGCCGTCATTATCGGGCATCTGGCGCCTTTCCGGCGGAACCGGAATATAGAAATCACGATCAAGCAAGGTGGTGATCGCAATCAACGTCGGGGATTTCTGATCCCGTACCTTGGTGATCAGCGCATGATCAACCGGGGCCATTTCGCGGATTTTGATGACTTCGAAAATCGGACCGTTGGGTGTAGCGAGTTTGAACTGGTCGCCGACCGCGACCGGACCATGGGACTGATGGGCCATTTGGATCTTCCCGTGAGAGTATGGATGTTTGCTCCGCACGACCTGCCCGTGTCCCGTATTACCCGGGTGTTTTGTTGTATGCGACAGATCGCGCTTGACCACACTGTTGCAGAGATATCCGGCAATTCTGTGACAGAAATGGGATATTTGCGCTCGATTTACGATTTTCTGCCAGTTTGACCATCACAAAACAAAAAACACCCCGCCAAATCCGGACGGGGTGATTTCAAATGCAGGTGGTTCAGGATAACCGATCAGTCGATATCTTCGATTTCCCCGGCCGATCCGGTGACCTTGGCAGCAAGGGCCGCGGCCATAAAGGCATCAAGATCGCCGTTCAGAACGCCCTGGGTATCAGACGTTTCCGTGCCCGTGCGCAGATCCTTGATCATCTGATAAGGCTGCAGGACGTAGGAGCGGATCTGATGGCCCCAACCGATATCGGTTTTGCTGTCTTCGACGGCTTGTGCCTCGGCTTCGCGTTTTTGAAGCTCTGCCTCATACAGGCGGGCTTTAAGCATCTTCATCGCCGTGTCGCGGTTTTTGTGCTGCGAACGGTCGTTCTGACACTGGGCAACGATGCCGGTCGGGATATGGGTGATACGCACAGCAGAATCGGTTCTGTTAACGTGCTGACCACCGGCACCCGATGCACGGTACGTATCGACACGAAGATCCTTATCAAGGATTTCAATTTCGATATCGTCGTCAATCACCGGATAGACCCAAACCGACGAGAAGCTGGTATGGCGACGTGCGGAACTGTCATAGGGCGAAATACGCACCAGACGATGCACACCCACCTCGTTCTTGAGCCAGCCATAGGCATTATGACCCGTGATCTTGTAGGTCACCGATTTGATACCAGCTTCCTCGCCATCACTTTCTTCAAGCATCTCAAGCTTGTAGCCCTTGGACTCAGCCCAACGATAATACATGCGCGCCAGCATCGATGCCCAATCCTGGGCTTCGGTTCCGCCGGCGCCGGCATGAATTTCGAGATAGGCATCATTGCCATCGGCCTCGCCCGAAAGCAGGCTTTCAAGTTCACGCTTTGCCGCGATGTCGCGGATCGAGCGCAGAACCTCTTCGGCCTCTTCGACGGTTTCGTTATCGCCTTCGGCTTCGCCGAGTTCGATCAGACCAACACTGTCTTCAAGCTCTTGGGCGAGCTTTTTATAACCATTGATGGCGTCATCAAGCTGGGTACGTTCACGCATGACTTTCTGCGCGTTTGCCGCATCGTCCCAAAGGGTCGGGTCTTCGGCAAGTGCGTTCAGTTCGTCGAGGCGTCTAAGAGCGTTATCCCAGTCAAAGATGCCTCCTCAGCAGTGCCATCGACTGCTTGATTTCATCGACCAATGCCTGTGCTTCGGCGCGCATTGATGTCTCCGTTATTCGTCTGAAAATCTGTTTTGCCACATCAAAGATGCGGCAATGTCGGCGTGGCTTATAACAGTTTTTGTCCCGCTTGAAACCCCTGCAACCATGCAAAAACCCGACACAGAATTTGTGCCGGGTTTCGCAACAAAGCTCAGATGGTCTGATAAGGGATCAGCCAAAAACAGGATCAAGCGTTACAGTATAAAGTTCTTCGTCGGCAACATCACGAAGCGACACGCGGAACTGCTCGGTTTCGGCATCAATATCGACCAGACCAAAGAACTGCAAACCATAAGATGGCGGCAAGTTAACGCCCTGCTCCTTGGTTGGGTGCTTGGTGAATTTCACCTGTGGACCGAACGTGTTGTCCATGTCACTGGGGCCAAAGGTCCCGGCATGCAGTGGGCCCGATACGAATTCCCAGAACGGTTCGAAGTCCTGGAACTGCGCCTTGTTCGGGTCATAGTAATGAGCTGCGGTGTAATGCACATCGGCTGTCAGCCAGACCGTATTGTTGATTTTGGCATTCTTGATAAAGCGCAGCAGTTCAACAATTTCAAGCTCACGCCCGGCAGGTGCACCATCGCCGTTGGCAAGGTTTTCAAACGTGCTTTTGTTTTTCCAGTCATCATAGACAATCATGCCAATCGGCATGTCAGCCGCGATGACTTTCCAGGTCGCCTTGGAATTCAAAAGACCGCGCTTAAGCCATTCCATCTGCGCGCGACCAAGGAAGTCGGTATTTTCGGTCGGTGTTGCACTGTTATTGGCATCGTTGGTGCCGCGATAGGTCCGCATATCGAGGAAGAATATTTCCAAGGACGGACCATAAGATACCTTGCGATACACCCGCCCCGGTTCGGATGCATGTTCGGTGACGGGCAACATTTCGCGGAATGCACGGTTTGCCCGTGCTGCCAGAAGGGATGCTGATTTTTCAGTGTAGCGATCATCGCCAAGCAGCATCTCGCCCGGATACCAGTTGTTGGTGACTTCGTGGTCATCCCATTGATAATAAACCGGGATCAGACGGTTGAATTCGCGCAGATGCTGATCAAGCATGTTGTATTTGTAGTTGCCGCGAAACTCATCAATGGTTTCGGCAACCTTGGCGGTGTCTTCGGTGGTGATGTTTTTCCAAATCTGTCCATCCGGGGTTTTCTGGGTTTCGGCAAACGGACCATCGGCATAGATGGTATCACCGGAATGGATGAAGAAATCAGGGTTGTGCCTGGCGATGGTGGCATAGGTTTTCATCCCACCGCGATCTTCATCGATGCCCCAGCCCTGCCCGGCAGTGTCGCCCGACCAGCCAAACCGAATATTGCGTTTCGCCGCCGGTGCGGTCCGGAAATGGCCAATGATCGGCTCGGACGATGCGCGTGCGTCATCAAGGTTTTCGAAATGGATCTTGTAAAAAACATCTTGCCCGGCTGGCAAATCGGCCAGTGCAAGCTTGCCTGCAAAATCACGTTCGGGCAGGACATCGACATGCGGGATACGGACCGAATTTTTGAAGCCTTCGGTGGTTGCGATTTCGGTAATCATGCGTGATGCACGATCCGCACGCCCCCATATGCAGGCGGTGTTGGCGGTCACATCACCACTTTGCACCCCATGGGTAATCATCGGGCGATCAGCAGCACGGGAAATAGACGGCATAAAGAAACCACCCATGGCGGATGCGGCACCTGCTGTTGCACTGGTGGCAAGAAATTTGCGGCGGGAAAGTCGAAACGACATAACGAAACCCTCTTCAAGGTATGAAAATCACCTTGAGGAGAATGACAAAATCAAATGACAGTGCGATGTCACCCGTTTGATCGTTTTGTCATTGTTTGATGACAGCACAACGTCGCGAAAGGCCTGATTTGAAAACAAATTCTTTCAGATGAACACATCCCTGAACGAACAAAGCCGGATGCTGATCACATCCGGCTTTGTTGATATTTAAGCGGCGAATTTCGCCGCCAAATGATCGTGGTCACGCGGCCTAGTAAATGCCGCCCGGACCGGACACAGCGCCTGCGCTGTTATCCGAATTGCCAGATCCGGTATAACCGCCATCAATCACATTGTCATTTGATGCCGGGATGGTGCCGGGTTTGAAGGCCTCCCAGATCACGTCCTGAGCACCCGGGCCAGCCGGAAGGCCGGTACGCGACTCAACACGGACCATGCGAATGCCCGGCGGTGTACGGAACGGAATGGCCTTGGTGCCTTCAAGTGCACCGCGCATAAATTCCTTCCAGATCGGGGCAGCGGCACTTGCGCCCTGCTCCTTGTCACCAAGGGATCGGTTGTCATCAAAGCCGACATAAACGCCAACGGCAAGGTCGGGCGAGAAGCCGACAAACCATGCATCACGTGAATCATTGGTCGTGCCGGTTTTGCCAGCCAGCGGATAACCAAGTTCGGCGATTGTCCGGCCTGTACCGCGCGAAATAACGCCTTCCATGATGTGGACCATCTGGAACGCACTGGCCGGATCGGTCAGTTGTTCACGGGTATCGGGCAGATCAGGCGGCATCTGATTGCGGAATTCCACATCCTGACACAGGGTGCATTCGCGTTCGTCACGACGGTAAATCACATTGCCGCGACGATCCTGAATACGGTCAATCAGGGTCGGCGTGATTTTCTTGCCACCATTGACCAGTTCGGCATAGGCCGCGGTCAGACGCATCACCGTCGTTTCAGCCGCGCCAAGCGACATCGACAGGACATCTGGCATTTCATCAACAATACCGAACCGTTCGGCATAATCGACAACCGTCGGCATGCCGATGGTCTGGGCCAGACGCACCGTCATCAGGTTTCGCGATTTTTCGATACCAAGGCGCATGGTCGAAGGACCATAGAACTGGCCGCTATAGTTGCCCGGTTTCCATTTACCAAGCCCCGGCCCCTGATCAATCACAAACGGCGCATCAAGCACCAATGTGGACGGGGTAAAGCCCTGGTCCAGGGCAGCCAGATAAATAAACGGCTTGAAGGCCGAACCCGGTTGACGGCGAGCCTGTGTCGCACGGTTGAATTTCGACAGATCGTGCGAAAAACCGCCCGACATCGCCAGTACGCGGCCGGTATGCGGATCCATCGCCACCAGACCACCATTGACGTTCGGGATCTGACGCAGGCCATAGGTGTTGGGCGGCAGTTTTTCGCCATCAAGTTCGGCGAAATGTTTGACGTAAATGACGTCGCCGGGTTTCAGGACATCTGACGGGCGGTTAACGACCGCCCCCAATGTCTGGCCCTTTTGCCACGGGCGCGCCCATGTCAGGAAGCGCAGCGGAATGCGGCCCTGCTCGCCATTCATCAGGCCCAGTTTTGCCTCGTTGGCATCGGTGTCAAGGACGACCGCACGATCCCACGGGATATCAGCAGGTGTTTCGACTTCGCGCAGGGCCTGCTGCCAGTTTCCAGACAGATCAATGTTGGTGATCGGACCGCGCCAGCCATGACGGCGGTCATATTCGACCAAGCCGTCAAACAGCGCCTTGTCGGCGATATCCTGCAAACGCGGAACCACGGTCGAACGCACAGAAAGGCCACCGTCATACAGCATGCCTTCGCCGTAACGATCAACCAGCTGGCGACGGACCTCCTCGGCAAAGAAATCAGCCTGATAGGTATCAACCGATTCACGGCTTTTGCCCTGAAGCGGGGCCGACCATGCCGCCTGTGCTTCGGCCTCGGTAATATAATTTTCTTCCAGCATCCGGCCGATCACCCAGTTACGACGCGCCTTGGCTTCGTCGTGGTTACGGACCGGGTGATAGTTCGAGGGTGCCTTCGGCAGAGCGGCCAGATAGGCGGCTTCTTCGATATTAAGCTCATCAAGCGACTTGTCGAAGTAACGCAAGGCTGCGGCGGCCACGCCATAGCTGCCACTGCCAAGGTAAATCTCGTTCAGATAAAGTTCGAGGATGTGTTCCTTGGAAAAGGCGCGCTCGATCCGGAAGGACAGAATGGCTTCCTTGATCTTGCGTTCATAGGAAACTTCGTTGGTCAGAAGGAAGTTCTTGGCGACCTGCTGGGTAATGGTTGATGCACCGACCGGGCGTTTGCCCGTGCCGATATTGACAACGTTGGTCACAGCCGCACGCAAGACGGAGGCAAAATCGATCCCCGGGTGGGAGAAGAAGTTTTTGTCCTCGGCTGCGACAAAGGCATCAACCACCTTGGGCGGGATGGCCGAAATCGGCACAAAAACACGCTTTTCACGCGCATATTCGGCAATCAGCGCACCGTCGGATGCATGAACACGTGTCATGACCTCGGGCTCGTAATTTTCAAGCTGGGTGTAATCGGGGAGTCCTTGGCCAAAGTGCCAGAAGATCGCCAGCATACCGGCGCCGCCCGCAACCGCCATCAAGAACAGAAAGCCGAAAATACTAAGTAAAATTCGCATGTAAGCAGGTCTTTTTCATTTTGTTGGCCTGATCCAGTAGGGGCGCATATTCATGCACTCTTACCGGAAATGCAATGTCCCGGCAGACATTTCGCCTGTCTGTGCCGAAAAAACGGATGTATCCGCATTATAGCGGCAAAATAATGACAAGGTTGTGACAGCCGCCACGCCAGACAGCATTTATACATGGCACAGCGCGCATAAGGACTTCGCTGCCCGTTTCGGACCCAGCGAAATCATCGGCATCATGCCCGACTATTAGAATTTGTGTTTCTCGAAATAGATATCAATTGCCCGCAAGACCGCATCGGCAATCTTTTTGCGATGAGCCGGACTTTGCAACAGCTTGGCGTCGGTCGCATTGGAAAGATATCCCATTTCAAACAGTGCCGAAGGAATATCCGGTGCCTTCAGAACCGCAAAACCGGCAAAGCGATGCGTGCGACGTTGCAGTTCGATGCTTTGGGCAAGCTGACTGACCATGTTGGCCGCAAGGGTCGCCGACAGGTTCATGGTTTCACGTTGCGCAAGATCGATCAGAATGCTTTGCACCAGCGTGTTTTCATCGGAAAGATCAATACCGGCAATGACGTCGGCCTTGTTTTCCTTGGATGCCAGTGCTGCGGCCTCTTTGTCCGATGCGTTTTCAGACAGGGTATAGACCGATGCGCCGCGATGCTTGGGATTACCAATTGAATCCGCATGCAGGGATATGAACAAATCAGCCCCGGCCTTGCGTGCGATGTCCACACGTTGGCGCAACTTAAGGAACACGTCCTTGTCACGCGTCAACAGCACGCGATACCGGCCCGATGCGGTTAGGGTTTCGGCCAGTTGGCGTGCAGCGGCAAGGGTCAGGTCCTTTTCATAGACATTGCCAACCCCGATCGCGCCCGGGTCCACCCCGCCATGCCCGGCATCAATCGCGATCAGCGGCTTGTCTTCGCCACCCCGGCCCGATTGCACCGCGACATCGACACTTTGTTCGGTCGCACTGGTATCGTTACGGCTGCGCGCAGAATAGGCTTCCATGCTCTGGCGCGATGCGGTCAGAAACGCATCGCGCTGTGTCGGTTTAAGATCAACCACCAGACGGTTGGGCTTACCGCCACCGGGCGGCAACGAGAAAATCTTTGAAACCAGCGATGGTTGCGCAACATCAAGAACCACACGGAACGTGCCCGGCTTAAACAAACCATACCGCAGACCGGAAATAAGCCCACCACCCGAAGTCACCTTGCCCGGCGGGGCGTTCCAGTCAATTTCCGGCATATCAATGATGATGCGGTACGGATCGGGTAGCAGGAAATAGGTAAAGTCGACTTCCTGATCGAGATCGATCACAAAGCGCGTGTAATCGGGATAAACCCCGAGCCGCGCGCCAAGCACCTTGGCCGTTTGGGCTGACGCACCTGATACGATGATCTGGGACGTACACAACAGCGCAAACACCACCATCATCGTTCTGGCAATTTTAACCAGCAACGATCGCGATGGTGCGTTTTTCGGCGTGGAAAATGAAGTCGCGTGCTGTGAATACATCTGTCGTTTCAGCGCCTGTTACCCTGCAAGAGCATCTGTTAAGCGCTTATAGCAATGCGTTGGTTAACGGGCAATTGACCAACAACAGAACTTGCATGACAGACCTTTCAACTTTCCGCGATGGGCATGACATGGGGCAAAACTGTAAAAACAGTGTGTTTTCATATATTTGCCCGAACCAAATCATCCAAAGGAAAATCGCGCGGATTTCTGTGTGTTTTTACACGTTACTGTCAGAAAGTCGTCACATCACGCAACAAAACTGTTTGTAGCATACGCATAAAAGGGATATGTTGCACCCGAGATTCCTATGCTTTGTGGTAAGCAACCAAAATGCCACCAGGCTGAGGACGCGACGAGTGCAGTTCTTACGGTCGGTGTCTCGGTGACGCGGCAATTCCCGCTCCCGATAGAGCCCTCCTTAAAAAGGCTGTCTTGGCGCGCTCGAAGACACGCAATCTAATTCTTTTTGTTTCAACACCAAAACCAGGTCCAACCGGAAGAGCAGCCGACACGCGATGACCCAGATACATACAGGACATATCGCGACCTTTATGGTTGGCGCCTCCGGACACGCCGGTTTGTTTGCATATCAGCGCAATTGCGCCCATAGCATTGAACTGGCGGGGCCTCCAGGAACAGGTTCCGAATGGTCAAACGTATGCTTATCGATGCAACGCACGCGGAAGAAAGCCGCGTCGTTGTTATTCACGGAAATCGCCTAGAAGAATACGACGTCGAAACTTCGACAAAAAAGCAAATCAAGGGTAATATCTATCTCGCGAAAGTCACGCGGGTAGAACCGTCGCTTCAGGCGGCCTTTGTTGACTATGGCGGAAACCGTCATGGTTTCCTTGCGTTCAGCGAAATCCATTCCGACTATTATCAAATTCCGGTTGCCGACCGTGAAGCTCTTGCCCAGCAGAGCAACACACAGGTCAAGGACGCCGAAATCGTCGAAGACAATATCGGCGATACCGAAGACAGCCCGAAAAAAGACAAGAAACCGTCGCGTTCCCGTTCGCGCCGCAAACCGCGCGCCCAGAGCAAGGACGAAGCCTCCGACACGCCAGAGGCAGAAAACACCGACGCCGCCGCATCGACCGAGGCCGCTGCCCCGTCAGATGCCGCGACCGACAATGCCGGTTCGGGCGAGGAAGAAGAAGCCAAGCCGCGTCGCCGTCGCCCGCGCAATCGTCGCAAGAAAAGCGATGATGTCGAAGCATCTGGCACGGACGCAGAAGCATCCACCGACGGCAATGACAACAACGGTTCGGACGGTGACGATACCCCGACTGGTGGCAATGCCGCCATGTCTGCGGAAATCGCCGAGCTTGAAGTTGATGTCGATGACGACGCCAACGAAGTAACCGCACTTGACGCGACCGCCGATGTTGAAGAAGACATCGAGGATATGGGTGGCGATGACGATGGCGACGAGTTCGTTGAATCACACAGCCGTCAGCTTCAGAAACGCTACAAAATTCAGGAAGTGATCAAACGCCGCCAGATCATTCTGGTTCAGGTCGTCAAGGAAGAACGCGGCAACAAGGGTGCGGCTCTTTCGACCTTCCTGTCGCTGGCCGGCCGTTATTGTGTTCTGATGCCAAACACCCCGCGTGGTGGCGGCATTTCGCGCAAGATCACCAATGCCAAGGATCGCAAGCGCCTGAAATCCATTTTGGCCGAGCTTGAGATTCCGGACGGCATGGCGGTGATCGTTCGTACCGCTGGTTCCGAACGGACCAAAGCCGAAATCAAACGCGACTTCGATTATCTGATGCGCCTGTGGGATCGTATCCGCGAAACCACCCTTCAGAGCCAGGCACCGTGCCTGATTTACGAAGAAGCCGACCTTATCAAGCGTTCCATCCGTGACCTTTATGCACGTGATGTTGATGAAGTTCTGGTGGAAGGTGACGATGGTTACCGGGTTGCCAAAGACTTCATGAAGATGCTGATGCCGTCGCATGCCAAGCGCGTGCAGCCCTACAAGGATCAGGGCGTGCCGCTGTTCCACCGTTTCCAGGTGGAAAGCCAGCTTGATGCGATGCTCAACCCGGTCGTACAGCTTAAATCCGGTGGTTATCTGGTTATCAACCCGACCGAGGCACTGGTCGCGGTTGACGTTAACTCCGGCCGTTCGACCCGTGAACGCAACATCGAAGAAACCGCTTACAAGACCAACCTTGAAGCGGCCGAAGAACTCGCACGCCAGCTGCGCCTGCGTGACCTTGCCGGTCTGATCGTTGTCGACTTTATCGACATGGAAGACCACCGCAATCAGGCGTCTGTCGAGCGCAAGCTTAAGGAAGCGATGCGCAACGACCGTGCACGTCTTCAGATCGGCCGTATCAGCCCGTTTGGTCTGCTTGAAATGTCGCGTCAGCGCCTGCGCCCGTCGCTGGTCGAAAGCGCATTTGAAGTTTGCACCCACTGCCGTGGTGTCGGCCTTGTCCGTTCGATTGAAAGTGCAGCCCTTCACCTGCTGCGCGTGATCGAAGAAGAAGGCATGCGTCGCCGTTCCGGTGCGCTGACCGTCCATGTTGCCAGTGAAGTTGCGCTTTATATCCTGAACCGCAAACGTGACTCACTTGGCGAGATCGAAAGCCGTTATGGCTTCAGCGTCATGATCTTTGGCGATGATAGCCTGATTTCACCTGATCACCGTATCGAGCGTACACGCGCGAAAAAAGGTGATGAGGTCGAAGAGGTTTCTGCGGTTCTTAATACCGACAGTGTGTCGCTGACCGCGATTGAAAACCCCGTTGATCTCGAAGAAGAAGAAGACGAAATCGAACGCAACGAAGACGACGATCAGGGCGGCAAGCGCCGTCGTCGCCGTCGTCGTCGCCGTGGCCGCAATGATGACCGCGATGATCGCAACAATGATCAGCCGCAGGAAGCATCAGACGACAGCGATGGCGCATCTGATAATGCAGATGGCAACAATAATGATGACGATGATGACGAAAGCAATCGCAAGCGCCGCCGTCGCGGCAAACGTGGTGGTCGCCGTCGTTCGCGTCGTCAGGACTTTGATGGCAACCGCACCCGTTCACCGGCTGATGATCCGGCCCTGACGGCGGCACGCCGCAATCGTGATCACGAAGCACCGGACGGCACCGATGAAAACACCGTGATCGACGCCGACAGTGAAGGTCAGGATGCCGACAGCTTTGATCAGGACGGCGTTCGTGCCGGTCGTACCCGCAGTACCACTGCCCCGGCCCCGGCCCGTCCGCGTCGTGATCGCAATGATAACCGCCGCAATCGCCGTGATCGCAACAGCCGTTCTGATCGCACTGATGGAGATGAAGATCGTGGTGATGTGAAGAACATCCCGATCCAGTCGGGCCCGGCCCCGGAAGCAAAGCCTGAAACCCAGGCGGAAGCAAAACCGGAAGCCGCAAGCGCACCGGCATCTGCCCCGGCAGAAGTCAGCGCACCGGCACCGAAGAAAGAAACGCCAAAGGCAGAAGCCCCGGTCGAAAAAACGACAGAAAAACCTGCCGAGAAGCCTGTAGAAAAACCGGCCGAGCCGAAAGCCGCCGAGCCTGCCAAGGCTGAGAAAGCTGAGCCGACACCGGCAAAAGACGAAAAACCGAAGCCGAAGAAACGCGGCTGGTGGAGCCTCGGTCGTTAAGACCGGGCATCTGAACAAACAAAAGGGCTGCCCAATGGGCAGCCCTTTTTTCGTCGTGATCTACTGAAAGATCAGCGTTTCCAGTTCTGAAGCGCCTTGACCGCACCGATCATGGTGTCTTCGCTATGCGCGAACGAGAAGCGGACATAGCCCTTGCCGCGCATGCGGTCGAAATCCGTCCCCGGTGTCGTCGCAACGCCGGTTTCTTCGAGCATCTGCTTGCAGAACGCTTCGCTGTCATTGGTCAGGTCGCGGACATCGGCATAGAGGTAAAACGCACCATCCGCCGGGGCGAACTTGGTGAAGCCCGCCTTGGGCAATCCATCAAGCAAGATTTCACGATTGCGCGCATAGGCCGCGATGTTGGCTTGTAGCTCGTCCTCGCACTGAAAGGCCGCCACCGCGGCCAGCTGCGACAATGCAGGGGCAGAGATAAACAGGTTCTGCTGCAGACATTCCACCGCGCGCATCAGATCGGGCGGGACAATCGCCCAACCCAGACGCCATCCGGTCATGGAAAAGTATTTCGAGAAACTGTTGATGACGATCGCTTCATCACCGAATTCAAGCGCGGTGCATTCGGCCACATCGCCAAATGAAATGCCCTGATAGATCTCGTCACTGATCAGGCGAATGCCGTTTTCACGGCAATAAGTTACCAGTTCCCGGTAGGTTTCAACATCGATCATGCTACCCGCCGGGTTGGACGGGCTGGCAACGATCAGACCATCAACCGGTTCATCCAGATCACGCAGCATCTGAACCGTCGGCTGATAATGGGTTTCCGGTCCGGCGGGCAGGTTGATCGTATCAATACCCAGCGCGCTTAGGATGTTGTGATAGGCGGGGTAACCAGGGGCTGCCATTGCAACACGATCACCGGCATCAAAGGCCGCCAAAAACGCCAGCACAAAGATCGATGATGAGCCACTGGCGACACAAACCCGCGCCGGATCGACCGAAACGCCGAATTTGGTTTTGTAATGACCCGCAATGGCTTCGCGCAGCGGATCAATGCCCATCGCGTTGGTATAGCCGATCAAATCGGACTCGAGCGCCTTGGCAGCGGCTTCGCGCACCTTGCGCGGTGCCGGGGTTCCGGGTTGGCCGACTTCAAGGTGGTAAACAGCCTTGCCTTCCTTTTCGCGCGCATTGGCCGCGCGCATCACGTCCATCACGATAAAGGGTGAAATTGCACCGCGAAGGGATTGTTTCAATGCCATTTGTGGGGTCCTGACATGTGTTTAGGAACAACAGGGCAGGATGATCGATGATCCCTGCCCTGTTGGTTGGTTTCTTGATTAGCGGGTTCCGGCCATGCCACCGCCTGCCGGGTCGGCAAGGAACTGGCAGCTTTCCGGATGGGGTGGCGTGCCTTCAAGGCACTTGATGACATTGACCGAAGACGCCCCGTCGGAATTCATCGAAATACCCGATGCAGCACCAGTACCAATCAGGTCTTCGGCCATGGTGGCGATCTGTTTGGTCGCACCGGCCGGCGTGCCCGTGCCGGCAATGCCGTAATAGTATTCCCAGACAAACGGGTTCACCATCAATGCCGGCCCCATCAGCGGAGTGGAAATCATATTCGCATCCCCCGCAGCCAGATTAAGGCCAAACGCATCTGCACCAAGCCCAGCACCAAACGGCTTGTTCATGGTGGTGACACAGGCAACCGCATTGGCTGCGCGGTCGACAACGACAAAGCCGCTTCGGCCAGCACCGGCCTGTGCGGCTTCAGAACCCGATGCGATATCTGCCAGATAACGGTTCAGGATATCGGCAAGTTCACCGCCCTCGGTGATGACCGAAGCGCCAGAATTGGAGCGCGGCGGATAGGCCAGATAAAGCGTTTCATTGCCAACCTTGACCTCGGTCGCAGTTTTCCACTGCGGGCGATAGTTGCGCATGTCATCAGCGGTAAGTGTACCGCCCGCCGCAGTCACGGCATTGGCGATGTCCGCACCAAGTGCACCGCTGTAAAACTCGCCCGGTCCCTTGACGCGCAGTGACGTCAGAAGGGCTGCCAGATTAACCGCACGGATACGGTCACCGACTTCAAGCATCTTGCCATCTGGGATGAAGGTGGCGCGCAATGCCGGACTGGCTTCAATCCGGGCACGGTTTGCCTCGATATCCTTAACCAGCGACCGCGATACCGGCACACCAAGGCGGGCATATTGTTCAGCCGCACTGATCAGCGAGCCCCACTGCAAACGGCCATAACGTGCGCTCAGCGCATAAAGGCCGCGCGGAACGGTCGGGATGGTGGTTGGCGTCTGATCGGAACCGGTGCGTGTGCCCGGACGTGGCCAGAAATCAAGGACTTCGACCTTTTTCGTCGCGCGATCATGGACAACACAAACCCCGCCACCGCCAATTCCGGCAACAGATGGCTTGGTCACGGTCATGGTGGCGTAAAGCGCCACAGCAGCGTCCGCAGCCGTACCACCGGCAGACAAAACATCCCGTGCATTCCGGACGGCACGTGGCTCATCAGCGACCACACCACCGAAATAACCGGACACTGCCCCTATTTGACCAAGATTTTCTGTTTCATTAGCACTACATGCGGCAAGACCGGCAGTCATTGCGATTGCGACCGCGATCCGCCATGATGGCTTGCGCGTCGGCACGGAACCGACATCAGTCGAACGAAAATATGGAACGCACATTTTGCTCAGACGCATTATTACTCTCACTGCCATTTTCCTTGTTGCCCTGCCTAGCACGGTTTTCGCGCAGGGTCGTTCTTTTATCCGCGATACAGAGATCGAGGAAACCCTTCGGATGTATGCCACGCCCATTTTCAGGGCAGCGGGCCTCGATCCGAATGGCGTGTCCATTTATATCGTTTCCGACAACAGCTTGAACGCATTTGTTGCCGGGGGCCAAAAGCTTTTTATCAATACTGGGCTGTTGTTAAAAGCAGAGACTCCCGAACAGGTTATCGGCGTTGTTGCCCACGAGACCGGCCACATATCGGGCGGCCACCTTTCACGTGTTCATGACCAGTTGCGCAATGCGTCTGCAATCTCGATTCTTTCCACAATTGCCGGTGTTGCTGCCGGTGTTGCGGCGGGGCGATCTGATGTCGGTACTGCCGCCATTCTGGGCGGTCAGAACGTGGCCACCCGTAACTTCCTTGCCTATTCGCGGACCCAGGAAAGCAGTGCTGACCAGGCCGGTGTGAAGTATTTAACAGAGGCTGGCATTTCGTCGCGTGGGATGCTGGAATTTATGCAGACCCTTGAAGGTCAGGAATTGCTGAGTACCGCAAGCCAGGACCCGTATCTGCGCAGCCACCCGTTGACCGTCGAGCGTGTCGATTTCCTTGAAAATTATGTATCCAACTCGTCGCTCAAAGATGCAAAGGTCAGCCCGGATCTGTATGAGCGCCATGCCCGCATGCGCGCCAAACTGTTTGCCTTTACCAACCATATTCAAAATACCATGCGCACCTATCCCGAAAGCGATACGAGCATTGCCGCACGTTATGCCCGCTCGATTGCCTATTACCGGGATTCACAACTTGAGCCCGCGCTTGAGATAATCGAAGGCCTGATCGCCGAGGAACCATCCAATCCCTATTTCGAAGAACTGAAAGGCCAGATTCTTCTGGAATTCGGGCGTGCGCGCGATGCAATCCCACCGCTGCAAAAGTCGGCCGAACTTTCAAACGGTGCGCCACTTATCCGACTTCTTCTGGCGCATGCGATGATCGAAACCGGGGATGAGGCCTATCTGGCCCCCGCCAAGGAAAACCTGATCGGGGTATTGTCGCGCGAACGCGGCAATGCATCGGCATGGCGGTTCCGGGCTATTGTTGAAAACCGTCTTGGCAATGAAGGCGAAGCATCCCTGTCACAGGCGGAATACAGCCTTTTGACCGGTGATCGACAAGCGGCGAGCTATCATGCTGTGCAGGCCGACCGGAAGCTTGAAAAGGGCACGGCCACATGGGTTCGTGCGCAAGACATTCTCCAGGCGACCAATCCTGATGGTGTACCGGGCAAGGACGCCGCCAATTGACGTCTTCGCCCGCACTGCGTGCCAAGCCACGGACCGCGCGCGCCTTCACATCCAGAAGGGTTTTGGCGTCTATAATGGTCGTGCTGGGATCGCTGAGCATAACAAGTTGCAGCCTGCCCGGTGCTGGTGTGGATGTCAGTGGTGACCTGAAACTTCTGTATGCGCCTTTTTCATTATCCAACCCGCCGCGCTATTGGCAGGTCAATCAAAAGCCTGACGTATCACCTGCCCCGCTTGGTTGGAAGGACAAGGACGGACGCATTGCCCTTGCCGCGCGCCCTGGAATGGGGGTATTTGAAATCGGTCGGCGGACAAATGTGATCGTGCTGGCCTCACCATTTTTGTCTTTTGACTGGCAATTCAACAGCGCGGCCCAAGTCGGCGATGTTGAACTGGTGCTTGGCTTCCGACGGCAGGCACAGGGAAGCTGGACGGAAAGCGACCTTGGATCCGGAAAACCAACGATGGATCAGGAAGTCCGCATCGCCGTTGGCCAGTATGAAGTGCGGTACGGTGAATGGCACCGCGAATATTTCGATCTGGCGACACTTTATCGGCGATATTGGCCCGATGCCCAGGCCGACGAGGTACGCCTTGTATGGATAGGCATTGTTTCGGGCGATGATCACATCGCCGCACAGAATAGTGTGATACATCTAACGCATATTTTACTTTCACGTTAGCAACGAGATCACGTATCAAAAACCATCACATTTCATCAGGGTCAGGACCACAGCATTACACACTGGCCAGAGACAAAAGGACGCCCAATGAACTCCCATATCGCAAAACGCTTTCTTGCTGGCACAGCACTTGGTATTGGCATGCTGATTGGCGCGCAGCCTGCCTTCGCGCAGGATAGCCTGAGCGCTAAACAGAAAACCGAAATCGAAGGCGTTATTGAACAATACCTGCTTGATAACCCGGATGTTCTTTTACGCGCGATCCAGAATGTCCAATCCTGGCAGGCCGCAGAGCAGTCCCGCCAGCAGGCTGCAGCCATCACCCCTGTCTGGGATGCTCTGGTTGCCGACAGTTCCGTTCCCTCGGTCGGGCCGGTTGATGCGCCGGTGACCGTGATCGAGTTTTTTGATTACCACTGCGGTTATTGCAAGCGCGCCTTTGATGGCGTGAAGGAAATTGCCGAAAACAGTGATGGCAAGGTTCGCACGATCTTTGTCGAATTCCCGATCCTGAGCGAGGAAAGCACCCTTGCCGCCCGTGCTGCGCTCGCCGCCGACAAGCAGGACAAATACATGGAAGCCCACGAAGCCTTCATGACCAACCGCGGCCTGCTTGATCAGGAACGTATCAATGAACTGGCCACTGGTGTTGGCATCGACGTCGAACAGATGCTTGAAGACATGAAGGCGCCTGAAATCACCGGCATGCTGGCACAGTATTCAAGCATGGCGCGCGCCATCGGCATTTCCGGCACCCCGGCCTTCCTGATCAATGGCACGCTGGTTTCGGGCGCAGACATGGAGCGTGTAAATGCGCTGGTCGATGCCGGACTGAAAGACGCGTCCTGATCAAGACCACCTGACCAAACACAAAACGCCAACATGTGCAGATTTGTTGTTTCGCCGTCTCAATGAAAAATAAAAGGCCGTTTCAATACTGAAACGGCCTTTTGCATTACAGCTTGTCGCAAGTATAACGCCTAGATAATTCCGGCCAGTGGCGAGGATGGATCGGCATATTTCTTTTTGGGCATGCGCCCCGCCAGGAAAGACTCACGCCCGGCAATGATGGCATGTTTCATTGCGCGCGCCATACGGATCGGGTCCTTTGCCCCGGCGATTGCGGTATTCATCAAGACACCGTCGCAGCCCAGTTCCATGGCAACGGCGGCATCGGATGCACTGCCAACGCCTGCATCAACCAGAACCGGCACATTGGCGTTCTCCTTGATCAGCGCAATATTGACCGGGTTCAAAATCCCCATGCCAGAACCGATCAGCGAGCCCAGCGGCATGATCGCGCAGCAGCCCATATCTTCAAGCATCTTGGCCTGAATGGGATCGTCGCTGCAATAAACCATCACATCAAAGCCATCCTTGATCAGGGCTTCGGCCGCCTTAAGCGTTTCGGGCATGTTGGGATACAGCGTGGCCTGATCGCCCAGCACTTCGAGTTTCACCAAATTCCAGCCGCCTGCTTCGCGTGCAAGGCGCAGGGTGCGCACAGCATCATCGGCGGTAAAACAGCCGGCCGTATTGGGCAGATAGGTGTATTTTTTCGGGTCGACATAATCGACCAGCATCGGCTGGTTCGGGTCGGTCAGGTTCACGCGGCGCACGGCAACTGTGACGATTTCGGCACCGGATGCCTCAATCGCGATTTTGGTTTCTTCAAAATCCTTGTACTTGCCAGTCCCTACCAGCAAGCGTGACGAGAATTTCTTGCCCGCAACAACGAAACCGTCATCGTCTGCTGCGGCCAGGCCTGCTTCATGTGACCCACCGCCGATAAAATGCACGATTTCAAGCTTGTCGCCATCGGCCAGCCGGGTTTCGCCATAGGCCGTTTTGGGAACGATTTCCAGATTGCGTTCGACCGCGACCTTGGTCTGGGCGATTCCAAGCTCGCCAAGAAGTTCGGCAACGTTTCCAGCATTTTCGATGGTGCGGTCTTCACCGTTGATCGTAAGACGCATCTTTCCGTTTCATCCATGTGGTATCAAATTATTCACAATTGCCGCGCAGTATGCGCAGCACGCTCGCCCGAAGCAAGCCGTCTTGCATCGCTTTTTAGTGTTGATGACCCGGCAAGCTCGCCTCGCTGGCCAATCATGCACCCCGGAAGCATCAAGGCCACGTTGCAAAGGCCAATGCAAAGTTGCGTCAGACTTTGGTCGTGTTATAAACGCAACTCCAAATGTTGGGCATTCAGAAGCGGATTGCTTCGCGGTTCGGGCATTCCTGAACGGTCGAGACACCCTGCGGACTGATGCGCGATGGATGCTTCGAAGCAAGAATGGAAGTGAACGAGTTGACTGGTTTTAGGCAAAACCGACAAGAAGACTCTGGCATTCTTGGCAATGCTAAGGCATATACGCACACATCGGTTGCGATCCTTGAAGCTTTCGCCGCATTGTTCTTGGCGAAATTCGGGATTCATCTGTCCAATATTCAAAAGCGGAATGCATTCAGACACGATTTAAACGTCTCGAAAGCTGCAAACGGCATGATCTACGGCTTTGGCTCCCGGAGCACCAAGAACGCCCTGGATGCCATGCGCGGATTGATCCACACACCATCATAAAGATATCGAAATGAGCAAGTTCAACATCGACAATGACGCCATTCGCCAGCTCGCCGAGCTGCTGGACGACACCAATCTGACCGAAATTGAAGTTGCCGCAGGTGACAACCGTATTCGCGTCGCCCGTCAGGGCACCATGGTTGCTGCTGCTCCGGCTGTGGCGCCGGCTGCTCCGGCTGCGTCCGCGCCGGCTGTTGCGGCGCCGTCTGATGCCGCCTCCCATCCGGGTGCGGTTAAATCGCCGATGGTCGGCGTTGTCTATTTTGCACCGGAACCGGGTGCGGCTCCGTTCATCTCGGTCGGCGCAAGCATTGCCGAAGGCCAGACCCTGATGCTGATCGAAGCGATGAAAACCTTCAACCCGATCCGCGCACCAAAATCTGGCAAGATCACCCAGATTATCGCGACCGACGGCCATCCGGTCGAATATGACGAGCCGCTAGTCATTATTGAATAAGCCGGGGTATCAACCGCATGTTCGACAAAATCCTGATTGCCAACCGTGGCGAAATCGCGCTTCGTATTCAGCGCGCCTGCCGCGAAATGGGCATCAAAACTGTCGCGGTGCATTCCACTGCTGATGCGGACGCCATGCATGTGCGTCTGGCCGACGAATCGGTCTGCATCGGCCCGGCAGCATCCAAAGACAGCTATCTGAATATTCCGGCCATTCTTTCGGCTGCTGAAATCACCGGGGCCGAGGCCATCCATCCGGGCTATGGCTTCCTGTCGGAAAACGCTGATTTCGCCTCCATGGTCGAAGAGCACGGCTTTGCCTTCATCGGCCCGACGCCGGAACATATCCGCATGATGGGTGACAAGATCACGGCAAAACAGACGGCCGAAAAGCTTGGCATTCCGTGTGTTCCGGGATCTGATGGTGAAATCACCAGCGTTGATGAAGCCCGCAAATGCGCCAAGGAGATCGGTTTCCCGGTCCTGATCAAGGCATCAGGCGGCGGCGGCGGTCGCGGTATGAAAGTGGTCGAGCGCGAAGAAGACCTTGCCGAAGCATTTTCCATGACCCGTAAGGAAGCATTGCAGAACTTTGGCAATGCCGCCGTTTACATGGAAAAGTACCTTGGCAAACCGCGCCACATCGAATTGCAGGTCATCGGGGATACGCACGGCAACGCCGTTCACCTGTTTGAACGCGATTGCTCGTTGCAGCGCCGCCACCAGAAGGTGCTTGAAGAAGCCCCGTCTCCGACCCTAACACCGGAAGAACGCGAACGGATCGGTTCCACGGTTGCCAATGCCATGATCGGCATGGGCTATCGCAATGCCGGCACCATCGAGTTCCTCTATGAAAATGGCGAGTTCTATTTCATCGAAATGAACACCCGCCTTCAGGTGGAACACCCGGTCACCGAAATGATTTCCGGTGTTGACCTTGTGCGCGAACAGATCCGCGTTGCAGCTGGTCTTGAGCTGTCATTCAAGCAGGAAGACCTCGAAATTCATGGTCACGCCATTGAATGCCGCATCAACGCCGAAGACCCGCAGACCTTTGTCCCGTCACCGGGCAAGATCAAGGAATATCATGCCCCTGGCGGTCTGGGCGTTCGTGTCGATAGCGGTATTTACACCGGTTATTCGATCCCGCCTTATTACGACAGCATGATCGCAAAACTGATTGTTCATGGTCGTGACCGTGAAGAGTGCATGATGCGTCTGCGCCGCGCCTTGGCGGAATATGCGATTGGCGGCATCAAAACCACCATTCCGCTGCATCAAACACTTCTTGCCAACCCCGACATCCAGAAAGGGGATTATGACATCCACTGGCTGGAAAAGTTCATGGGCATGAATAAAACGCTGTGATCAGCGCCTAAGCCAATTTCAAACGGGAACCTTCGGGTTCCCGTTTTTCGTTTGAGATTTAAATCAAAAATTTAATCGCGCTTCCCTATTATAAGGGACCGGTTCAAACTGGAAATGGTAACGACCTTGTCGCATGCGACCGGGTCACTCATATGTAAGCAACCACCAGAAAAACAGGACCAAAGCAATTATCACTGCGATCATGTCAAACCAGCTGACCCCTGATCTTTTGATCCGCGCCTATTCCGTCGGCCTGTTTCCCATGGCCGAAAGCCATGATGATCCAACCCTGTACTGGATTGATCCGGAGTGGCGCGGCGTCTTGCCGCTTGACGGGTTTCATGTCCCGCGCAGCCTGCGCAAGGCTGTGCGCAAGGGTACCTATAAGATCCATGTCGACCGGGCCTTTCCCGACGTTATCCGCGCCTGTGCGGAGCCCACCGATACCCGCGACGATACCTGGATCAACAGCAACATCCTTGATGCATATTGTGCACTTCACAAGATGGGCTGCGCGCATTCGATCGAGGCATGGAAAGATGGCGAGCTGGTTGGTGGTTTGTATGGCGTCAGTCTGGGCAAGGCGTTCTTTGGTGAAAGCATGTTTTCACGCGCGACAAACGCGTCGAAAGTCGCCCTTGTCCATCTGGTCGCGCTGATGCGTCAGGGTGGCTACAGCCTGCTTGATACGCAGTTCGTCAATGATCACCTCAAACAGTTCGGTGTCGAAGAAATCCCGCGCGAACGATATCGCAACGAACTGGCCAAGGCATTGACGGGGCGCGCCAACCTTCCGTTTGAAGTCGATCCCGAAATCCTTGAAGAAACCCTGACAGGCGGCGATAGTAAGCCACACTCGCCCTCCTGAGTTCGGCCGAACCGATTGACCTTCACGCCAAGACGAGCACCGCATGCAAATTCGCCCCGCCACCGAACAAGATGTTCCAGCCATTCTTGATATTGTCGCCCCCATCCTTCGGGCCGGGGATACCTATGCCATTGATTGCAATATGAGTGATGACGACGTCATTGCCTATTGGATGGGAAAGGACAAGGTCACACTGGTTGCCGAGGAAGACGGCAAGATCGTTGGCACCTATTACATCCGCCAAAATCAGGGCGGCGGCGGATCGCACGTTTGTAATTGCGGCTATATGACACCTCCTGCGGCCAGTGGCCGGGGCATTGCGCGGCGCATGTGTGAAGATTCACTGATCCGCGCCAAGGAGCTTGGATACCGCGCGATGCAATTCAATTTCGTCATCGCCAGCAACGCCGCCGCCGTGCATCTGTGGCCGACGCTTGGGTTTGAGATTGTCGGGCGCCTACCCGGTGCCTTCATGCACCCGACATTGGGTGAAACCGATGCACTGGTGATGTATCGCAAGCTGTAAGCAACGCAGACACCAAGACAGAAAAAGGGCGGGGACCATCTGGCACCCGCCCTTCTTTATTTTCTTAAACCGGTTCAGATCAGAACAGGAAGCGCACGCGAAGTGTACCTTCGATCGCCGAGAGTTCCTTGCGAACGCCCTCGCCCGGTTTGATTTCCTCGTCGACCTCGACCACCACATAACCAACGCCGCCTTCTGAGCGCAGATACTGGCCGCTGATGTTGATGCCACGACGGGCAAACACATCGTTGATCTTAAGCAGCACGCCCGGCACGTTGCGGTGAATGTGCATGAAGCGGGTGTGGGTACGGTCCTTGACCGGAAGTGACACTTCCGGGAAGTTCACAGCCCCTAGGGTCGAGCCGTTATCGGAATAGGTGATCAGCTTGTCTGCGACCTCGATCCCGATATTTTCCTGTGCCTCCTGGGTCGAACCACCGATATGCGGGGTCAGGATGACGTTGCTCATACCGCGCAGCGGGCTTTCGAACTGCTCGTCCTTGCCGGCCGGTTCGACCGGGAAAACGTCAATCGCCGCACCGGCCAAATGACCACTTTCAAGGGCGGCGGCCAGATCTTCGATCACGATGACATTGCCACGTGCCGCATTGATCAGGTGTGCGCCCTTTTTCATCTTGGCGAGCTCAGTCGCCGTGATCATGTTCTTGGTCTGCTCATTGGCCGGAACATGCAGCGACACCACATCGGATCTGGCAAGCAGTTCATCCATCGACGAACAGGAATTGGCATTGCCCATGGCAAGCTTATTGATGACGTCAAAATAGATGACATTCATGCCAAGCGATTCCGCCAGCACAGAAAGCTGCGAACCGATATGGCCATAGCCGATGATACCAAGCGTCTTGCCACGTGCCTCGTATGAGCCATGGGCATTTTTCAGCCAGTCGCCTTCATGGGCGGCTGCGTTACGTTTGGGAATACCACGCAGCAGCATGATGATCTGGCCCAGCACCAGTTCGGCAACCGAACGGGTGTTGGAATACGGTGCGTTAAACACCGGGATACCGCGCATCGCAGCGGCCTGCAGGTCAACCTGGTTGGTGCCGATGCAGAAACAGCCGATCGAGGTCAGCTTGGACGCAGCTTCGATAACGTCTTCGGTCAGTTTGGTGCGGGAACGAATGCCCAAAAAGTGCGCTTCGGAGACAACGGACTTCAATTCGTCCGCGTCGAGCGCAGCAGGGTAATGGTCGACATTTGAGTAGCCGGCCTCTTTGAACATCTTTACAGCGTTTTCATGGATACCTTCGAGCAGGACAACCTTGATCTTGTCCTTCTCCAACGAAAGTTTGCTGTTCACGGCGCACCATCCTTTTCTTCGCGAGGGCGACACGGGAAAATCCCCGAGCCGTTTTCAGACCCATTCCAAATGGCCTGTCGCACAATGAAATAGGACTTAGATGCGCTTCCGTCAAAGGCTTTCCCTTGCGTAAATGCGCATTGCGCATATCTTCTGAACGCATATACCGGCTAATGCGTATAAAAATAAGGCCTCGGGAGTTAAACCGGGCGCCATGGGGACCATCTGCAGGAATTCAGATTTGGCTGTCGAAATCAAAACCGTCACCGATATTCATCAAATCGGACAGGCCCAGTGGGACAAGTGTGCCGGGTTTGACAACCCGTTTGTCAGCTTTGCCTTCCTGTCCGCCATGGAAGACAGCGGATCAACCACCGCCGAAACCGGCTGGCAACCATTTCACCTTGTGGCAGAAGATGAGACTGGTGATGTCATCGGTATCGTGCCGCTTTATGTCAAAGGCCATTCTTACGGCGAATATGTTTTCGACTGGTCATGGGCAGAGGCCTATGAACGTGCCGGTGGGCGCTATTACCCCAAACTGCAATCGGCTGTGCCATTTTCCCCGGTGCCGGGCCCGCGGCTGCTTGTCACCAAGGATCACCCAGATCCTGACAGCGTGCGCAACGCCTTAATCAGCGGCATGACGATATTGCCGGAAAAGCTTGGAATGGCGACCCTGCATGTCACGTTTTGCAGCGGCGATGAAAGCCAGTTGATGGAACAGGCAGGCTTTCTGGCGCGCACGGGCATGCAGTATCACTGGCGCAATCGCGACTATCAGAATTTCGATGATTTTCTGGGGGCACTTAATTCGCGCAAACGCAAAAATCTGCGCAAGGAACGCAAGCAGGTTCTGGCGGCCGGATACAATTTCAAGGCACTACGTGGGGATGATTTGAAATCCGACCATTGGGACCGGTTTTATCATTTCTATCGCGACACATCTGACCGCAAATGGGGCCAGGCTTATCTGACGCGCGACTTCTTTGATCTGCTGCATGACCGTATGCGTGATCGCACGGTTCTTGTATGTGCGTTCAATGACGGTGAAATGGTGGCCGGTGCTCTTAACTTGATCGGGTCTGAAACCCTTTATGGCCGCAACTGGGGCACGATCGACCGTACGCCGCTTCTGCATTTCGAAACCTGTTACTATCAGGCCATTGATATCGCGATTGAGCATGGCCTTAAAACCGTCGAGGCCGGGGCACAGGGCGAACATAAGATCCAGCGCGGCTATGAACCGGTAATAACCCATTCCGCCCATCTGATCGCCGATCCGGGACTGAAACGCGCGGTCGCGCAATTTTTGACCCAGGAGCGCAATCACATCAGTCAAGACCGCGATTACATCCTTTCCGAACACAGCCCTTATCGCAAGGAACCATCAGGGCCGTAACCCAGCCTGGATACCCCAAACAAAAAAGGCGCGGGAAATTCCCGCGCCTTTTGGATTGATATGTCTTAGGCGTCAGACGGTCCGGACGTCATTCAGGAAGCCGTTGACGTGACTGCGAAGTTCGTCATTGGCGGCCGCCAATCGCCCGACACTGTCAAGCTGGCCACTGGAAAGGTCACCACTTTCGGTGGTTGCACTGGCAACGCTTTTAACAGCATTGGTGATGGCAACGTTACCGTTTGCAGCCCCTTCGACACTGCGCGAGATTTCCTCGGTTGCAGCGCCCTGCTCTTCCACCGCACTGGCGACAACCGACATCAGTTCATCAATCTTGTTGATGGTGTCGGCAAAGCCACGCACAGCCTCGGCGGCAGCGCCGGTTTCGCTTTGCATCTCGGCAATCTTGGCCGTGATCTGTTCGGTTGCCTTCACCGTCTGGGATGCAAGGTTTTTGACTTCACCGGCAACCACGGCAAAGCCTTTGCCGGCTTCGCCCGCGCGGGCGGACTCAATGGTTGCGTTCAAGGCCAACAGGTTGGTCTGATCGGCGATGTCACTGATCAGATTGACCACCTCGCCAACGCTTTGTGCCGCTTCATTGAGTTTTTCAACACGCTCGTTGGTGCGTTCTGTCTGACCGACCGCTTCCTGCGTGATTTCGGTCACTCGGGCAATCTGCGAGGAAATCTCGGAGATAGATGCCGACAACTGAGCGGTTGCCGATGCCACGGTTTCGATATTGGTCGAGGATTCTTGCGCCTGTTCGGCCACGTCCTGCGCATCCTGGTTGGCGCGTTGGGCGTGTGATGTCAGCGTTTCGGATGCGGAACGGACATCATCAAGGGCGGCGTTCACCGCATGCAGAACATCCTGGATTTTTTCGTCAAAGCCCTTGGTAAGAGTTCCCATGCGCTGGCTACGTTCAACCTGACGCTGGGCCTCGACTTTTTCCTGTTCGGCCATGCGGGCACGTTCCCGTGCGTTTTCCCGGAAGACTTCAAGCGACTTGGCCATGGCGCCTACTTCATCGGCACGTTTCATATCAAGCGTTTCGATATCAAGGTTACCAGCAGCCAGTTTACCCATCGCATCGGTCATTTTACGGATTGGCGTTGCAATCATCCGCGACAAAGTGCCACCGAACAAGACCGCCATAATGATCAGGAGAATAACGCCAACACCAAGCGTAACCTGGAAGATCTGCATGGCTTGCGCGACTTCAGCCTCAACATCCAGAGTCATCTGATCGATGTTCTTTGCCAGTTCATTTGCAACCGTCGTGACCTGATCCGACAACTGGCGCGGCTCGCCCGATGCTTCAATCGCACGCGCATGGTTAACCGTCAGATAGTGGCGCATCAGTTGTGCTTGTTGCGCTGCAATTTCTTCCCAACGGTCGATAGCACCGTCCATTTCTTCAATCAAGGCAGCGATCTCTGGGCTGATTGAAGCATATGTCTTGAGCACATCCGTGCGAATGTCGATCTCTTCGCGCGCTTTTTCATACCCGGCCAAGCCAGCACGGTCGCCGGTCGTCAGGAAGTAGATAAGCTCCTGGCGTGCGATAAGATAGGAGCGGTCAAGGTCGCGATAGTCGCGTTCGAATTTCGAGAGATAATCGCGCTGATCATTGGCGGTGCTGACCTGCATGGTCGAAAAAACACCTGCGCCAGCCACCATCAAGATTACGGCGATCATAATGGCAAAGCAGCTCATCAGCTTTGCCGGGATAGAGAGGTTCTCAAAGAATTTCATTGTATTTCTCCCTACAGACCACGGCGACGCGCGAGTTCATTGAGATTAACCTCAACGGTCACGGCCCCGATCGGCTGACGATCTGCGTTGCTCATGGTCATGTTGAGCTGGGCAAGCCAAGCGTCAGAACCCTCGTTATATTCGGCCTCGTCGATAAACACAGCGTCGGGACCATTCGGATAGGTATTCTGAAACTTCGCTTCATCACCCTGCCAGAAATCGGACGTGATTGAGCTTTGCCCGACATTCAGGCCAACGGCGTCCATCACAAAGATTTCGGCAAACATACCACCGGAGCGTGCCTGGACTTGTGTCAGATAGCTCGACAGCGGATTGGTTAGAATTGCTGCAACCAACGGCTGATCTTCTGCTTCGCGTTCGGCGCGCCACTGAAGGTCTGCCGCATCAATCTGTTCTTGTGTCATGTCCTTGCGCAGCTTGTTCTGCGAACTGATGGACAATTCAACAACCGGATTTGCCAACCATTCCCGAATGTTTCTAATCACTTCATCCGTGATCAGTGCATTGGGGTCCCCCGGCAACTCTGCCTTGGCAAAAGCAGCATGTGGCAGAACAAAAACTGTCGCTGCGAGCATACCGGCCAAAGCCACACCACTTTTGAATCTCATTCGCCCTACTCCCCAGTCTATGCCAATGGCACATCACTACTATCTATTGGTATAGATACTTATACAAAAGGTAAATATCGAACACAACCTTTTTTAGAATCTATGGTGATGTGGAACCGCACGAGAGGAGCTTCCACACATGCTATATGTGAATTGCACGCGCAGAAACAACACTGCGACCTACGATACATATGGGAAGAGGGGCGCCAGAGACCGGGCAAGAAAAAAGCGGCGGTAAAAACCGCCGCTGAGTTTGGTTGGGACACGAGCAAACTGCAGAAGATTACGTTGTTCCAGGCGCGAAACGCGCCCCTGCAAAGAACAACTGTCCATACTGACATAAGCAGGATGCGTGCCAACTTTATAACCCCCTCAAAAAACCGTGGTTTTTCGGGAAATTCCGGTCGCCATCCCACATGACTGAAATACATTACCTGATAATCTTTGCATTTCAAAATGCAAAGATTGCAAAATGCAAATTAATAAGTTTGCATTTTGCAAAAATACACTGGAGAGAATTAGAGCTGCATAATTTTCAGCAAGCTTATACACGTACTTAGCGCGTTTTTTTCTTCGTCCGACTATTGAAGTTCAGAAGCGCTGGCGCCTTCTCGATGATTTCCTCGAGAATGGATTTCGCGATCTCAAGGTCGTCCTTTGCAGAGTCGTCTAGCTGACTGATATAGCGCGGATCGGAGATCATCCGCTCTGCCTCATAAAGGGTCCTGAGCTCACTTTGGAACATCTCGCGCGCACCAAGCGGCAGGTTTTCCTTTGCACTCATGACAAAGAAGAATTTCAGGCTCGTCTTGATGACAATCCTGAGCATAACGACCTGAAGCTTGTGAAACTGTTTTTCCAGTTCTTCTTTTTTGGGATGAGATTCGAGCTTGTTCATCCGCTCCATAATCACCAGAGACAACGCCTTGAAGTTGTCGACTTCTTCACGAAACGGTCGATAACCGGTGACGTCGGACTTGTCGGCGTTCTTTTCAAGCGTATTGGCCAGCGCGATCAACTTTCGCGCACGCAGCTCAAGTCTGGATAGGAACTCCTCGACTTCGTTCCGAAATTTTCGTTGTGCAGCCTGGCTCATGATATTCTGGCGTTCTTTATATGATTATGCCCGGGGAACGATATCCCCGGGCACCAATCTATACTGCCAATCATTAACAACAACCTGAAAACCGAAAAAGGTCCATTTTAACTGGCCATTTCCGGATCTTTTTTCTGTTGTTTTTCGCCATTCTCATCTTCCGGATAACGGAAGGTGACAGCATCGTCTTCGATATCGACCAGCACAGCCCCACCCTTCGAAAGCTTGCCAAACAGCAACTCTTCGGCGAGCGGCTTTTTAACGTGCTCCTGAATTACGCGGCCCAACGGACGCGCCCCGAAGGCCGCATCGTAGCCGCGCTCGGCCATCCATGCCCGTGCTGCTTCGGTCAGTTCGATCGAAACATTGCGGTCCGCCAGCTGTGCTTCAAGCTGCAGGATGAACTTGTCGACAACCATCTTGACGACTTCCGGCTGCAGGTTGGCGAACGGAATAACCGCATCCAGACGGTTACGGAATTCCGGCGAGAAGGTACGCTTGATTGCCTCTTCGTCTTCGCCAATGCGCATTTCACGTTTGAAGCCGATCGGCGGCTTGGCCATGTCGGATGCACCGGCATTGGTCGTCATGACCAGCACGACATTACGGAAATCGACCGTCTTGCCGTTGTTATCAGTCAGTTTGCCATGATCCATGACCTGCAGGAGAATATTGAACAGGTCCGGATGAGCCTTCTCGATCTCGTCAAGCAACACAACCGCATGCGGATGCTGATCAACGGCATCGGTCAGAAGACCACCCTGGTCAAACCCGACATAACCCGGAGGCGCACCAATCAGGCGTGATACGCTGTGGCGCTCCATATATTCGGACATGTCAAAGCGGATGAACTCGATCCCCATGACAGTTGCCAACTGCTTGGTAACCTCGGTCTTACCAACGCCGGTCGGGCCCGAGAACAGATAACTGCCAATCGGTTTTTCCGGCTCACGCAGACCTGCTCGGGCCAGCTTGATCGCACTGGCAACCGCTTCGATTGCCTTGTCCTGACCAAACACAACCGTTTTCAGGTCACGCTCAAGATTTGCCAGCGCCTTGCGGTCATCGGTCGAAACCGATTTTGGTGGGATGCGGGCGATCTTGGCGACGATTTCCTCGACATCACGTTTGCTCACCGTACGTTTGCGTTTGCTGGGTGCGACCAGCATGCGCGATGCGCCAACCTCGTCAATCACGTCAATTGCACTATCAGGCCGCTTGCGATCACTGATGTAGCGCGATGCCAGCTCAACCGCCGAACGCAGGGCTTCGTTGGTGTATTTGACCTGATGGTGCTCCTCGTAATAGGGCTTGAGACCCTTGAGGATTTTGACGGTATCGGCTTCTGACGGTTCCTCTACATCGATTTTCTGGAAACGACGCACAAGGGCACGGTCCTTTTCAAAGTGCCCGCGGAATTCCTTGTAGGTGGTTGAGCCGATGCAACGCAACGACCCGCTTGCCAGTGCCGGTTTCAGCAGGTTGGACGCATCCATTGCCCCGCCCGACGTCGCACCAGCACCAATCACAGTGTGGATTTCGTCAATGAACAGAACAGCACCTTCGTACTCTTCAAGTTCCTTGACCACCGCCTTCAGGCGTTCTTCGAAATCCCCGCGATAGCGCGTACCGGCCAGAAGTGCGCCCATATCAAGAGCAAAGATCGTCGCGTTTTCGAGAACCTCTGGCACATCGCCATCATTGATACGGCGTGCCAGCCCTTCGGCGATGGCGGTTTTACCAACGCCGGGATCACCGACATAAAGCGGGTTGTTCTTGGTACGACGACACAGAACCTGAATGGTGCGGTCAATCTCGTTCTGACGACCGATCAGCGGATCGATCTTGCCACTCTGCGCCTTGACATTGAGGTTCACACAATAGGCTTTAAGCGCCTCGCCCTCGGCCGGGCCGCTTTCGTCGCTTTCTGGCGACATGCCTGCAACCGGCTCTTCATCGGCACCGCGCGGGATGCGGCGCTCATTTAGCTCGGTCGCCTTGGCGATACCGTGTGAAATGTAGTTTACCGCGTCAAGACGCGTCATATCCTGGAGTTGCAGATAGTAAACCGCATGCGATTCCCGTTCAGAGAACAGGGCAACAAGCACGTTGGCACCGGTCACTTCCTCGCGGCCAGAAGACTGGACGTGGATCGCGGCGCGCTGGATCACGCGCTGGAAACCGGCGGTCGGTTTGGGGTCCACCAGACGCGCACTGATCAGGCCGGAAAGCTCGCTATCAGCGAATTCAAGCAGATCGGAGCGCAGCCGATCAATATCAACCCGGCAGGCCTTCAGCACTGCCAGCGCATCCTGATCTTCGGTCAGCGACAACAGAAGATGTTCAAGAGTGGCATATTCATGCCTGCGCTCCGACGCATATGCGAGCGCACGGTGCAGGCTTTCCTCAAGATTGCGCGATAGCATATGTCACTCCTTCTCTAAGGTACACTGCAGCGGATGCTGGTTCTGGCGGGCCAGGTCCATGACCTGGTTTACTTTGGTCTCTGCGATTTCGTAGGTGAATACACCGCACACTCCAACACCCTTGCGGTGCACCTGAAGCATGATCTCGGTGGCTTCTTCACGTCCCTTTTCAAAAAACCGTTCCAGTACGTGAACGACGAACTCCATCGGAGTATAGTCGTCATTCAGCAACAGCACCTTGTACATGGACGGCTTTTTGGTCTTGGGCCGTGTCTTTGTTACGATCCCCGTGTTCGGCAGATCAGTGCCGTCATTATCCTGTTCAGTCATCGTCTACTTACCGGAACCCTTATTTCCTGCATGATCTCCATGATAGGTCATTGCCAAACTCTTTCAAAGTCCGCTACGCGGTTCTCACTAGGAATTTATTGTGCATCCGAGTTTCGTTCGTTGTCCATCTTCGATTCATTTAGGCTGCGAATAACGCACTGCAAGATCAGGCGACAAACTTCGTGATTATTGTCACTCCAAAATTATCCGGGACGCGAAAAGACACATAAAAAAACGGGCATGGCTAAAAGCCATACCCGCTCGGGACTGGAAGGTGCTGGGATGTCCAACATGCATCCATTGCCTCATTTCAGCGCAACATTCGTTGCCTTGCTAATCGCATTCAGGCCGTCCGAAAAGGCAGAAAACATCAGTTCCTGCATCTTTTCACCTTCGGCCAAACCGCTTTCATAGCAGCGATTGACGATGCGCGAATGCAGCTCCTGAAGGTCTGCAAGGCTTTCAACCTTGGTCAACTCATCAAGATCATCCTGCGATGCTTCAAATTCTTTTTGCATCCAGCTCGAAAGCTCGGTGCCAATGCCACCGGTCTTTTCAAACATCGCCATGGTTGCCTGCCAAACTTCCTCGAAACTTTTCTTCTGGGTATCAAGCAGCTCTTCATACTGAGCAGCAACCCGCGACCCGGCACCGGAAAAAACATCGGCCTGACCGGTCATGGTTTCAAAGATTTTGCCGAATGCCTCATTGGCAGCAGAAACACTTTCTTCGAATGCCTCATTGCCAGCGGTGACCATTGCTTCGACCTCTGGCGTCTTCCAAAGTTCGAAATAGGGCTCCATGCCCGTTCCGTCGATGAACAACGCACCAAAGCCAAAAACGTCGCCCTGCTTTGGTTCTGCCTTAGGTTTGGCATCAACCGGCTTTGCGGTCGCGGTCGACTTGTTTGGGGTTGGGGTCGGCGTTGCCGCAGGCTTGGAAACAGCAGACTCAGCTGCCACGGTTGCCGGTGCAGCCGATTTCTCAGACATCGCGGGTGCCGCGGCCTTCGGCGCAGGCGCAGATTTCGATGCCGTACTTGCCGGGGCAGCAGCAGCCTTTTTCGGCGCAGACTTGGCAACGGTTTTCTTTTTCGGGGCGGCGGAAGCGGCAGACTTGCTGGTTGCCGTAGTTTTGGGTTTCGTGCTCA
Source organism: Thalassospira sp. ER-Se-21-Dark (assembly GCF_017922435.1). Lineage (NCBI taxonomy): Bacteria > Pseudomonadati > Pseudomonadota > Alphaproteobacteria > Rhodospirillales > Thalassospiraceae > Thalassospira > Thalassospira sp. ER-Se-21-Dark. The sequence goes on along the minus strand of NZ_VDEZ01000004.1, from coordinate 183,709 downwards.
CAGTATTGGCCTTTTCGCTTTTGGTGGGGGATTTGGGCGCTGTCGACTTGTTTGCTGGCGACGTCACCTCGCCAGCAGGTCGCGCGGCCCCGGAAGTCGCAACGGAAGGTTTCGTGGCAGTTTCAGCCTGCTTTGATGCCTGCGCAGATGGCAAAGATATCTCAGCCTTCGCAGGTTTCGGGGACTCTGCATTTTTTTCGGAAGCATCGCCCGGCGCAGCATCTTTGACCGGCGTTTTGGCAGCAGATGCATCACCCTTCGCAGCCGTCGCAGACAAAGCAGCCTGACCTGCAGCTTTGGTCGACGCACCGTCACTCGGCGTCTTGGCAGTATCGGGCGATGGTGAAGGCGATGCCTTTTGCGCTTCCGCCGACGGCTGCTGAGCTGCGGCTTCTATCTCGGAAGATGTCATTACCTTGCGCTTGGCAGGCGCAGACTGCGCTGCCGACGGGACTGAAGCTGCTACAGTTTTGGGTGACGACGCGGAAGCCTGCTTGGTTGCAGTTTTCCCGGCTAGTTTCTTTTTGGAATCCGCCATTGCCTCAACCTCCTGATCACCGGAATATCTATCCGGATCAATGTTGCATTGCAACATAACCCTAGATGGAATTACCCGGTCACGTCAAGTACAGTTTAGTGACAAAAACGCCATATTTCCCGGCACGCCTCCTTCGGAAAACGCCGGAATTCCAAGAATTTTTTAAAACAGCAACTTGATCAAGGCATTAGTCCACAGTTTTGCTGCGTTGCAATAAATTCAGCAGACCGGGCAATAACATGAACACGTCACGCCATAGCCCGGTTGCAACATTTTGGAACCCTAGCGAAGCATATTTCCGCGCACGGTTCTGTAAAACTCACCGGAGTCGCTGTTCTGGACATGATGCATCTGTGCCGCCGATTGTGATCGTGCGTTTTCAGCGGCAGGCGGCTCAGGAAGGTCTTTTTCAACCGATGAAAGGTTTGCCAGCACTTCCGGGAACTTAAGGGCACGCAAATCATCCACACCGGATGCCCAGGTACCCAGCGTGATGCCACCCGACGAGCATCCAATGGCGACCCAGTAAAAATCATCGGAATACAGACGCAGACCATCACGGTTTTGCGTTCCGAAACCTTCGGCCTGCAGCGCATCGGTGATGGCAAGATAAGAATCGCGGTCAATACGATCAACGGCCTCTTCGCCCCCAAATGCACCAAGCGGTGCATTGACCTCGACATTGATTTCCTTGACCTGTATCGGCCCGAACACGCGGGTGGTCAGATTGAATTCCTCAAACCCGGGATACGGCGTTAATTCAAAGACGCGGACTTCCTTGTAATACTCGGCATTATAAATGATCCGAATTTGCCCTTCTGCATCGCCTGCTGCACAAGCCTGACGAAGATCATCGGCATTAAGATAAGAAAACCATGATGCCTTGCGGACAAGCGGATTACTGACGTCACTGGTTTGGGTAAAGGTACAACCGGCAAGGCCTGCAATCACCAGTGCGGCGAGACCTGCTTTGGCCCAGCTGGCGCTGCGGGTCCCCGTATCGGTGTGAACTGGAGCCGTCTTTTCTGACATTCGATCCTCGATTTTTTGCTAATCTGGAGATATAAAATACAGTCTTGCGAATAAAAATGGCCATCTCAAGGCCCGAATGACGACCACCGAAATTCGACGTTCTTAAACATTTGTTTAAGGCTGTGATGCGACAGTGAACTTATTTAGTTCTTGGGGAAACCTCAAAGCCGAGCCCGATATAATGCGTTTAATGACCCTTTCCGGGCCAACTGCAATGGCCAAAGCTCTGTCCGTGACGCGCTCGCTGAGCATGCGTGGCGCTGTTGCTGTGCTTTTGTGTCTGGTTGCGACTATTTCTTTCACTGTTCTCTCGCCGTCCGCTGCGCAGGCGCGGACTTACACGGCGATGATTATTGACGGCGACACTGGCGAAACGCTTCATGAATATCGGGCGGATCACAAGGTCTATCCGGCGTCGCTGACCAAAATAATGACCCTTTACATGGTCTTTGACGCGCTGGAACACGGCAAGGTATCGCTTTCGACTCGGATGAAGGTTTCCAAACGCGCCTGGGGCCAAGCCCCCTCCAAACTTGGTCTTCAGCCGGGCGAAACCATTTCCGTCAAGGATGCTATTTTGGCGCTGGTTACCAAATCGGCCAACGATATTGCGGTTGTTGTCGCCGAACATCTTGGTGGCACCGAAATCAAGTTTGCCCAAATGATGACTTCTGAGGCACGACGCCTTGGCATGTCACGCACCACGTTTCGCAATGCATCCGGCCTGCCCAACCGCGGGCAGATGACCACCGCACGCGACATGATCAAACTGGCTGTGGCGCTGCGCAAGAATTACGGCAGCTACTATCATTACTTCGCGACCCAGAAGTTCCGCTTTGGCAACCGCACTTATGGCAACCACAACAACCTTCTGGCGTCCTATTATGGTACCGACGGGATCAAGACCGGCTATATCAACGCATCGGGCTTCAACCTTGTCGCCTCGGTCAATCGTAATGGCAAACGCCTGATTGGCGTCGTGTTTGGGGGTCGTACGGCCCGCACCCGCGATGACCAGATGAAAAAGCTTCTTGATCAGGCCTATATGAAGCTGACCAAGGACGGTGAAATTGTTGTTCCACGTCCGCGCATCAGCCCGGAAGACAAAATCCTGCCGGCGGATGCCCAGTTGCTGATTGCCAAGCGCAGCACGCTTCGCGAAGCAGAACAGCCGGGTCGCATTGATACCCAAACCGTTGTGACCCGCCTGAAGCCGGAAACCGGTGCAGGATGGGGCATTCAGGTTGGCGCATTTAGCGACCAGCGCCGGGCACAGGAAGCGGTCCTTGCCGCGGCACGTACCGCCCCGGACGTTCTGCGCCTGACCCGCGCTGCGGTCGAGCAGCAAGCCAGTGGTACCGGTGTTGTCTATCGCGCCCGTCTGCTGGGCTTTGATGGCGAGAACGAAGCACGCGCTGCCTGTGACGCGCTCAAGCGTGAAAACGTGGCGTGCATCCCGGTCAATGCGGGTGACGCTGGCTAACAACCAAATTGCACAGAGATACAAAAAGGGCCCGTCAGATTTTCTGACGGGCCTTTTTCATTTTGTCTTCGTTCGACGTCTTAATTAATGACCGCCACCCGGGGCGAAGAAGTCATCCGAAGACAGACCGCTTTTGACCAGTTGATCGGTCACCTGCCCCTTCAAACGTGCCAACCCGGCATCATCGGCGGCCTCACAACGGGCCACGATGGCAGGCTGGGTGTTGGATGCACGCAGCAACCACCAGCCATCATCGGTGCTGACACGGACACCATCAATGCCGCTGACCTCTGCACCGGCTTCAGCCAGGCGAGCACGGACTTCTTCAATCAGTGCGAACTTGCGGTCATCCGGGCAGTCGATACGGGTTTCCGGTGTATTGACCGCAACCGGCATGGCGGCCCGCCATTCGGCAAGGCTTTTGCCGCTTTGAACCAGAATGCGGTACAGGCGCACGGCGGCATAAGTCGCATCGTCATAGCCGTAATAGCGTTCGGCAAAGAAGATATGGCCGCTCATTTCACCGGCGATCGGTGCCTTTTCCTCGATCATCTTGGTTTTGATCAGGGAATGACCGGTCTTCCACATGATGGCCTTGCCACCAATCCGGTTGACCTCGTCAAACAGGGTCTGGCTGGCCTTGACATCGGCAATGATCGCAGCGCCTGGCTGACGCTGCAAAACGTCTGCGGCATAGATCTGCAGCAGCTGATCGCCCCAAAGGACGTTGCCCTTGCCATCAATCACGCCAATCCGGTCACCGTCGCCGTCGAAGGCAACACCCCAGTCGGCATTGTGTTTGGCAACGGCCGCCTTGAGGTCAACCAAGTTGGCCTCAACCGTCGGATCGGGATGATGGTTGGGGAAATTACCATCGATGTCATCAAACAACAGATGATGCGTACCGGGCAGTTTGGCCGTCAGTTTACGCACCACATCACCGGCAGAACCATTGCCGCAATCCCAGACAATCGTCATCGGATTGGGAACATCGCAGTCAAGTTCGGCGACAAGGCGTTCGACAAAGCGATCCTCGATTTCGATGTCGCTTGCCGTACCCTGCCCGGTTTCGAAATCACCGCTGGCGGCAATTTTGCCCAGTTGCTGAATGGCATCACCAAACACCGACTTGCCAGCATTAAGCATCTTGAAGCCGTTATAATTCGACGGGTTATGCGAACCGGTGACCATGATGCCGGCATCGGTTTTTTGATCATAAACCGTGAAATACAGCATCGGGGTCGGCCCGCGACCAATGCGCAACACGTCACAACCGGTCGACAGAATGCCTTCGGCCAATGCCGCCGCCAGTTCTGGCGAGCTCAGACGACCATCGCGCCCCAAGGCGACCCGCTTTCCGCCAGATCTGCGCACCATGGTGCCGAAGGCTTTCCCTAGCGCATTGGCGTCTGCCGCATGCAGGGTTTCGCCAACAACGCCACGCACGTCATATTCGCGCAAAACGGAGCTATCAAACTTGTGTCCGGCGGAATTCGTCATGATTAGGATTTGCCTCCGATAGATGCACGACCGACACAGGAATAGCTGAAACCGTTCTCAGCCATCTCGTTCGGATCGTAAACGTTACGCAGATCAACGACGATCGGGTGCTTCAGCGCGTCCTTGATACGATCAAGGTCCATACCGCGGAATTCGTTCCACTCGGTCAGAACCACCATTGCATCGGCGCCTTCGACCGTATCGTAAGCGTTGTCGCAATATGAAATGCCATCGAGAAGCTTCTTGGCCTCTTCCATGGCTTCGGGGTCATAGGCCTTGACACTCGCCCCTGCCGCGATCAGGGCAGGAACGATATCAAGGCTTGGTGCATCGCGCATGTCATCGGTATTGGGTTTGAAAGCCAGACCGAGAATACCGATGGTCTTGCCCGCAACAGAACCACCGCATGCCGCGATCACGCGATCTGCCATCGCCTTTTTACGCTTGGCGTTGACATCAACCACCGTCTCGATGATGCGAAGCGGGCTGTTATATTCCTGCGCGGTGCGCACGAGTGCGATCGTATCTTTCGGGAAGCAGGACCCACCATAGCCCGGACCGGGATGCAGGAACTTCTTGCCAATACGGCCATCAAGGCCGATGCCGCGCGCGACATCATGGACATCCGCACCGACCTTTTCACAAAGATCGGCAATTTCGTTGATGAAGGTGATCTTGGCGGCCAGGAAAGTGTTGGCCGCATATTTGATCATTTCCGACGTTTCACGGGTGGTGAAGACAATCGGGGTTTCGATCAGATACAGCGGACGATACAGATCCGACAATACTTCGCGGGCGCGCTCATCACTGGTGCCTATGACGACGCGGTCCGGGCGCATGAAATCGCCAATCGCCGACCCTTCGCGCAGGAATTCCGGGTTCGAGACCACAGCAAATTCTGCATCCGGGCGCTTTTCACGAATGATGCGTTCGACCTCACGACCGGTTCCGACCGGGACGGTCGATTTGGTCACGATGACGGTAAAACCGTCCATGGCTTCGGCAATTTCTTCGGCCGCGGCATAAACGTAACTCAGGTCAGCATGCCCATCGCCGCGTCGGGTCGGTGTGCCCACAGCAATAAAGACAGCGTCCGCATCCTTGACCCCTTCCTTGAGGTCGGTGGTAAAGGTCAGGCGGCCTGCCTTGACGTTATTTTCGACCAGAACATCCAGACCGGGCTCGTAGATTGGCATGATACCGTCTTCGAGACGGGCAATTTTTTCGACATCCTTGTCGACACAAACAACGTCCGTACCGAACTCGGAAAAACAGGCTCCGGAGACAAGTCCAACATATCCGGTCCCGATCATAGCTACGCGCATGGAGGTTTTATCCTGGTAAGTAAATCCCGACCGGAACAGATCACATCGCTATTCCGGTCGGACATTGTTGACATGAATGGTTATTGTGCCGCTTCGCCTTCGGCGAACTCGTGAATAAGCTGGCGAACATCGTCGCGCATATCTTCACGGGCCAGGGCAAATGACATGGTGGCTTTCAAAAAGCCGATCTTGTTGCCGCAATCAAAACGACGGCCTTCAAAATTATAGCCATAGAACGGCACCTTGCCGATCATTGCGGCCAACGCATCGGTCAGTTGGATTTCATTACCAGCGCCGCGCGGAATATTTTCAAGCACCTCGAAAATGCCGGGATCAAGGATGTAACGCCCGATGGCGGACAAGGTCGACGGTGCTTCTTCGGGTTTTGGTTTTTCAACCATGCCGCATGCACTGACAAGGCGGCCATTGGTGCCTTCGATTTCAAGCACACCATAACGGTGAACTTCCTCGCGCGGGACATCCATCACGGCGACCATGTTGCCACCCGTACGGCCATAACTGTCGACCATCTGCTTCATGCACGGGACTTTTGACTGGATAAGGTCATCGGCCAGCAGCACGACAAACGGCTCGTCACCGACCAGCGACTTGGCGCACAGAACAGCATGCCCGAGGCCAAGCGGGTTGCCCTGACGGGTATAGGTCACACGACCGTTTTCCGGGATCATTTCAAGCGCTTTGGACAGTGCTTCTTCCTTGCCGCGCTCGGTCAGGATCGCCTCCAGTTCGGCAGAGCGATCAAAATGGTCCTCAATCGCGGTTTTGCCGCGACCGGTCACAAAAATGAATTCTTCGATGCCGGCCGCAATGGCTTCTTCGACAGCGTATTGAATAAGCGGCTTGTCAACGACCGGCAGCATTTCTTTTGGCATAGCCTTGGTGGCGGGCAAAAAACGGGTTCCCATGCCTGCGACCGGAAAAACTGCCTTCTTGATTCTTTTTGACATTCAATACTTTCCTTTTTCAACCGCTGCACGCCAGTCCGTATTGGAATTGCCCGCATATATGCTTCTGCCACAATTCGAGAACACGGATCAAGCAAGCGCACGTATTATTGACGCTAATCTTTACATAGCCGTAACAAAAGGCTTCGCGCGGCATTGATCTTTGAGGCCAGATAGTCCGATCCGCCATGATCCGGGTGGACCGCCTTGATCTGCTTTTTATAGGCCCGGTTGATTTCCTCACGGGTGGCATTATCCGCCACACCCAGGATTTCTCGGGCCTCTTTCGCCGTCATGCCTGACGCACTTGAACTCCTTTTGCCACCTTGGCCTTGCTCGTTATGGTTGCGGTCGCTTCCTCCGTTTTGTGCTCCGTCTTCGCCGTGATCTTTCTGGCGCCAGCTTTGCCATCCCGCACAATCAGGACGGCGTTCAAGATAGGCTTCCAGAACCGCCCGGCTTTGGTCGGTTGCACTGCAACAGTCAACATAAAGCGACTGCAGGTCGTCAAGTCCCAAGCTGTCAAGATCGGCCCCGGCAAAGGGACCGCTGACAACGCCACCGCGCATTTGCCCGGTTTCAAGATCAAGCACCATATGCAGAAATTCGGTGCGAATTTCCGAACTTGATCCCGCACCGGATGTGCGGTTGCCAAAACTGCCCGGCTGGGCGCGTTTTCGGGACGCTGCAAAGATCCTGCGAAAGATTGGCCACAGAAATCCAAGCTTCATCATCCGAAACAAAAACGGCACAGTCGCCGCCAAAGCAGCACCCATCGCGGCAATCTTGCCTGTGAGCAACAACCAGCCCGCAAGCATGATCAACACCAAGATGATCAGAAATAAGACAATTTTACGGATTTCTTTGGGCTCGGCCTCTGTCATCCACCGAATAAAGAAGCCAACCCCGATAAATGCTGCGATTCCGATCAAAAGCCACTGCATCAACGCGGCTTTCGCAATTGATGACCAAGCCTGAGCACTTCCTCGGACCCGGTTTTCTTTTGATAGATCGAAAGTCCGGACTGCCCGCCAACCGCATAGCTTGCCACTGCGCCCAGCAAATCACGGAGCTTACCCGCTGCACTGGCATCAAACTGCATGACGGCACCACCGGTTATCCGCGCAATTTCGCCAAAGGCAAATGCCGCTTCCCGGTCATGGCCTTCCTGAAACATGAATGCCTTTACCCCCTTAAGCGCCAGTTTTCCAGCAATCGGGGCCAGATGATCTGGGTTTTCCTCGATACAGTCGCCGACATAAATCAAGGCATCGATTTTTTTATCACCCGCTTCGCGTTCGACATGTGCCAGAACCCGTTCGATCTGTGTATGTCCGGCGCGACAAGTAACCTTGGTGATATAGTCGCGGAATGATTTTGCGTTGCGGCACCAGCCACTTGATTTGCATTCAGAAAGCCCGCGAAAGAACACAAGCTGCACATCAAGGGCGCCGACACCGTCGACCGCCTCAAACATTTCCGCCTGAATTTCAGCCGCGCTGTCCCAGCTTGGCTGGCGGCTGGCGGTTGCATCCATGGCAAAAATCAGTCGCCCCTGTGCCGACCCGGATGATGGTGCATGCACCGCCATCTGCCGCGCCTTACCCAGGAAGTCTGCCACTTCATTGGCGTCGGATGTCTCTGGAATGATGTCTTTGCGCGTCAAGGAGACCTGCCTGCTTCATATTCCGGTTGAACAATTTGTCATCCAACAAGATATAGGCCGGATGCAGTCAGATCGGCAACTCCTCGCCGTCGGCCGGTTTGAAGCCGATCACTTCCAGAAGCGATCTGACTTCCTGACGGGCGGCCATGTGCGACATGCTCATCGGGATACCGACACCCTTTTCACGCAGATCCAGCAGCGTCAGACCTTTGAGGAAAAGTTCGCGGTAAATCACACGTTCGCCAAATCCCGGCGCCTGACGGAAGCGGATGCGATCGGCCAACTTGTCAACGATTTCGGCAATGTCGCGTTTGTTACGCGCATCAAGATGCGAAAGACGGTTGCGCATGACGATCCAGTCAATCGTGCCGCCATCAATAGCCGCCCGACGCTTGCGCGCATCCCAGACCATCTCGGCATAGATGCTGGGCCCCTTGATATCAAGGCTGTCCGGGTCAATCCGCGCCAGCATGTCAAGGTCGATAAAGCTGTCATTGATCGGGGTAATCAGCGTATCGGCACAGGCATGGGCCAGACGCGACAGGTAATTGTCACTGCCCGGGCAATCCATGACGATGAAGTTGCAGCCGATCACCATTTCACCAAGTGCGGTCGTAAAGCGTTCGCGCTCGTCCAGCTTGGCTTGGTTGGCGTCCGGTAACTCACTGCGATAAATCGGCCGATGATCGGGCACCGGAAGCTTAAGGCCCTTGCGGTCGTTAAAGGCGTTCCGGTTTTCGACATAACGTGTCAGCGTCCCCTGACGGGCATCGATATCAAGCGATCCGACCTTGAACCCCATCTTCATCAGCGAAACGATCAGATGCATCGCCGTTGTCGATTTGCCTGACCCGCCCTTTTCATTGCCGATCACGATTACATGGGCGCGATTGGACGGCGGTTGTTTGTCCGTTGCCGTCTGCTGGCCCGCGCTGTCCCCGTTCGCGCCGGTCTGTTGCACCGTCATGATAAAATGCTCCGTATCTTCAGGCTTTTTGACTTTGTCCCCAAGGCCAACCTCCCCAATGAGCCCGTTTGCACCCAAAAATCAAGGTAAAAGAGATCACGTTAACAGGCATCGGTTGACTGCCCCCTAGCCAATCTAGATGCACAAAGGTAAAGATAAGGGTAGCGCAATACAAAAATGCGCCTGAAAACATATAGAAAGGACGCAATGTGAGGTATCGGGCGGCTTTGATCGGCGGCATGTTTGCAAGCCTTCTGGTGGCAACACCACAGATGGCCGTCGCACAGCAAACCGGCGGGTTCGAACAAATCCCGCAAGACCAGAGCCCGGTTGTCTTTGCCTCGGACGTCGAGGGTCAGAACAGCTTCCTGCGTCAGTATCGCGATAACAGTACGGTCTTTGTTGGCCGCTGGTATGCGCCTCGCTCAGTAAGCGAATCCCCTGCCGCTGCAAGCGATCTGTACCTTGAAACGGTCTATACGACCTCCGCCCCCGGCTTTCGGTTTAGCACCGCCATGGCGTCCGAGCAGTTGCTTGATATGTTTGACGCGCTTCGCGGCCGCACCAGCCTGAATGGTGCAAGCTTCGTGCAGGAAACCCGATACGGCCCGATTGCATTGTCTCCCTTTACACGCAACGGGTCGCAATGCGTTTCCTTTGTCGGACAATGGGATCCGCAAACACCGGCCCAACGAGGCAGTCGCCTGCTGGGCTATTACTGCACCCCGACACAGGTTCAGGCCACAAGTAGCAGCAGTGCGCCACTCAGTGGTCTGCCAATGATTGATGCCCAGGAATTCGCCGCCGGTTTCTTTGGCCGATTGAATATTGAGCTCGCGGAAAATTCGGCAATTGCCGCCACTGTTGTCGCACCGGCAGATGAAACCCCGCTTCAGCAGCCTGAAGGCGAAACCACCCCGCCGCCGATTGATGGCATTGATATCATCACCAACTGGCAATCGGTGCGCGGAACCGGCACGCTGCGCTTTGATCAGCCATCGGGCGAAGGGACAATGATCCTTGATGATGACCAACGTCATTGCGAAGGCATCTGGCGCCACGAAGGCGGTGCCTATCAAAGTGATACGCTTCCGTTCGGAAGTTGGTATGTCTATTGTAACGACAGCAGCTTTGCGCGCGGTATTTACACCAGCGAATCCCCGGCTGTTGTCACCGGTAATGGCAAGGACAACCAAGGACAGGCTGTCTATTTCCGGCAAGCAAACTAACCCCACCACCCTAACCAAGATACACGTGATCATGACTGCAGATATCCAAACCATCGTCATCGGGGCCGGCGTTGTCGGCCTGGCCTGTGCCCGTTCACTTGCGCGAACCGGCCGTGAAGTCCTGATCATTGAACAGCATGATGCGATTGGCACCGAGACCAGCGCACGCAACAGCGAAGTCATTCATGCCGGAATTTATTACCCGAAAGGCAGCCTGAAGGCCGAGCTTTGCGTCACCGGGCGCGAGATGCTGTATCGTTATTGCGAAGAAAACGGCATCGAACACAAACGCACCGGCAAACTGATTGTTGCCACAGCCGAAGACCAAATGGCCGCACTGGCCGGGATCAAGGACAAGGCATATGAAAACGGTGTCACCGACCTTGTCTGGCTGTCCCGCGAAGAAGCCCTTGAACGCGAACCAGCCCTTCATTGTGTCGGCGCCCTAGAAAGCCCGTCCACCGGTATTGTCGACAGCCACCAGTTGATGGTCACCCTGCTGGGTGAGGCGGAAAACAACGGCGCAACACTTGCGATCAACACCAAGGTCACGGCCGTCAGTTTCGAAAACGGGCTTTATAGCGTCTGCACCACCGATGCCGACGGCGAAGAAATGAGCCTGACCTGTGCTGAACTGATCGTTGCCGGTGGCCTGCACAGCCAGACACTGGGCCGCAACTTTACCGGCCTGCCACAGGCATCTATCCCGCCGCAGCATTATGCGCGTGGTTGTTATTTCACGCTATCGGGCAAGGCACCGTTTTCCACCCTGATCTATCCGGCCCCCGAACAGGCAGGCCTTGGCATTCACCTGACCCTTGATATGGGCGGACAGGCGCGCTTTGGCCCGGACGTGACATGGGTTGATGCACCAAACTATGACGTCCCCGAAGAACGTAGGACCGCCTTTGCCGAAGCCATCCGCAAATACTATCCCGACCTTGATGAAAGTGCGCTTCAGACCGGTTATGCCGGGGTGCGCCCAAAAATTCAGGCCCCGGGTGAAGCGGCGCGTGACTTCATGATTGCTGATGAAAAACAGCACGGGCTTAATGGTCTTGTAATGCTCTATGGTATTGAATCACCGGGTCTTACTGCATCCCTTGCAATTGGCAGCCGGGTGACCGAGTTGATTACACAGCAAGGCGCAATGAAGGCAGCATCATAAGATCGCCCATATCATCAGCGATGGATAAAGGCATGGCCAAGCAACCTTACAGCACGTCAGGGCGGACCCGAAAACCGGCGCAAAATGCGTCTGGCGGAAAAGCCGCGCCCAAGTCCATCTCGCGGCGACATTTCCTTGGCACCAGTGCGACGGGGCTTGGCGGGGCGTTGCTGGCAGGTACACCACTTGGTGCCGTTGCACAGCAGCTTGAACCTTTTATCCCCGCCCCCAATAGCCTGACCGAGGGTCTCCCCGGCCTGACCGACACCGGCAAGCCCGAAAAAGACTTCGTCGAGGAAATGCGCGATTATGTTATCGCGATCAGTCGGTGGGCAAAAAGCTATCGCAGTGACTTTTCGATCATTGCGATGAATGGCCTGGAACTGACCGAGTTTCTTGAAAAAACGCTGTTTGCCACACGTGGCGTTGCGGAACCGGCCAGAAACTATCTGCGGGCGCTGGATGGCATTTTGGTCGAAGCCCCATTTTACGGCTTCGAGAAATACGGCGAAGCCACCAATGCCGAAGAAACCAAATACATCCTCGGTTATCTGGAACGGCTTAAACTTGAAGGCCTCCAATATCTTGCGGTCGATTACACCGAAAATCGATCCGACATGGACAAGGCGCGCGCTCAGCTTCGGGGGCTGGATGCACTTTATTACGCGGCCCCACCGCCGGGCATGCAGCTTTCATCCCTGGCAAAGGTTCCAAGCACCCCTTTCGGGGCAAACCCGCATGTGATCGACAATATCCGCGAGGCAAAGAACTTTGCCCTGGTGCTTGATAGTTCGCCCTATGGCACCAAGGACGCCTATGTCGATGCGCTGGTTGCAACCAACTATGACACGTTGATCATTGATCCGTTCCATCGCGGGACCATTCCGCTGACCTATGATGATATGAAGCGGCTTCGTTACAAGAAGACCGGGACACCACGGAGCCTGATTTCGTATCTCAATATCGCGACGGCCGAGACATATCGTTATTACTGGCAAAGCGGATGGCGTGCCGGAAGTCCCGATTTCATCAGTGAAGGCAACCTGATGGCACGTTGGGGGCAGGAAAACCACGTGCATTACTGGTCACGCGAATGGCAAAGCATCATCTTTGGCAGCGAAAACAGCTATCTCGGCAACATCATGAAGCTTGGCTTTGACGGTGTTCTGATGGCGGGTATTGATGAATATTCCTGGTGGCTTGACTACTAGGCCGCGCAGACATTTCGCATTCCATCATCACAAACATATGACCTGAACCTGTGCGTGATTACGCCAAGGACATTTGACGCAGCACCCCTGTTTGGGCAGTGTGGTGGATACCGAATGTCGGCAACTTAAAAACATAATCTGTATCGCGGTGCCAGGAGGCCCATATGTCCGAACCCATCATCCACTATTTCTTCGTGCAATCACCGTGGTCTTTTTTCGGGTTTCGCCGCGTTGTCGAGATCGCCAAAAAACATGGCGTGGAAATTATCCATAAACCCTGCCGGGCAGCCGATGTCTGGGAACATGGCGGCGGCGTGCCTTTGGCAAAACGCCCGAAACCGCGTCAAGAATATCGACTTGTTGAACTGAAACGCTGGTCGGATTATCTCGGCATTCCGGTCAACCTGCATCCGACACATTTCCCCGTCGATGAAACACTTGCCGCGCGCACCATCATCGCCGTTCAGAACGATGGCATGGACGTAAGTGCTTTGACTGAAACCCTGATGGGGGATATCTGGCTGCGTGAACGTGATGTTTCGCTGCCCGCGACCGTCCGCGAGGCCCTGATATCAAGTGGCCTTTCGACGGAATATCTCGAACATGCTGACCTGCCAGAGATCGCCAAGATCTATGACGAGAACTGCCAGTCCGCACGGGATCGTAACATCTTTGGTGTGCCGACCTATTTCATCGGCAACGAGATGTTCTGGGGGCAGGACCGCCTTGATTTTGTTGAACGAACGCTTCAACAGAACGCCTGATCAAGCGCGCCATCAGACCTTAAAAACCACTAAAACAAAATATTATGCGGACACTTTTTCGCCTCTGGCACGTTAACCAGAGCAGCAGAAACAGTAAAAAAGCCCGCATTTAAATGACACAAAGCGCATCTGATTTTCAAAAGGACTTCCTGAGCCAGCTTGAGGACAAGACACCGAACGAGCCGGAATTTCACCAGGCAGTGGAGGAAGTCGTCGGCTCCATTGCCGGTTGGTATCTTGATCAAACCGAGATGCGCAAAAATGCGGTTCTTGAACGCTGCACGGAACCGGATCGCGTGCTGCAATTTCGCGTAGCATGGGAAGACGATGACCAACAGATACAGGTCAATCGCGGCTGGCGCATTCAGTTCAATCAATCGATGGGCCCCTATAAAGGCGGCCTTCGGTTTGCCCCGACGGTCAGCACCAGTATCTTCAAGTTTCTCGGGTTTGAACAAACCCTGAAAAACAGCCTGACCGGCTTGCCGATGGGCGGGGCAAAAGGTGGTGCCGACTTTTCGCCAAAGGACAAATCCCCGCAGGAAATCGGCCGTTTCTGTCAGGCATTCATGCAAGAACTATATCGGCATATCGGGCCAGATACCGATGTGCCCGCCGGGGACATCGGCGTGGGCAGACGTGAAATCAGCATCCTTTTTGGTCACTATATCAAGCTGACGCAAAAGTGGACCGGTGCGCTGACCGGGAAAGGATGCCACTTTGGCGGCAGTGCCGGGCGCACAGAAGCAACCGGCTATGGCTGCATCTATTTCCTTGGTCACATGCTTGATCAGGAAAACAAGGAAATCAAAGACAAACGGATTGCGATCAGTGGCGCAGGAAATGTTGCGCTTCACGCCGCGCGCAAGGCCATAGAACTTGAAGCCAAAGTCATAAGTCTGAGTGACAGCTCCGGCACCATGCACTTTGCCAATGGCATGACAAACGACCTTCTTGATCAGGTTGATGACTGGAAAAACAACCAACGCAAATCGCTGTCGGAATTTGATGGCGGCAAGAATTCCGAGTTCCTTGAAGACAAGAAACCCTGGGGGCTTGAGTGCGATATTGCCCTGCCCTGCGCGACCCAGAACGAGCTTGATGAACAAGACGCCAAGCAGCTTGTTGAAAACAAGGTGATGATGCTTTGTGACGGCGCGAACATGCCACTGACGGCAAAGGCACAGGAAGTATTCATCAACGCCAATATCCCGCATGCCCCTGGCAAAGCATCCAATGCCGGCGGCGTTGCAGTAAGCGGCCTTGAACAGAGCCAAAATGCGCAGCGTCTGAGTTGGGATACGGAAAACGTCGACAAACGCCTTCGCGAAATCATGTCCAAAATTCACAACGACTGCATCGAAAACAGTCCGGACGGGAAAATCATCAATTATCGCGATGGTGCCAATCTTGCTTCGTTCAAACGCGTCGCAGAAACCATGAATGCATTCTGGCTTTCGTAATCAAACCCGGCCGTTGATGCGATTGTAGTTTGCGGCTCTCTCACGACTGAAACCAAGGAGTTTCCCCATGAAAGTTGCCGATATCGCAATCAATTTACTGAGTGATCTTGGCGTCAAACATGTATTTGGCATCCCCGGTGACGCGATCAATGACATTACATTTGCCCTTGAAAACAGGGATGAAATTGATTTCGTCCTTGTTCGCCATGAAGAAGGTGGCGCTTTTGCCGCATCCGCACAGGCAAAACTGACCGGCAATCTTTCATGCTGTGTCGGCACGGCGGGTGGCGGTGCCATCCATCTTTTGAACGGCCTTTATGATGCTCGTCACGACCATGCCCCGGTTCTTGCCATCACAGGCCAAGTTGATTCGGAATTTATCGGCACCGAGTATCATCAGGAAGTTGACCTGAAAAAGCTGTTCGAAGACGTCACCGTCTATTCCGAGACAATCATGCATCCGGCACAGGCCCCGCGTATCCTCAAAGAAGCCTGCAAGGCCGCGATTGAAAATCGTGCACCCGCCCATGTCTGTATCCCGAACAATATCGCCAGTGCCGATTGCGCCGATGATCCGATCAATATTGCAACCTTGTTGGCAACCCGCGAAGTTTCCCCGTCCAGCGAGAACCTTGATCACGCTGCCAAACTGATTGCTCAGGCATCAAAGCCCGTCATTCTTGCCGGTATCGGTGGTGCCGAGGCAGCCCAGGAGATCTTTGATCTGGCGCACCGGATTGATGCACCGATCGTCAGAACCCTACGTGCCAAAGACTGGCTTGATGACGACGATCCCATTTGCATTGGTGGGTTGGGCCTTCTGGGTGGCAAACCGGGGCAGGATTCTGTCGAAGATTGCGATTTGCTGTGCATCATTGGGGCCGATTTCCCCTATCAGGAATTTTTCCCCAAAGATGCCAAAACCATCCAGATCGATAGTAATCGCAGCCAGATCGGCAAACGGCTTGATATTGATGCCCCGTTGATCGGCAGTGCCAAGCTATCGGTGCAAGGCCTTCTTGATCGCGTCACCCCCAAAGACACCGAAACACAGCGCAAACACTGGATCGATAAAGTCAAGGATCAGCAAGACGATTGGTCAAAGATCGAGAAGTCCGACAAAAGCCCGCTTCACCCCGCAAGTGTCATGTCCGCAATCGGGGACCATGCCGCCGATGATGCCATTTTCCTGGTTGATACCGGAACGACCACAGCCTGGGCCGCGCGGCATTTGCGGGTAAAACGTAACCAGCGTTTCACCCTGTCATCCGGGCTCGGTACAATGGCCTTTGCCCTGTCCGGGGCCAATGGTGCGCAGCTTGCCTATCCTGATCGTCAGGTCGTCGCCATTGCGGGTGACGGCGCATTCAACATGCTGATGGGTGAACTTTTGACTGCTGCCGAATACGATCTGCCGATCACGGCGGTTGTCTTTGATAACAGCAAGCTTGGCTTCATCGCACTGGAACAGGAAGCCAAAGGCCTGCCCGAACATGCAATCGCCTTTAAAAACCCGGACATGGCGGCCATCGCCCAGGCCTGTGGCTGTCTTGGCCTGCGCGCGGAAAACACCAAGGAGCTTTCAAGCGCGCTGTCACAAGCGTTTGCAAGCAAGAAGCCAACCGTCATTCAGGTCCCAGTTGACCCTGACGTCCTGATCATGCCGCCCAACCCGACCTTCTCGCAGGCACAGAAATTTGCCGTTGCCAAGGGGCGGGAAATGCTCGGAAAGCTGAGGTCATAGGGCAAATCGCCCCAATGATGCCTGCTTTGTTGTGCAGGTTGAGCTCAGAAAAAAAGCGTGGCAGCAAAGCTGACCACGCTTTTTTTCCGAATATGTTTGGTGACTGTTATCCTAGGCGTTTGACGTGATCGACAACGAAACCATCTTCTGACGGATAGCTATTTTCGATCATGGCAAGGGCCTTGGTTTCGTCGCTGGCCGCAACTTCATGAGTTTGAACATCAGCCCAGCGGTCATCAAAGAGGTCGTGGGATCGGTTCTCTTTGACACATTCGCGCACAGCCTGATTGTGCAGTTCAACTTCATATACGGTTTGGCGATGGCCTGTGAATGCAGACATATCCGCCGCTCTCCTTATATTTTGTTCGCTGGCGCCGCCCAGACGCCAACCTGTCCTGAACCGGGAATCTCAATCACAAGATACCCAACCGTGAGTCTACGTTTCGCACCTTAACGAGCCGTAAATTATCCGGTTAATTGATACTTCCAGATTAATTGCTCCGGTTTCAAGTGCGAATTTGGCATAGGCGCATGACGAATGCCCTGATTCAGGACAAATCGCCGCCAGTGCACTGCACCATAAAAGCCAGGCTGGAACCGACCAATTTCGACCACAAAAGAATCTCGGTCGGATCGAAAATGCCACCTACCTTCAAACAGCGGAGATGCTGCAGCGCACAGTGCGCGCAATAAAATTACAATGCAGCTTTGGCAAACTCCGAATAATTCCACACCAAAGCAGCCCCTCAACCGAAACGATCTTTTTTGCGCATTCCCGGAATTAGAAATTGATCCAACGCCCGATGCATCAAACATAAAGGGATAAGCAGGAAACAGCCTGCACCAGAAAAATGATGCTGCCAGGAGGCTGCAAGAGGATGAACGTCTTTTCCGATATCGCCTTTGATGACCACGAACAGGTTGTCTTTGCCAGCGACAAAACCACCGGCCTGAAAACCATCATCGCGGTCCACAACACCAACCTTGGCCCGTCACTTGGCGGCTGTCGCATGTGGCCCTATGCCAGCGAACAGGACGCCATTCATGATGTTTTGCGCCTTTCGCGCGGCATGACTTACAAATCCGCCCTCGCCAACCTTCCGCTTGGCGGCGGCAAGTCGGTCATCATCGGTGATCCGCGCAGTCAAAAGACACCAGAATTCTTCCGCGCAATGGGCCGCGCTGTCGAGCAACTTGGCGGGCGCTATATCGTTGCCGAGGATGTCGGCACCAGCCCTGAAGACATGGGCTATATCGCAAGCCAGACCAAGCATGTCGGTGGCATCAATGATGGCAAGGATCCGGAACGCACCGGTGACCCATCCCCCTTTACCGCCTATGGCGTTTTCATCGGGCTTAAGGAAGCGGTGCGCTTCAAACATGGCAACGACGACCTTACGGGCATGCGGGTCGCAGTCCAGGGTTTGGGGCATGTCGGCTATCACCTCTGCCGGATGCTGCATGCCGCCGGGGCCAAGCTGATTGTTGCGGACCTGAATGCCGCCAGCATGAAGGCCGCCGCCATGGAATTTGGCGCAACCGCAGTTCCGGTTGATGAAATCCTGTCGGTTGATGCCGATATCCTTGCCCCTTGTGCCCTTGGCGGGGTGATCAATGACAAGTCGATCGAGGAACTCAAGGTTGGCGTGATTGCCGGTGCAGCCAATAACCAGCTTGAAGATGATCGCCACGGCGAGATGTTACGCGAAGCCGGGATTTTGTATGCCCCGGATTACGTGATCAATGCCGGCGGTGTCATCGAAGTCTACTATTGCCGCGAAGGTAAAACGGTTGCCGAAACCAACATGCATATCGAAGGCATTGGCGAAACCGTGTGCGAGATTTTTGAACGCGCCAAGCAACAGAACCTGTCGACCGGTTTTGTCGCTGATCGCTTGGCCGAGGAACGCTTTGGTCTGAAAAAGTAACCGTGCTGATCAAGCAGCATCAGCCACAAACAACAAAGGCGAGGCCCATGTGGCTTCGCCTTTTTCGTTTTTCCTGAATGTCTTGAAGTAGCTTATTCGGCGGCGATCGGTTCGATGTTTGCCGTTACAGCCGCTGCATCATCACAATCGCAATTGCCGCAGGTCTTGGCTTGCAGCAGTTCTGCGCGCATGTGGCAGGCGCATTTGCCACATTGCGGCGCGCAGCCATGGAAACGGAAAACTTCCGCCGGACGTGTCGCCCCGCCCTGCTCGGCGGCACGGCGGACGTCTTTTTCCTTGAGCGCATTACAAATGCAGACATACATGGTGCGATTGCAATCAGTTATTAATTACGTATCGCCACCTCTAAGATAAATGCGAATGGTTTTCAAACACTTTTGCAACAAACCCGGACAAAAAAATTCCCCGCAAGGCCGAACGCCTGCGGGGAATTTTCGAAAAACTGTTTTATCACAAGGCGATAAAAGTGATCAGGCCTTTGCGATGTGGCTAACGACCTTGGTCACACCTTTGATCCGGCGCACGATGGAAAGCACCTTTTCAAGCTCTGCATCGCTTTGTGCTTCGCCCATGATGTAGACGACATTCTGCACCGACTGCCAACGATAGTTGACGGAGCTCACACCTTTTTCGGCCAATAACAATGCCTTGATCTGGCTTTCGATCCAGACGTCGGACACGGACTGGGTCGCCGAATCGGTCGGAACGGCGTTCTTGCCATATTCATCTTCCGCCCGGTGATAGGCATCGATCGTTTCCTGATCGGCAATCACCAGATGGTCATACACCGTTTTGATCCGGTTATCCTGTTTGACCAGCGACATGACGTCATAATATTTGCCCTTGGAGTCCACCATGCCGGTCACCATGACATTCTGTTCCCAGATGTCGATATTCACATCCATCAGATAGGTGTGATCGACCTTGGAGAACTCGCCAAGGATGCCGGACTTGATCTGGGTATCTTGCCACTGGTCATTGCCGGTGCGGTCTTCCAACGGCATTTGCAGCGGTCCGCAGGCCGCCAGCGGCACTGCCAGCAACGCACATACCGATACCGTTTTCAGCACACGGCCGATGCCGCGGTTTACCTTGATCATTCCTGTTCTCCTTGTTCATGCCTGCCTGACATGGGTCAATCTTCTTGCGTCAGTTCAAACGCCGCAGGACGTCTACTGTTCCGACCAATAGCTATTGCAGCCAATTTTGACGAAAAAAAGCCCGACCGCGTTCAGGCGCACACATCCTACATCAGAGATCACGAATAAAAGAAAGAAAAATGGACCGGGAATTTCGTCCCGGTCCATCTGACATGACCATCTGGCAGATCAATCTTCTTCCATCGACATCAGCGATGCGTTACCGCCCGCTGCCGTGGTGTTGATCGTGATTGTCTTTTCAGTGGCAAATCGATGCAGGAACGCCTCATCAGGCAATGCACCGTCATCCTCGGCGCCGCTATCGGAAATCAGCGACAGGATCGCGCCATCGCGCTTGGCCAGAAGCTGCTTGAACGACGTCACGCGATCAAGCGATGCCACGCACGATACCCCGGCGATATCACCATCATACATCGCGCCCAAACCTGTGTTGGTGCCAACCGCCTTGACCAGCTTGGCCGGAAGGCCTGCCTGCTGTGCCAGTGTCGGAATATCGGCAAGCCATTTCTGATCACCCGCAAGGATCACCGCATTGCCCGCGGCAAGGGCGGCCCCCAGATGGCGGATGATTTTTGCCGGTTCGGCGTCCTTGTCCGCCTGGATCAGGTAAACTCCACGGCCCTGACAATACAGGTCGTTGGTTTCACCGGTCGGCCCGGGCATCCGGGTCGGCGCGACAAAGCCGTTTTCCGAAAGGGCCGCAAAGTTCGCCACATGATCGGCCCCCGCCATCAGGGCATCATTGCCCGATGCGTCCATCTTGGCCGACAGCTTTTCAAGGATGGTCACGCGCGCATTGCCGTCGGTTGCCTGCCATTCTTCCTGGGCTGACAGCATCGCGGCATATTCATTGGTCGCAATGACATCCTTGACGATGATCGGTGCGCGATCGTCTGACACGTCATCATTGGAAATGGTATTTGCCTTCGCAATCGGCTTGGCAAAACGTTCTACATAGTGCGGACCACCGGCCTTTGGACCGGTCCCCGATTTCCCCTGCCCGCCAAACGGCTGCACACCGACCACCGCACCGATCTGGTTACGGTTCACATAGCAGTTGCCAACCCGCAGTTTCTGCGAAATTTCGCGCACGGTGGTATCGATACGGGAATGGATACCAAGTGTCAGGCCATAACCAGATGCATTGATCTGATCAAGGATCTTGGGCAGGTCGCGCGCCTTATAACGCACCACATGCACAACCGGGCCGAACACTTCGCGTTCAAGCACATTGATCGATGGGATTTCAAAGCAATGCGGCGCAAAGAAATTACCGCCTTCGCATTCCGGAAGCATGTCACAGGCATGCAGAAGCTTGGCCTCCTTTTTCATGCGTTCGGCATGGGCTTCAAGCACCTTGCGCGATTTTTCGTCAATCACCGGACCGACGTCGATATCAAGGAACTTCGGATCACCAACGCGCAGTTCCTTCATCGCACCGACCAGCATTTCACAAAGCTTGTCGGCGATGTCTTCCTGAACAAACAGCACGCGCAGGGCCGAGCAACGCTGACCTGCCGACTGGAAACCGGAAATGATTGCGTCCTGCACGACCTGTTCGGGCAGTGCGGTCGAATCAACGATCATCGCGTTCTGACCACCGGTCTCGGCAATCAGCGGCAACGGAACGCCCGGGCGTTTTGCCAGTGCCTGGTTGATCACCTGTGCGGTTTCGGTTGACCCGGTAAAGGCGACACCGGCAATGCGCGGATCATTGATCAGCTGATTACCAATCACACGCCCCGGCCCCGGAACCAGTTGGAATGCCGAACCCGGAACGCCGGATTCAAGGATCAGTTCTGCCGCACGGGCAGCAATCAGTGATGTCTGCTCTGCTGGCTTGGCAATTACAGCATTTCCTGCTGCCAGTGCCGCGGTCACCTGACCGAGGAAGATTGCCAACGGGAAGTTCCACGGGCTGATGCAAACAATCACGCCCCGGCCTTCAAGCGGGCTGCCTTCGCGGAAGGTTTCCTCCGCCCGGTTGGCATAATAACGACAGAAATCGACGGCCTCACGCACCTCGGCAACGCCATCGGAATAAAGCTTGCCGGCTTCGCGCTGACAGAGCGCAATGAACTCGTCCATGTTTTCTTCAAGCAGATCCCCCAGACGACGCAGTGCTGTCGCACGTTCACTTGCCGGTGTCTTGTTCCAGGTTTCATAGCCCTTAAGGGCGGCAACAACGGCGGCATCAATATCGGCCTCAGTCGCCTGCACAAGGTTACCGACCTTCTCATCAAGCTTGGCCGGGTTGATGACATCAATCGGGGTGCCTGAAACAAGCTTGCCATCAATCAGCGGGGCCGCGTTCCAGGTCTTGTTCTTGATTTCAGCAAGCTTGGCACTCAGCGGTAACAGCTTTTGCGTATCTGTCAGATCAAGCCCGCGCGAATTGACGCGACTTGCACCATAAAGATCAATCGGTGCCGGAATCTTCGGGTGGCCTTTGCGCGGAAGTGCTGCCATCTTTTCGATGGGATCGGCAATCATTTCCTCGATCGGCAGCTGTTCATCCTGAATACGGTTCACAAAGCTGGTGTTTGCACCATTTTCCAACAGACGACGCACCAGATAGGCCAGAAGGTCTTCATGGGTGCCAACCGGCGCATAGACACGGCACGGAACGTTTTCGCCGTTCTCATCAACGATCTGCTCATAAAGCGCTTCACCCATGCCATGCAGACGCTGGAATTCAAAGGTGCGATCATTGCCCGCCATTTCCAGAACCGATGCCACCGTATGGGCATTGTGGCTGGCGAACTGGCAATAAAATGCATCGCGGCGCGACAGCATATATTTCGCACACGCCAGATAGGACACATCGGTCGATGCCTTGCGGGTAAAGACCGGATAACCGTCAAAACCGTTTTCCTGACTGAATTTGACTTCGGTATCCCAATAGGCCCCCTTTACAAGGCGGACCATCATCTTGCGCCCGACCTTGGTCGACAGATCGGCAAGCCATTCCAGAACGTGATAAGCACGTTTCTGATAGGCCTGAACCGCCAGACCATAGCCTTCCCAGCCATCAAGATCCGGATCGGCAAAGACAGTGCCGATGACATCAAGCGACAGGTCAAGACGGTTGGCTTCCTCGGCATCGACGGTAAAGCCGATATCGTATTTCTTTGCCAGAAGTGCCAGTTCCTTAAGCCGCGGGGTCAGTTCGTTCATCACGCGATCATAGTTGGCAAAATCATAGCGCGGATGGATCGCCGAAAGCTTGACCGAGATGCCCGGACTATCAATCGGCCCACGGCCATTGGCAACGCGTCCAATATCATGAATGGCGGTTTCATATGCCTTATAATAGCGATCGGCATCCTTCATCGTGCGGGCGGCTTCGCCCAGCATGTCATAGGAATAGCGATAGCCTTTTTCTTCATTCGCCTTGGCGCGCTCGGCGGCCTCGTCAATGGTGCGGCCCATCACGAACTGGCGGCCCATGATCCGCATCGCATGGTTGAATGCCTTGCGAATGACCGGCTCCCCCGAACGGCCGATCATGCGTTTGATCAGACGGCCCGGATCGGCCTTTTCCGCCTTGCCGAACTTGATCACCCGCCCGGTCAGCATCAGCCCCCAGGTCGACGCATTGACAAAGAAGCTGTCGGAATGGCCGAGATGGCTTTGCCAGTCGGCGTCAAACAGCTTGTCCTGGATAAGCTTGTCGGCGGTGACCGCATCAGGCACACGCAGCAATGCCTCGGCCAAGCACATCAGGATGACGCCTTCCTTGCTCGACAGCTCATATTCATGCAGCAGGGCATCAATGCCGCTTTTGCCGTTATCAGCACTGCGCACGCGGGCAACCAGTTGATAGGCGCGGTTCTGAACGCGCGCGGTCTGTTCCGGGGAAAGACGCGCTGTTTCGATCAGGCGTTCAACAACGGCCTCTTCATCGGCGCGATACGTGTCACGGATCGTCTGGCGGATTTCATTCGGTTGCGGCAGTTCGGTACGGAACATGTCTAAAAGCCTCTCCCTGATGTTGGACTTTGCCGATCCCGAAGAACGCACATTATTTCAGGCGCTTCGGGGCCTTTTGCACCTCTATGGCGACAGACAATATTATTTCATCCGAAAAATGTGCTGCCATTTTTGGCTAAAATACGATATATCATCCACGATTTTTACATTCGCATAGTCACAAATACTGGCTGGACGCTTAAAATGCAGAAGAACCACAAGAGCCTGGACAAGATCGACAAACAGATCCTTCGCGAACTTCAAAACGATGGCCGCATGTCCAATGTGGAGCTATCACGCCGGGTTAATCTGAGCCCGACACCCTGTCTGGAACGCGTGCGCCGCCTTGAGCAAAACGGTTTTATCACCGGCTATATGGCAACACTGGATCCGCGCAAGCTTAACCAGTCACTTGTGGTCTTCGTTGAAATCACTCTTGATCGTACCACACCTGACGTCTTTGATGTATTCGCCGCTGCGATCAAGAAGCTCCCTGAAATCGAAGAATGCCACATGGTTGCGGGTGGTTTCGACTATCTTGCGAAACTGCGCGTCGAGGACATGTATGCCTATCGCGAGTTCCTTGAACGGCTGTCTTCTGTTCAGGGTGTCGGTCAGACTCATACATATGTCGTGATGGAAGAAGTAAAAGTCCGGCCCGGCATCGTCATTCCCTGATTTTCTTTTTTTGTTGATTGGCAACAACTTAATAGATCAAAATCGCATCCATCAAAGCAGACATCAGATCTGCTGGAAAAGTTGTTGGTGAAAACAAAACGGAAAACGGGTGCAGGAACATGTCTGAAGTCAGCTTCTACTTCGATTTCTCGTCACCTTACGGCTATCTTGCGGCCGAACGGATGGAAGACTTCGAAAAACGCCATGGCGTCACGGTCGTCTGGCGCCCCTTCATGATAGGCGCTGCCTTCAAACAGACAGGACAAAGCCCGCTTCTGGATCAGCCGATCCGCGGTCCGTATTTCCGTCACGATATGGAACGCTGCGCTCGCCTGCAAAACATTCCGTTCCAAATCCCCAATAACTTCCCCTACGCGGCACTGGTTCCGACCCGGGCCTATTACTGGCTGGAATCGCGATCTCCGATGTTGGCGCGCAAGTTCGCCAAGGATATCTATCGCGGCTATTTTGCCGACGGGCTTGATATGTCGAACCCGGAAAACGTTTTTGCCGCCGCAACCCGCCATTCCATCAATGCATCCGAAATGCGTGCTGCCGTAGAATCCCAGAAATGGAAAGACCATGTCCGCGCTGTCACCGAGGACGCGATCAAGATGGGTGCCTTCGGTTCGCCCTTCTTCTTCTACGAGGACGAACCTTTCTTCGGGAATGACCGCATCGATCAACTCGCCCAGTGGATTTCACTGCGCAAACTCACACTTGGCAGCACAACAGACAACCCCGGGCAGTAGCACCGTCAAACGTCGCCGTTGAATGCAGAACAAACCCTTCTGGAAGATGCAGATCAGCCTTTCTACTTAACGACTTTTTCTTGCACTTTCGTGGCCGACAACCAGGTTTGCGCATTGCGCGCAAGAGCTTGGCGGATATCATCGCGTGTAAGAACTTCGTCAATCATGGCAACCGCTTTCTTGCCCCAATCATTCTTGGTGCAAACCACGTGGTAATTGATTTTTTCTGATGCTTCGCGGAATGGGTGGGTGACGATCATCGGGGCGCTATCACCACCAAGACCGTTCTTTTGATTGATTAGAAACCACGTCAACGCCCAGGGTGGCGCCAGCGAAAAGTCCACACGTTTCATTTCAATCATCGACAACATTGGCGCCAGGAAATTGGGTGTGGGATGTCGAACGACGCTGTCTGAGTTTGAATAGCGCTGGATGATCCTGTCTGTTTCTTCGCCATACGAAATGCCCGCCCCGATTCCGACGACAAAACCCGCGTCAAGCAACTGGGCCAGCGAAACCTTGTCATCAATCGCCTCACGGAGCTTTCGGTTATCCGGCGAATACACCAGGTGACTGCTCTCAAGCACCGCGCTTGGCTGCTTGGAAAAATAGACAACCTCTTCGCGCTCAGCCGTCCGAATCAGTCCCGGCACGCAATAGTTTCCCGTTTTCATCAGGGCAAACAACCGCGCCATATTGGCATGCCCCTTCACCATGTCGGGATCAAGCGACTCACCGAACAATATATCAAGGATCCCGCCATGAAGCCCCTTGCCAGCCAACGGTCCACTACCAATACCAATCGGCGGCACATCGGCCTTAAGCCAATGAATTTCCTGAAGCGTATCTTGCGCATGCGCTGGCCTTTGTCCGAAAACAGCAGCAACACATGAACAAAAAACCAAACAGATCAAAGTCCGGTATGACATTATTTTTTCGCCCGCATTCCCAAGACAAGATCAATCAAAATAAGGATCGGCTGCGATTTTATGGCGACCACTGGTCACCTGCAAACAACCTCATATGCGCTAAACGCTATGGGTGATTTGATAGCATATAGTTAATTTCGGTACTGAAATACCGATTTAATATTGACGTTTACGTAAACTTCACCGATAACAACAGCCATAAACACCCTGCACGCGGGCCGATTTGCCCATAACAAAAAAACGGTGAAAACGGACGATGACGGTACTGAAATCTGCGGTGAACGCCCGTTCCGAAGAATTCCGCAACAATGCCGAACATATGGAAAAGCTGGTTGCGGATTTGCGCGATCAAATCGCAGCGGTCAAATTGGGCGGCGGTGAACGCGCCCGTGATCGTCATACCGGGCGGGGCAAATTGCTGCCGCGTGAACGTATTCGCCAGCTTCTTGATGTCGGCTCCCCGTTTCTGGAACTCTCGCAGCTTGCCGCACATGGCATGTATGGCGATGAAGACGTTCCGGCAGCCGGCATCATTACCGGCATTGGCCGTGTTTCAGGCGTTGAATGCGTGATTGTCGCCAATGATGCCACGGTCAAGGGCGGTTCCTACTACCCGATGACGGTGAAGAAGCATCTTCGCGCACAGGAAATCGCGCTGGAAAACAATCTGCCCTGCATCTATCTGGTCGATAGCGGCGGGGCCAACCTGCCCCGTCAGGATGATGTGTTCCCGGATCGCGACCATTTCGGACGCATCTTCTTTAACCAGGCGACCATGTCATCCAAGGGCATCCCGCAGATCGCGGTTGTCATGGGGTCCTGCACGGCGGGTGGTGCCTATGTCCCGGCGATGTCGGATGAAAGCATCATTGTCCGCAAACAGGGCACGATCTTTCTCGGCGGTCCGCCGCTGGTGAAGGCCGCCACCGGTGAAGTTGTCTCGGCCGAGGATCTTGGCGGGGCCGACGTTCATTGCAAAACGTCCGGTGTGACCGACCATTATGCCCAGGATGACAGCCACGCGCTTTCGATTGCGCGTGATATCGTCAAGAACCTGAACTGGACGAAGAACCCTGGCCTGACTTTGACCGAGCCGCGCACACCAGCCTATGATCCGCGCGAGATTTATGGCGTGGTTCCAACCGACACCAAAAAGCCCTATGACGTGCGTGAAATCATCGCCCGCATCGTTGATGGCTCCGACTTTGATGAGTTCAAGGCACAGTACGGCACGACGTTGGTCACCGGCTTTGCCCGCATCTTTGGCTATCCGGTCGGCATCATTGCCAATAACGGTATCCTCTTTTCCGAAAGCGCACTTAAGGGTGCGCATTTCATCGAGCTCTGTGCGCAGCGCGGCATTCCGTTGGTGTTCCTGCAAAACATCACCGGCTTCATGATCGGCCGCAAATATGAAAGCGGCGGCATTGCCAAGGACGGTGCGAAGCTTGTCACCGCCGTTGCCACCGCCAATGTACCGAAATTCACTGTCCTGATCGGTGGGTCCTTTGGGGCAGGCAACTATGGCATGTGTGGTCGCGCATACAGCCCGCGCTTCCTGTGGATGTGGCCAAATGCCCGTATTTCAGTCATGGGCGGCGAACAGGCGGCGAACGTTTTGACGCAAATTCGCGCCGATGCCGCCGAAAAGCGCGGAGAAAACTGGCCGAAGGCCGAGCAGGAGGCGTTCAAGGCACCGATCCGCGATCAATACGAGGAACAAGGCCACCCCTACTACGCGTCCGCCCGCCTTTGGGATGATGGCGTGATTGATCCGGCTGATACCCGCATGGTTCTTGGTCTTGGCCTGTCAGCGGCACTCAACAAACCGGTCGAAGAAACCCGGTTTGGCGTGTTCAGAATGTGAGGCCGTCATGAGCAATGTAAACACCGATAACATTTCTGATGCCGCGCTCTGTGAAATCGCCGCCAATGGTGTTGCGACCATCACCTTGAACCGGCCCGAAATTCACAATGCATTTGATGATGTCCTGATCAACGATCTGACCGCCAAGATCGAAGCCCTTGATGCCGATCCGGCTGTTCGTGTGATAATCCTGACCGGGGCTGGCAAAAGCTTTTCGGCCGGGGCGGATCTGAATTGGATGAAACGTATGGCGGGCTATAGCCATGCTGAAAACCTTGCCGACTCACGTGCACTCGCCAAGCTGATGAAGGTTTTGAACTTTGCCTCGAAACCGACCATTGCATTGGTCAACGGGGCTGCCTTTGGCGGCGGGGTTGGTCTGGCGGCGTGTTGCGATATTGTGATCGCGTCCGATCGTGCCAGCTTCTGCTTGTCGGAAGTCAAGCTGGGCCTGATCCCGGCGGTGATTTCGCCCTATGTGGTTGAGGCCATCGGGGTCAATCAGGCGCGGCGTTATTTCCTGACCGCCGAACGGTTTGACGCCAAGACCGCCCAGCAGATTGGGCTGGTGCATGAAATTGTTTCTGGCGATGAATTGGCTGCCCGTGGGCAGGAAATGGCGAATCTTCTGCTCGCCAATGGCCCGGATGCGATGCACGCTGCCAAGAACCTGATTTACGCGGTTGCCAACAAGCCGATCTCAGATGCCGTGATTGATGACACGGCCCGACGCATTGCCGATCAACGCGCAAGTGCCGAAGGCCGCGAAGGTGTCGGTGCCTTTCTGGAAAAACGTCCCGCGAACTGGAGCAAGAAATAACATGCCGCGCAAACTTCTGATCGCCAACCGCGGTGAGATCGCCTGCCGCGTGATCAAGACCGCCCGTCGCATGGGAATTGCCACGGTCGCCGTTTATTCCGATGCCGACGCCAATGCCCTGCATGTCAAACACGCCGACGAGGCCTATCACATTGGCGCCCCCGCGCCCAAGGACAGCTATCTGCGCACCGACCGGTTGCTTGAAGTCATCGCGCAATCCGGTGCCGATGCGGTTCATCCGGGCTATGGCTTCCTGTCGGAAAACGCCGGTTTCGCCGATGCACTGGAAAAGGCCGGTTGCGTCTTTGTCGGCCCGCCGGCAAGTGCCATCCGCGCCATGGGATCAAAATCCGAAGCCAAGAAAATCATGGGCAAGGCTGGTGTCCCGTTGGTGCCAGGTTATCACGGCGAAGATCAGGACCCCGACCTTCTGGCCGCCGAGGCCGACAAGATCGGCTATCCGGTATTGATCAAGGCATCCGCCGGCGGCGGTGGCAAAGGCATGCGTGCGGTTGAAAAGGCATCCGATTTCAAGGACGCCCTGATCAGTTGCAAACGCGAAGCCGCAAGCAGCTTTGGCGATGATCATTGCCTGATTGAAAAACTGATCGTCAAACCGCGCCACGTTGAAATTCAGGTCTTTGCCGACAGCCATGGCAATGCGGTTTACCTGTTTGAACGCGATTGCTCCCTGCAGCGCCGCCACCAGAAGGTGATTGAAGAGGCCCCGGCACCGGGAATGACCGAGGACCTCCGTACCCAGATGGGCAAGGCCGCGGTCGATGCCGCCAAGGCGATTGGCTATCAGGGGGCTGGCACGGTTGAATTCCTGCTGGACGCGTCTGGTGCGTTCTATTTCATGGAAATGAATACCCGCCTTCAAGTCGAACATCCGGTGACCGAAAAAATCACCGGCGAAGACCTTGTGGAATGGCAGCTGCGTGCCGCCGATGGCGAAAAACTGCCAAAGGCGCAGGAAGACCTTTCGATCAACGGTCATGCCTTTGAAGTCCGCATCTATGCCGAAGACCCGCAGAATGATTTCCTGCCCGCAACCGGCAAGCTTGTCCATATGCGCATGCCGCGCGAAACCGATCATGTGCGCGTTGATACCGGCGTTTATGAAGGCGGCGAAGTATCGATCCATTATGACCCGATGATTGCCAAGCTGATCACCTGGGATGTGGACCGCACATCGGCCCTGCGTCGCATGGCGACTGCGCTAAATGATGTTCAGATTGTTGGTGTGACCACCAATACCGGCTTCCTTGGCAATATCGCGCGCCATCCGGCCTTTGAACGGGGCGAGGTCGAAACCGGCTTCATCCCGAACTATCAGGATGATCTGATCCCCGCCCCAACCACGCCTGATAACGAGGCGCTGGCATTCGCCGCCCTTGATATCCTGCTGACCCGCGATGCCGAGGCCGCCCTTTATGCAGCGCAAAGCAACGATCCCTATTCGCCCTGGCACAGCACGGCTGGTTTCCGGCTGAATGACGATAACCACCATGACCTGATCCTGCGTCATGACGGTACGGATCTGCTGGTCAAGGTGCATTACCGTGATCAGGGCTATGTCATCGATATGCCTGATGGTAGCGCTATCATCGCCAGTGCCGAGCATGATGAAAATGGCGCCATCGTTGCCAGCCTGAATAACGTCCGCAAACGCGCTTCGGTGCTTCGTGACGGTAATCGTCTGATGATATTCCGTGATGGTCGCTCGGACCGTCTCGACATCTTTGATCCGCTGGCCGCGGCTGGTGGCAACGAAGGTACCGGTGGTGGACTGACCGCACCGATGCCGGGCAAGATCATCGCTGTGATGGCCAAGGTTGGTCAATCGGTCACGGCGGGTGACAAGCTTGTCGTGATGGAAGCGATGAAAATGGAACACACCATTTCAGCCCCCGTCACCGGCACGATCAAGGAAGTGTTCTTTGGTGTCGGCGATCAGGTCGATGATGGCGCAGAACTGATCGCGATCGAGGAGGCCGAATAATGGCCCTGATTTCCGATTTGCCAAGCCATGTCAAAATCGTTGAAGTCGGTCCGCGTGACGGGCTTCAGAACGAAAAGGCAATGGTCCCGACTGCAACCAAGGTCGAGTTGATCCATCGCCTGAATGATGCCGGATTATCCGTGATAGAAACCACCGCCTTTGTCAGCCCGAAATGGGTGCCGCAAATGGCCGATGCGCCCGATGTCATGGCCCAGATCACCCGCAAACCCGGTGTGACATACCCGGTGCTGGCCCCGAACATGAAGGGTCTTGAGGCCGCGATTGCCGCGGGCGCGACCGAGGTTGCGGTATTTGGCGCGGCATCGGAAAGTTTCTCGCAAAAGAACATCAATTGCTCGATTGCTGAAAGCCTTGATCGCTTCCGCCCGGTGGCCGATGCGGCGCGTGACGCGGGCCTTTCAGTACGCGGATATGTTTCCTGCGTTATGGGCTGCCCGTATGAAGGCGACATTGCGCCTGAAAAGGTCGCAGAAGTCGCCCGCGCACTTTATGACATGGGCTGCTATGAAATCAGTCTGGGCGATACCATCGGCACAGGCACGCCCGCCAAGGCACAGGCGATGATCGCCGCTGCTGCCAAGGATATACCGACCGAAAAGCTCGCCGCCCACTTCCATGACACCTATGGTCAGGCGCTGGCCAATTTGCTTGCTGTGCTGCAAATGGGTGTGGCTGTAGTCGACAGTTCGGTCGCCGGACTGGGCGGCTGCCCCTACGCAAAGGGGGCCAGTGGCAATGTCGCAACCGAGGATGTTGTCTATATGCTGAACGGGCTTGGCATCAAAACCGGTATCGATCTTGAAAAGCTTGCCGAGACAGGAAGCTGGATTTGTGATCAGATAGCAAAATCAACTGCATCGAAGGTCAATCTGGCCTTGGCAGCCAAACGAAACTAACCGACGAATGGCGTAGATGATTTCACAACTTTGATATCTCGCCCGCGGAGGGCAAACCTAACCGCCGCAAAACTCCGGTCTTGATCGCTACTTGGTCCAACAATAATTTTCTTGATTGGCAGTGCTTGTGCACTGTCTTCCACCAACTGGATATAAGGGAGAATACCTCGTCTACTGTTGCGACATAGTATTTTTTTGCACCTTTCATCGCTGGTGGAGCCGTCATCAAAAATACTTCCTCTTAGAATAGGCGCTGCAACTATTCTTACCTCATGTTCTTCGTGAAACCCCCAGTGCTTTAGCCTGGTAGCAGGATTCACAAACGCATCATAAGTATCTGGCTTAAAATGAGGTTCCTGACCAAGAAACAAACGGTTAGCGGCCTCGACAATCTTATCAATCTTAGGGCGAACAGAACCTAACTCCGAATACTCAGAGCCATAGACTACGTCCCCCATGTACGCCACTGCCCAATCATATTTGCTCAATCCAACTTCGATATACTGAGCAAGTTTGTGCGTATCAAATTCTATAGCGTAACCTCCCCCCGCCCCATATCCACGCCACTGGCTCAACAAGCCATTAGCTTGTTCGTACTCACCGTTATGACTACAAAAAGAAACGAAGAATGGGTGCACGGCCTCAACATTATCTCCATCGCTCTCGAAGGTAGACCTGTAAAGTGAGTCGATAAACTCAATGGCCTGACTCTCTGCGAGCCCTCTCACCCCCGAGAAAAGATCAAGCTCACTCTGCGAAACTCTTCCTAGTTTGACGGCTTCTGAAACAGCCTTCAAAAAATGCGGAAATAGCACTCCAAGCAGTACTTCACGAAAATGCAGAACTTCTTGGCTGTCATTCAGAAACTTGTAGCTAGAAGCCCAAAAATCATTTGTATTAAGTATACCAAGCAATCCAGCCTGATCTGTGTAATGGAAAAGACTTTCATGTTTTTCCCATATCTGTTCTTCTGAAATTTCCATTATTCACCATAAATGACAGTCAGGAATATTCGTGTAGTTGCGCACGGGAATAGCTAGCATTCGGAGTGTACAACAATTAGCCCCGTACCTGTATATAGCCTCAGACGGGCCACCCCGAACGATCTGCCAATGATTGGCCGCTGGCTGCATGTGCCCGAAGTTGTCCGCTGGTGGGGCGATCCGGCTGAGCAGATTGAACTGATTTCCGAAGATGTCGAACTGGCCGAAATGGCGACCCTGATTGTGTCGTACCGCAACCGGCCGTTTGCATTCGTGCAGCATTATGACGCCCATCAATGGCCGCAGGCGCATTTTGAGCCCTTGCCCGAACATACCCGCTGTCTGGACGCCTTTATTGGCGTGCCAGACATGATGGGCTGCGGGCATGGGCAGATGTTTTTAAAGATGCTGACACGCCAATTGTTTGAACGTGGCGCGCCCATGATCGGCATTGATCCCGATCCGGAAAACGAACGTGCCATCCGGTGTTATGAGGCCATCGGGTTTGTTGCCGGGCGGGAATATGAAACCGCCAAGGGCCCGTGTCTTTTGATGACGCTGGATGCCCGCGCTCAGAAACAAAGCTGATCTTTCTGATCGCAAGTCACCCTGCGTTGCCGCCGCCAACCACGGGCTTGTGTGTCCCCGATTGCAACAATTGGTCTGGCTGAGGTTTCTGGCACGCCAGCCTGTAGCTGACGATGCCGGTCAAGGCACCAAACAACACAATCCCTGCGACCTGCCCCCACAAAACCCCGACGGCCCCGAAATAGATGCTACCCAACCAGACGAGCGGGATCACGCCAAGAAACTCCTTGGCAAGATCGGCAAGCATCGCAAGATTAGGCCGCCCGGTGACGTTAAAGAAGGTATGGGATGAAAATTGCAGACCCAGGAACATATAAAGCGGCGCAATCGCCGTACAGAACAGGCCCAGCAGGTTTGCAGTTTCCGGCGTGGTGCGAAACAGCTCAGCCAATTGGTCAGACAAAACAAACAACAGTGCTGACACCACCAAACCATAGACAACAATCAGCCCCCAGACCGAATGCCAGATGGCGCGCACCCGATCCGTGCGTTTAGCGGAAAAATTCTGTCCAAAGATCGGTCCGATAGCCTGCGGCAAGGCCATGTAACCGACAAAGGCAAATGGCGCGATGCGTTCGATGATCGCCATTGCCGCGACGGCATCTGACCCAAACTTTGCCATTGATGCCATGATAAAACCGCTGGCAATTGGCGGGCCGGTTTTGGCCAGCCCGACCGGCACGGTGACCCGGGCAATTTCGCGAACATCTTGCGCGAATACAGCACGATTGAAATGGCCCAGCATGTTATGCACATTGCGCACGCCATAAAACGCAATCACCATGATCACGACGCGCGATATCACGGTGGCCCAGGCAGCCCCCTCCACACCCCAGCCAAAACCAAAGATGAAGATCGGATCAAGCACACCGTTGGTGACCGCCCCTGCGATCTTGGCCCACATCGACCGCTGTTTGGCCCCGATCACCCGTAAAAGCGCCCCGGACGCCATACTCAGCACCAGAATGGGCAGGCAAAGCATGACAATCTGTAGATAACTTGTACCAATCTCATGGACGCGGCCTGATGCGCCAAGTGCTGCCAGCATAACTGGCGCCCCCCACCAAATCACCGCCGTCATCAGAACCGAAAGACCAACACCAAAAAGCAGAATATGCGTTGCCATCACACGCGCGCGGTCACGGTCGCCAAGCCCCTCGGCCCGTGCCACCAACGCTGTCATTGATGTCGACACCCCAAGCGATATCGCCAGCGT
Organism: Thalassospira sp. ER-Se-21-Dark; assembly: GCF_017922435.1. Taxonomy (NCBI): domain Bacteria; kingdom Pseudomonadati; phylum Pseudomonadota; class Alphaproteobacteria; order Rhodospirillales; family Thalassospiraceae; genus Thalassospira; species Thalassospira sp. ER-Se-21-Dark. The sequence continues at coordinate 148,818 of NZ_VDEZ01000004.1, read as the reverse complement.
GAAAAATATCAGGGGCCAGGCAAAGCCAAGTGCGGCAACAATATCGACATCGCCCAGAAGGCTCAGGAAGAACAGATCAAGCGCATCGACAGCCACCATCGCAACAAGCGCAAGCATGCTTGTCGAAGCCATGCCGAGGATATGGCGCAGAACCGACCCACTGATAAAATACTGCTGCTGCAACGCCATTTTCTGTTTGATCCATCACGGTTGGAAAAGCGAGGCATCAATCGTTTTTGAAAGAGCTTGCAGATGTATCGGCACTGATAAGGAACTTGTGCCGCTGCCGCCTTGAAAGATGTTCTGTTTCTGCCGTCGATACCGGTTGTTTCGCCGCAAGGTTCAGATCCGTTCCAGCCTTCCATTTCGCGGCGATGACGCTTGGATTTTGCGGGCAGAACTCATTCAAGCGGGCTATCACATGGTGCTGCACACTGCTGGCCTCGGGAAATTTCCGATCGGTCCAGAACCGTTTGCGCGGCCGGAAATACCCGGCCTCATCAAGGAACGAAACGCCGAAATAGTGGCAGGACTCAAGCGAGTTATAGAAATGTTCGTCAAAGACAAAACTGCCATCCTTGCGCATGGAATGCGTCAGGCACCAGTCCAACATCTCGTCAAGCTGACTTGCTGCGAAATCGCGCTGGGCTGGTGTCATATGTGACCAGCCATGACGAAATATCTTCGCGACATCGTAGTTGTTGTGGTTGTTGAAATTGCCACGGCTCCGCCAGCCAACCGGATATTCTTCACCCCGCCGCTCAAGTGTCGTGCGGATCAGGCTTGGCCAATGGCGAACGTCCCCTTTGCGATAGGACACAATGTGGAACGTAAAACTCAGATCGTCATAGCGATGGGTTTTACCATCTGATGAATACCATGGCCCCCAGTAACCGGTTTCAGGGTTCTGAATATCGTCGAGGAAATCGGTAAAGGCCTTGATATAGGCATCATCAAGTGCGATCCCGCTGACATGTTCCCGGGCAAAATTGCGCAGACGCGGCTTGAAGCACAACTGCGCCAGACAACACAGAACCGAGCCCAGTTCATCACGTTTGTTGCGCCCGGTCGCGGCAATATCCGACACCAGAAGATCTTCGAGATAGGCGCGCATCTTCGGGATGGTTGATACCGGCTCCAGAAAATGAAGCGGATGGCGCGGTGCGCGTTTTTCCGTTGCCAGTTCATGCAGACGCACAATGGTCGCATCAAACTTGTGATGAAACTCGGTATATTGCCAGCCCCACGATCCATCGACCGATGATTGGCGCGCAACGTAACTTTGATCGGTTTCGGCAAAACTGCTTTCAAGGCGCGTTACAAGATCATCGAGCCGCGGCCAATAAGCCGTGTAACGTGCAAGCCACTTGGCATAGATATAGAGCTGCTGGGACGCAAGCATGGTGCGGCTATATTCGCTGAAGCGGCGCAATATCCCCGCCATGGCACCAAGATGATCGTTATATCTTTGTACTTTGTCGTGATAGGCACGGTCATAGCGGGCAAAATCCCGCGTAATCACGCATCCGTCAACCACATGTGCAAGTCCCGATACAGTAGTCATCTATGGTTCCGGCCACCTCGCTTGATCAAGAGAACGGCTGCCTGTGATTAGAACCACCTTCTTTGCCCAAAAGATGGCACACATCGAAAAGTTCGGGTGTCGGTCAGAAATCCCCTTCCGGGTTGCTGTCTTCACGCAAAGGACAGCCGACTAAAACCTTAAAGGTTGTCTCAAAGGCCAACATAAACAGCTATTAATTGCATACAGGATATTGCGATCTGACGCTACCCTTTTGGCGAAAACTATACATATCCATATTACCAAAGATTAATATTGCGTTGATGCTCAGTTTCGCGGGCAGCACAGTTCAAGCAACTCTAAAATAATAACTTTCTAAAGTTTTCTGCCCGCATGCAGACAGAAAAAGGGGCACCCGAACGAGTGCCCCTCAGTCAGAACATATTTGCCATGTTCGAATGTATAGGATTACACAGCGCGTACCGCGCTCAGGAATTCCTCCACCTTGTGGCGCAGGCTTTCAGACTCCCGCGACAATTCTGACGCGGCACTCAGCACCTGCTCGGCAGCAGCGCCGGTGGACCCGGCCGCCTCATTCACACTGACGATGTTCGATGTTACCTCGGTCGTACCGACGGAGGCTTCCTGAACGTTGCGGGTGATTTCAAGGGTTGCCGCCCCCTGTTCTTCGACGGCACTTGCGATGGCGGCTGATATTTCGCTGATCTCGGTGATGGTGGAAGAAATCGTGCCAATCGCCGTTACCGCGCCATCGGTTTCATTCTGAATACCGGTGATCTGGTTGGTAATGTCCTCGGTCGCGCGTGACGTCGCGGTCGCAAGGTTTTTGACCTCTGCCGCGACAACGGCAAAGCCTTTGCCGGCATCGCCCGCACGGGCTGCTTCGATGGTGGCATTCAGGGCCAGCAGGTTGGTTTGTTCGGCGATATCGCTGATCAGACCGACCACATCACCGATCTTTTGCGCGGCCTCGGCAAGGCCACGGATCTGGATGTTGGTTTTCTCGGCATCTTCGACCGCGCGATTGGCAACAGTCGATGACTGGCTGACCTGCTGGGTGATTTCAGCAATCGAGGCGCTGAGTTGTTCGGTCGCACTGGCAACGGTCTGAACGTTGGTCGATGCCTGTTCGGCGGCGGCCGCAACGATACCCGACTGACGACTTGTTTCCTCGGCCGTGCTGCTCATGCCGGTTGCGGTTGACTGCATCTCGGTCGCGGCAGAGGCCAGGGTTTTAAGAACAACAGAAATCTCCTGATCAAAGCCGGTGGTCAGCTCGCTGATTTTTCGAGCACGCTGTTCCCGGCGTTTTGCCGCCTCGGCTTCCTGTCCGGCAAGTTCATCGGCACGGATCATGTTTTCCTTGAAGACCAGCACCGCCTTGGACATATCGCCGATTTCATCGCGACGGTCCTGGCCTGGAATATCAATCTGCTTGTTGCCACCGGCCAGTTCCTTCATGACCTCGGTGATCTGACGGATCGGGCGCGAAATACCCGTCCCAATAATCCATGCGGCAAAACCACCAAGGATCACCGCGACACCGCCGACAATGGCCGTAACGATCACCGCCTGTGACGCCGCCTTGGTCGCACGGGGACCGATTTGATCCTGTTCCGCCTTGACCGACAGTTTCAGGTCTTCGAGATTTTCGGCAACCACCGGGCCAACTTCATCGAGCGTATCAGCCACCAGTTGCTCACGCGCCGGATCCCCCACGGGCAGTGATGCAACCTTGTCGAAGGTATCGCGATAGATGATCAGGTTTGCCCCGGCAGATTGAGCCGTTTCAATCATTTGCGGTTCATCAAGCAGGGCAACAAGTTCGTCATTCAACTTTATTGCTGTCGCCAGACGCTCATCGACACTGTCTGCCGCAGCACTGTCCCCTGTCAGCAGATAGTGTTTAACCGAGACGCGTGCCTCAAGCAGGTTGGCCTGCACCCTGCCTGCTTGGTTGGACTGCAATGCGATATGGCGATACCGCACGAAGTCATCCCCGACACTGCTGATCGAGAACTCCGACCAGAGAGAGGCAAGTACGAGCAAAACCAGCACAACGCCAAAGCCGCCATATACTTTTGTTGAAATTTTGAGACGATTAAGCACCGACATAAACGAGGTTCTCCCAATTACTCTGTCACCTCATTCATCATATTATATTTCCACAATTATTACGTGATATACGCGTGATTACGTCACTATGCGTTAGGTGATATCGGCCTATTCATTGTGAGGTCACCTTGCGTATAAGCATAACACTTAAGAATAATCTTATATATACGTTTGATTTGGAGCAAGATTATCGCAAAATCAATCATATAATATCTCTTATTAGAGGGTTTCCAATGCATTGAGCCATGTGGGAAAAGAAAAAGGGCCCCCTGTTCGGGGACCCTTGATTAAATGGCTCAGACTTATTCGACAATGGTCGAAGGCCGGGTACTTTTCGCCGGTTACTGCAAAGCGGCGCGACGACGTTCGCGCAAAGATTGTGCTGTGACGCGACCATCACCGGTCGGCTGATAATAGACCGACATTTCCTTAAGTGCGGCGCGCACCTTGTTCAGGGCGACTTCGCCTTCGACCTTAAGGTCATAGGCGTCAAAACCACAGCGGTGCATGTAAAGGATCTGGTCACGCAGGACATCGCCAACCGCACGAAGTTCGCCGGTGAAGCCCATGCGTTCACGCAACACCCGGCCATAGGAATATCCACGGCCATCGGTGTAGGCCGGGAAATTGACCGTGATGATCGACAGACGGTCAAGATCATCTGCCAGATCTTCGGGCGCATCGCCCGGGTTCAACTGCACACCCAGACCGCCATTGCGGCCCAGAAGGCTGTCACGTTCTTCCTTGAAACGGGCAAGCGGCACAATCAGGTTTTCGTCGCTTGCCGGAAGGTCGCCTTCTGCGTCAACCGTGTTCCATTCCTGTTCGATCACGCTGTCATTCTTAACGATCGCCATAAAGCACCTCCTTGAACGGATCCATGCCGACACGACGGTAGGTGTCGATGAAACGTTCGCCGCTTTCGCGGATATCAATATATTTAGTCACAAGGCTTTCGATCGCATCGACCACTTCGGCTTCGGAGAAACCGGCACCGGCGATCTTGCCGATCGAGGCATCCTGGCTGGCATCGCCGCCCAGCGTGATCTGATAGAATTCCTTGCCGCGCTTATCGAGGCCAAGAATACCGATATGCCCAACATGGTGATGCCCGCAGGCATTAATGCAGCCGGAAATCTTGATCTTGAGTTCGCCAATGTCATGCTGACGATCGAGATCCCCGAAACGTTCGGAAATCCGCTGTGACAGCGGGATCGAACGCGCGGTTGCCAAGGCGCAATAATCAAGGCCCGGGCAGGAAATGATATCGGTGACATAGCCAAGGTTGGCCGTACCAAGGTCGGCCTTGTCCAGTTCGCTCCAAACCGCGAACAGGTCGGCCTTTTTGACGTGCGGCAGAACAAGGTTCTGTTCGTGGGTCACACGCACATCGCCAAAGCTGTATTTTTCCGAAAGATCGGCAACCAGTTCCATCTGGGTGTCGGTCGCATCGCCTGGAATGCCGCCAATCGGTTTCAGCGATACGTTGGCAATCGCATAGCCCGGCTGTTTGTGTGCGATGACGTTCGAACGCACCCAGTTGGCAAAACGACGGTTTTCCAACTTGTGACGTTCGAAATCGGCATCGTCGTCAGAAAGGGCTTCAAACGCCGGCGGCGCAAACTGTTCGATGTAATGGGCGATTTCCGCATCATCAACGCGCAGCGACCCGTCCTTGATCTGGGCCCATTCTTCTTCGACAAGCTCGCGGATTTTATCAATGCCTTCCTCGTGGACGAGGATCTTGATACGCGCCTTGTACTTGTTGTCACGGCGGCCAAAGCGGTTGTAAACGCGCAGGATGGCTTCGAGATAGGAGAACAAATCGTTCTTGCCGATAAACTCGCGGATGGTCTTACCAACAAACGGCGTACGACCGAGGCCACCACCAACCATGACTTCAAAGCCGGTTTCACCCGCATCGTTCTGATGCATGCGAAGTCCGATATCGTGCACCTTGACCGCGGCACGGTCATTCGGCGATCCGGTCACGGCGATCTTGAACTTGCGCGGAAGATAGGTGAATTCCGGATGGAAGGTCGACCACTGACGGATCAGTTCGCAATAGGGGCGCGGATCTTCGATTTCATCGGCCGCAGCACCGGCATACTGGTCGGTCGTGGTGTTACGAATGCAGTTGCCTGATGTCTGGATCGCATGCATTTCGACCTTGGCAAGGTCGAGCAACGCATCAGGGATCTCATCAAGTTTCGGCCAGTTATACTGAATGTTCTGGCGGGTAGTGAAATGGCCATAGCCCTTGTCATAGACCCGCGCAATCATACCAAGCTGGCGCAGCTGATCGGCGCGCAGCGTGCCGTATGGAACGGCAACGCGCAGCATATAGGCATGCAGCTGAAGATACACACCGTTCATCAGACGCAGCGGACGGAACTGTTCCTCGGTAATGTCACCGGCAAGGCGGCGTTTCACCTGTTCGCGGAACTGTTCAGTCCGTTCATGGACAAGCTGGCGGTCAAAATCGTCATAACGATACATGGGGCTCTCCTTATACCGCCTGATAGCCGAGGTCTTCGCGGACACTCGGACCTTTGGTGCGCAGAACTTCGCGGTATTTTGTCGGCACGATATCCGCGCCCTGCTTTTCGACATCAATCAGATACGGCCCGACAATCACGATATCGAGTTCGGGTGCACTGGCTTCAGCCAAAAGCGCATCTGCGGCCTCTTTGCCGTCAGCGATGCGGGCATCGTTGATGTTTTCGCTCCAGCTACCATTGCTGGTCAGGAACACCACCAACCCGTCTTCCAGACGGTTTGCCGTGACAACTTGCAGGGACATTCGGTTCTCTCAGCCTGTAAATCTCTCGGGTTTGGTCCTGTATCGGACCTTTTCTGCACCAGAATTTGGCTGATTACCCCTTATTGGTCAAGTTTTTTTGTGAAATATCATATATTACACTTATTTTTGTGTTTTAATAATCCACTATTGACCGCTCGGCTTACGGGTTCTACCTCATCAGTCATTGAACACCACCGCACAAGAAACCCTCCTGATATGCCTTTGAACATCATCAAACTGAGTGTTGGAACAGAAAGCCCCGAAAGCCTGAAGGAATGGCAAACCTATTTTCAGGCCATGCACGGGCGCATTTTTCACACCACTCGCATGACGCCCAAACGCAAGGCAGAGATTCTTGATGGCGGATCGATTTACTGGGTGATCAAGGGGGCGGTGCGCTGCCGCCAGCGGGTCATTGATCTTGAAGAATACGTCAATGAAGAAGGCACGAAATATTGCCGCATCGTGCTGGACGACGAATTGATCGCCACCCGTCCCTATCCGCACCGCGCGTTTCAGGGGTGGCGCTATTTCCCCGATGACAAATGCCCGCCAGATGAAAAACAGGGCGGCGGAACCGACGCCCTGCCCGATGACATGGCCGATGAATTACGTGACCTCGGGTTAATCTGAACTCAGCCCTCTACAGGCGTGTCCGTCTCATCGGGATCAATTTCACGCAAGGTCTCAGCCACTTCATTTTTAAGCCAGCTTACAAATGCCTTTACGCGCGGACGCCGAAGGTGCTCCTCCGGATACACCAGATAATAGGCCCCGCTTGACGCAACACTTTGCGCAAACGGTCGCACCAGATTTCCCGCCGCCAGATCAAGGGCGGCCAGACTTGTGCGCGCCATGGCAATCCCCTGCCCCATAAGGGCTGCCTGAATGACCATATCACCAGAGTTAAATCGAAGACCGCGACTGACATCAACACCTTCTGCCCCCACCCCTTTCAGCCAAAATTCCCAGTCGGCAGCATGCGGGTGATCAATAAAGGTTGTCGCATCATGCAATAGCTGGTGCCCGGCGACATCGGCCGGTTCTTTCAGTTCCGGATTGGCGGCAAGATAGGCCGGACTGCAAACCGGGAAAGACTCGTCACGCATCAGCATTTCACACACAAGCCCCGGATAATTGCCACAACCGAACCGAACCGCCAGATCAATGCCCTCGGTCCGTAGATTGACAAGCCGGTCATCGGCATGAATGCGCACATCAATATCAGGATACGCATCGCGGAAATGCCCCAGACGCGGCACCAGCCATTTCACCGCAAAACTTTGCAAAACACTGACCGTCACCACACCGGCTTCCTCAATCGTGGTCAGGCGCTCAATCTCCTCGGCAATGCATGAAAAGCCTGCTGTGGTTGCCTGGGCCAGTTGCGCACCCTCTTCGGTCAGATGGATCTGACGCGGCAACCGATGAAACAGCTTGAAACCAAGATATTCCTCAAGCTGGCGGACCTGCTGGCTGATGGCGCCCTGGGTGACAAACAGCTCCTCGGCCGCCTTGGTAAAGCTCAGATGGCGGGCAGCGGCATCAAAGGCGCGCACGGACTGCAAAGGCGGAAGCCGCATGGATATCACTCCGACATCATGAATTAGAATTACTAATCCGTTTGATCAGAAATACTCGTTTGTCGCGCTCGAAATATAGACACAATATGGCTTCAACAGCAAACATTGCATTAGCAATATTAACTCATGGAGAGAATGATGGCTTATTCACTTAGCCCTGCTCCGTCTGCCGTGGAGCGCCCGCCCAAAGCAAGTATCCGTACGTTCGTCACCACTCTTATTGACCGCCTCAACGATCTTTCAAATCGCTTTGCACGGTTGCTTGCGGTTCGTGAACAACGTCGGATGTTGCTCAGGATGTCAGATCAGCAGCTTGCCGACATCGGGATCACCCGTGCCCAGGCTGAAGAAGAATACCGGCAGTCTTTCCCGCTGCGATAACACTGCACAGGATCTGTCCTGCCGTAACCCGCCCCCCACGGAACACCGCGCAAGACAGATCCTACCCTTCGTGCCACCGCACACCCCACCCTTGGCCCGGTCAATGCCCTCACATTGACCGGGCTTTTTCGTGCGTCACGTTCATACAGCGCGCAACAGTTCGTAATTTGATCCATTGCATTGCGATGATTTCAATAATCCCGCAAAGTTATGGTTACATCTGACCACAACCGGCGGAATCGGGCGCATGACCTCGGAAAAGAAAACGTCAAAGCAAACCGTGAAAACAGCCAAGCAGGACAGTAATGATGTGCTCGGTGACGCAACACGGCGCACGGGCAAAAGCCGATCTGCGGCCAACCGTACCGATGCGCTTTCAAAACTTGATACCGAGGCAAAGGACCACTTCTTGCTGGACTCCGAAAACCTGACCATGGACCGGATTGACGATCATCCATCAAACCCGAACAAAACAACCAGCCAGAACCTGCGCAACATTCGGGAAGATCAGCTCCCACCCGATATCGACCTTAACCCCAAGGCACGGGCAAAGAAGATGCAGGGCAAGCAATATCTGGAACTGATCGCCCCGCTTCATATCGAGCTTTTGAAGCTGCAAAACTGGATCAAGGCGGAAAACCTCAAATCGCTGATCATTTTTGAAGGGCGCGATGCCGCTGGCAAGGGCGGCACGATCAAACGTTTTACCGAACACCTTAATCCGCGTGGTGCCCGGATCGTCGCCCTTGGCAAACCCAACGACCGCGAACTGACGCAATGGTATTTCCAACGCTATATCGAACATCTGCCAAGCGGCGGCGAGATCGCCCTGTTTGACCGGTCCTGGTACAACCGTGCGATGGTCGAACGGGTGATGGGCTTTTGCAGCATGTTTGACGTCAGCGAGTTTTTGCAATCCGTCCCCGAACTTGAACGCATGCTGATCCGATCCGGCATCCACATGACCAAGTTCTATTTCTCGGTCAGCAAGAAAGAACAGGCACGGCGCTTTAAACAGCGTCAAAGCGATCCGCTCAAACAATGGAAACTCAGCCCGGTTGATCTGGCCTCCCAGAACCTTTGGGATTCCTATACCGAGGCCAAACGCGACATGTTCTTCCATACCTCCACCACGGACAGTCCGTGGGTGATCGTGAAGTCCGATGACAAGAAACGTGCGCGCATCAACGCCATCCGGTTCTATCTGTCGCAGTTTGAATACCCCGGAAAACGGCCGGAAATCCTTGTATATGACCGCCGGATAATTCACAGCGTCGCCGAAGAACTTGATGAGGATTGATGAGATCGCTCAATCTCTGGTCTTCCGGATGGTGAAAACATTGTCGCGGTAACATTTGCGTTCATTGACATTGCCCGCGCTGCAACCTTTACTGGAGGCATATAAACCTTCGGGAGGCAAACAATGGCAAAATGTGCATTTATCGGTCTGGGTGTCATGGGATATCCGATGGCCGGTCACCTGCAAAAAGCAGGTCACGACGTTACCGTTTACAACCGTACTTCAGCCAAAGCAGAAAAATGGGTGTCCGAGTTTGGCGGATCGTCCGCCCCCACCCCGGCCGAGGCGGCAAAGGGTGCGGAATTCGTCTTTTCCTGTGTCGGCAATGATGACGATCTGCGCAGCGTCATGCTGGGCGACGGCGGGATGTTCGCCGGTATGGACAAGGGATCTGTCCTGATCGACAACACCACCGCATCGGCCGATGTCGCGCGCGAACTTTATGCTGCTGCCAAGGATATGGGAATTTCCTTCATCGATGCCCCGGTTTCCGGTGGTCAGGCTGGCGCTGAAAACGGCGTTCTGACCGTCATGTGTGGCGGCGATCAGGATGCGTTTGATCGCGCAGCCCCGGTCATTGATGCCTTTGCCAAATCCTGCAAACTGATGGGCGAAAGCGGTTCTGGCCAACTGACCAAAATGGTCAACCAGATCTGCATCGCCGGTCTGGTTCAGGGCCTTTCCGAAGGTGTCAATTTCGGCGTTAAGGCCGGCCTTGATATGGAAAAGGTCCTTGATGTGATTTCCAAGGGTGCGGCTGGCAGTTGGCAGATGGAAAACCGCGGCAGCACCATGGTAGAGAACAAGTTTGATTTCGGCTTTGCCGTTGACTGGATGCGAAAGGATTTGGGCATTTGTCTTGAAGAGTCCAAACGCAATGGCGCCCGTTTGCCGGTCACGGCCCTGGTTGACCAGTTCTACGCCCAGGTGCAGGAACGCGGTGGCAACCGTTGGGATACCTCGAGCCTGATTGATCTGCTGGCACGCGGTTAATCATCGTTTCTCAGCAGACTGACAAAAACAAAAAGCGCGACCTTAGTGGGTCGCGCTTTTTTTTGATGTCATATCAGGCAGTGACGATCAGAGACCTGCGCGCAACAGCGGCTCCATCTGATTGCGGTAGTTTGCCAGCGGACCTTTATCGAAATAGCCCACCGCGCATTCAAGAACGGAATCGCGAAGGGGTTTCTCACCTTCGCTCTCTGCCAGATTTTCCTCAAGGTTCTCGCGGCTCGATTTGCCGAGGCGTTCGATATCGATATCCTGTTCGCAGCTGGTGGCCTCAAGGGTTGCCAATGACTGACGCGGATCGCGACGGCGCGACGGCAGTGCGTGTTCCAGATCAATCTCGCGCTCGAATTCCTCGGCATCCGCCAGCGTAATTTCGATATCCGGGATCACACCATGGCCCTGCACAATATGGTTCTCCGGTGTGGTGTAGTAACCGGTGGTGATTTTAAGCCCACCGCCCGAGGTCAGCGGCATAATGCGCTGCATGGACCCTTTGCCAAAGGACCGCTCCCCGATGATGATGCCGCGGCCGTTTTCACGCAGGGCCGCTGCCATCAGCTCTGCACCGGATGCCGAGCCACGATCAAGCAGGATTGCCATCGGCACATTCTCAAAGAAATCGGACCGGTCGGCTTCGTAGCTCCTCAGTTTGCGCTCACCACGTCCTTCGGTGGCAACGATCAGACCTTCTGTCAGAAACTGATCAGCAATGTCTGCCGCACTGTCGAGAAGCCCACCCGGATTACGGCGCAAATCGACAATTATGCCGCGTGGCGATGCGATCCGGTCTTCGAGTTCCTGCAAATATTCCTGCGTCTGGTCGAGTGTGGTCGCATCAAACCGCGACACCCGGATATAACCGATATCCTGATCAATGATGCTTGCCGTGACCGAGGGCACCTCAATACGTGCACGCTTTACCGTGACATCAAAACTGTCTTCGACACGCTGGATGGTCAGGGTTACTGGATCCCCGACCCGGCCACGCATACGACGCACGGCCTCTGAAATCGGTTCGCCAACCATTTGGTAGCCATCAATGTGCGTAATCCGGTCATCCGGACGCAAACCGGCGCGCGCGGCTGGCGTATCATCAATCGGCGAGACGATCCGGATGCGCTTTTCATCATCAAGGGCAATGACGATCCCGACACCGGCAAAGCTGCCTTCAGTACTTTCCTGGAGGCGGCGGAACATATCGTCGGTCATATACGCACTGTGTGGATCAAGGTCATGCAAACTGTCATCAAGCACCGCACCAACCACACCGATCGGCGATGTGTCATCGGATTCAAGGTCGCCCAACATCGCAATGCTGTTATCAACAAACGCCACGCGATCAATTTGCTCGACATAGGTTTCCGACAGGACCTGAAGTGCTTCGACATAAAGCTTGTCGGCATGGGCAAACTGTTCTTCGCTCGCGCCAGCGGTCACGCTGGTGCGGTAAGCGTCCAGAAATCTGCGTTCTTCATCGCTTGGCCATGCCGGTCCGGCACAAGCAACCAGTCTTGTCCCGGCGAACGAAATCACCACCGCAAACAAAATTGGCAATATTCCTTTACGCAGCAACAGCTTGCTCCTGTCCTTCGATTTTTTTGACCAAATGCATATTGAACATCAATTGGCCTTGAACAACGACAAGTCTAGCCTGCCTTTTTTCGATTGGCGACCCCTTGGCAAATAATAGATGCCAGATCACGCAACTTTTACCTGTTTAAGGCATCGAACTCGGGTCTTTGGGACATATCGGTAGTCTTTTGTCATTTCGCCAGTGTGAAAGCCACAAAGCGTGACTTAAACCAATGTTGAATGCGTCCTTTTGCACGACTGCACGAATCAGACTCGATCTTGTCGGATCGGGTCGTTATGCTACGACGCAATAAAACAAGGTTGGCAAAAAGCCGACTGTTCCGAGCGGGCGGCTCACATTTCAGGGAGACGTCTTTTTTCATGAGCGACTTTACGCCCCCCATTTCAGATATCCGGTTCCTGATCCACGACGTGATTGGTCTGGATACGGTTTCCAACCTGCCGCCGTATGGTGAAACCAGTGCGGATCTGGTTGACGCAATCCTTGAAGAAGCGGGGAAATTTGCGGCCTCCGTCCTCGCCCCGCTCAATCGCATCGGCGACCAGGAAGGCGCAAAACTTCTTGAGGACGGTACTGTTCGCACACCGACGGGCTGGAACGCGGCCTATACGCAATTCTGTGAAGGTGGCTGGCAAGGCATATCTGCGCCGGAAAGCGAAGGCGGCATGGGCTTGCCGATCTTGCTTGGCGCGGCGGTTGCCGAAATGTGGCAGGCAGCCAATATGGCGTTTGCACTGTGCCCCATGCTGACATCCGGCGCCATCGAAGCCCTTATTGCCCATGGATCGGACCAGCAGCGTGAACTGTATCTTTCGCGCATGATATCAGGTGAATGGACCGGCACCATGAACCTGACCGAGCCACAGGCTGGCTCAGACCTTTCGAAGGTACGCAGCACTGCTGTACCGCAGGATGACGGCACCTATAAAATCTCCGGCCAGAAGATATTTATCACCTATGGCGATCACGAGATGACCGAAAATATCGTTCATCTTGTTTTGGCCCGGACACCGGATGCCCCGGCCGGTGTCAAAGGCATTTCGCTGTTTATCGTTCCCAAATACCTGGTGTCAGACAGTGGCGAAATCGGCGCGCGCAACGACGTCACCTGTGTGTCGCTTGAACACAAGCTTGGCATTCATGCCAGCCCCACAGCCGTCTTGCAGTTTGGCGACAAAGGCGGCGCGACCGGCTATCTGGTTGGCGAAGAAGGCAAGGGGCTGGCCTATATGTTCACCATGATGAACAACGCAAGGCTTGCCGTTGGCCAACAGGGTGTCGCCATTTCCGAACGCGCCTATCAGCAGGCCCTTGAGTATGCCAACACACGCAAACAGGGGCGAGATGCCAAAACCGGCGAAGAGGCGCCGATCACAGTCCACGGTGATGTGCAGCGCATGTTGATGTGCATAAGGTCCTCGACCGATGCTGTGCGTGCACTTTCGCTTTATGCCGCCGCCCAGCTCGACCTTGCCCATCACGTTCCAGACAAACAGGACCGTGCGGCAGCGCAGGCGCGTGCCGACCTCCTGATCCCACTGGTTAAAGGTTGGGCAACGGATATTGGCGTCGACAATGCATCCCTTGGCGTGCAGATCCACGGCGGCATGGGCTTTATCGAGGAAACCGGGGCAGCCCAGCACCTTCGCGACGCCCGCATTGCCCCAATCTATGAGGGAACCAATGGCATTCAGGCGCTTGATTTTATCGGCCGCAAGGTTCTTAGGGATCAGGCGGCTGCGCTGACAGCAATGCTTGCAGATATCAAGGAAACGATCCACGGCCTGAAAAATATCGATGAAACAAGCGACCTCGCCAAGGCACGCCGTGAACTGGATCACGCCATTGCCGATCTCGAAAATTCAACGGAGTGCGTGTTGGAACGCTGTGCCGTGGATGCGGATATGGCACAGGTGCTTGCCACACCATATTTGCGTCAGGCCGCCCTGTGCATTTCCGGATGGCTGATGCTGCGCTCGCTTGGCGCTGTGAGTAACACCGAAACACCAGAAGACCTGCACAAGGCCAAGATGAAAAGCTGCATGTTCTTTTTCACTCAACTCCTGCCAGAGGCCGCTTTCATGGCGACACAGATCAGGAATTGCACGGAAACGGAACTGCTTTAACCGCAGCCTTATTTTTGCCGTGCTTTTTGACCATCACGACGTCGCACCATCGCCGCAAATGCAGAACGGTGGCGCGACTTATTTGGCGCCCCTATTCAACCCATCCGATCTTAACCACACCAACCGACCAACATTCGGAAATCCTGCAAGATTTGAACGGGTTTGACGACAATTTCCTGTTTCGGTTTTTGATTGCTTCTCTATAATCCGCCCAATGAATCGCTTAACCCGATATATGCTCAAACAGCAGCTGATCATGATGGTCTTTGTCACACTGGGGCTTCTGTGTGTGATCTGGCTGTCGCAAAGCTTGCGCTTTGTTGAAATGATTGTGAATCGGGGCTTGTCGATCTCGGTCTTTTTGCAGCTGACATCCCTGTTGCTGCCCAGCTTTCTGACGATCATTATTCCGATCGCACTGTTTTTCGTTATTGTCTTTACCTACAACAAACTGATCCAGGACCGCGAACTCATCGTCATGCGCTCGGCGGGATTGAGCCAGTGGGCACTCGCCAAGCCAGCCCTGATTGTCGCGCTTCTGTCGACGGCAGTCTGTTATTTCCTGACACTGTTTTACCTTCCCTACAGCTACACACAGTTCAAGGAACTGCAATTCTCGATCCGCAATGATTTCTCATCGGTACTGTTGCAGGAAGGCAGCTTCACCGACATTGATGGTTTGACCATTTACGTTCGCGAGGTCGGTCGCGATAACGAATTGCTGGGAATTCTGGTACATGACGCACGCGATCCCGATGCCCAAACGACCATGATGGCCAAACATGGCGCCTTGGTACGCACAGACGACGGTCCACGCATTGTTCTGCTTGACGGCAACCGCCAGGAAGTCAATGCCGACGATGGGACCATGTCCATCCTGTATTTTGATCGCTATGCGGTTGATATCGCGCAAGGCGCTGTAGACGAGGGCCTTCGCTATCAAGAAGCCCGTGAACGCAGTGTCTATAACCTTCTAACAGCCACCCCCCCGAACATAATAGAGAGAGACCTTAATGCTTTTCGGGCAGAGGGGCATGACCGCCTGATTTCACCACTGAATGCCATTGCATTTGCCAGTATTGCATTGGCTGTACTTGTATCAAGCAGCTTCTCCAGACGTGGTCAGACCGGCAGATTATTGCTCGCAATTGGCGTCATGGTAGTTTTTCAGGCCGCCGGTATAGCCATGAAAAATCTTGCTGCCAAAAATCCGTCGCTTGTGCCTCTGATGTATATGAATGCAATGATACCAATTGCCTTGGGGCTTTACTGGACTTTCCGTGGTCCGGTTATCAAGGCAAGGCGCGCAATAAACCAAGAGGCGGAAGCATGAGAATTTCGCCGCTTCTTACATGGTATTTTGGCAAGCATGTCCTGATTTCGATCCTGTCTATTCTTGCACTCCTGATCGGTCTGATCCTGATCGGTGACACTATCGAGCTTCTTCGTCGTGCAGGCAATAAGCCGGACGCCACGGTGAGCATTGTCTTGCAGATGGCCGCTAGTCGCATTCCGTTCATGACGGAGAAAGTTCTGCCTTTCGCCGTCCTGTTCGGGTCGATGTTTTCATTCTGGAAACTGACCGGAAATCAGGAGCTTGTAGTGACGCGCGCGGCAGGTGTCTCTGCATGGCAGTTCATGCTACCACCTATCTTGTGCGCCCTCGTTCTTGGCAGCCTTCAGGTAGGTGCACTCAATCCGTTGTCCTCAATCCTGCTTCAGAAATACGAGACGCTTGAAGCACGCTATTTGCAGAACAATGCAAGTGTCATGAACCTATCCTCAAGCGGTCTATGGTTACGGCAAGGCACGCAGGATGGTCAGGCTGTTATTTTTGCGCGATCGGTCAGCAACCAGCAGGGCGACCAACTTGATCTGCGAAACGTGACAATCTTCCGTTTTGAAGATGCGGATGATTTCACGATGCGGATCGATGCCGGTCGGGCAGTTCTCGAACCCGGAACTTGGCGGTTCTATGATGCATGGACCTTCGTCCCCGGTCAGGCCAGCACGTTTGCAAAAGAAATGATGCTGCCAACGAACCTGACTGCGCGGAAGATACAAGACAGCTTCGCGTCACCGGAAACGATGTCATTCTGGGACCTGAAGCCCTTTATCACACTGCTTGAACGTGCCGGTTTTAATGCCACCCGTCACCGCATCCATTTTCACAGCCTGTTGTCCAGACCTTTACTTTTGTGTGCCATGGTTTTGATCGCGGCTGCATTTTGCCTTAAATTTTCTCGACGCCGGCGCGCATCCCTTGTTATCGGTGGGGGTGTTGCATCTGGCTTCATTTTGTATTTTTGCACCGACGTGATTTCAGCCTTGGGCGTTTCCGGCGGAATTCCACCGATTTTGTCGGCATGGGCTCCAGCCGGAATTTCTCTGTTGCTCGGGGTTACGACATTGCTACATCTTGAGGATGGCTAGCCTATGGTCATGGCGGGGGGAATGATAAAAAGACTTGTGACCAGCACCATTCTGGGCTGTGGGATTTTCGTTGCTGGCGGTCTTGCGAGCTTGCATTCTGCCACCGCACAAACAACTGGCTCAGAAGCTCCTCCGCCGGAACCAGCCATTTTGTTCAGTGCCGACGAGGTCGATTACAATCAGGAACTGCAAACCGTCACGGCGCGTGGGAATGTCGAAATTTCCCGGGAAGGACGTATATTGCTTGCTGATACGGTAAGCTATGACCGATCACAGGATGTTCTCACGGCTTCGGGAAATGTAAGCATCACAGAACCGACGGGCGAAGTTACCTTCGCCAGCTATGTCGAACTCAGTGGTGATTTCAAGGAAGGGATTGTTCAGGATATTTATGTCCTGTTGGATGAGAACACCCGGATCGCAGGTGCAGGTGCCCGCCGTAGCGGCGGGAACTTTACCGAGATTGCCAAGGCCGTTTACTCCCCCTGCAAAGTCTGCGAAGACAATGGCAGCAGTTCGACACCGCTTTGGCGCATTCGCGCCGCGCGCGTGCTGCATGATTCAGACAGTAAAACGGTAGAATATGAAGACGCTCGTCTCGAAGTCGCGGGTATTCCTGTTCTCTACACCCCATATTTTCAGCATCCTGACCCAACCGTGAAACGGCAGTCCGGTTTGCTTGCGCCGTCATTCGGCAGCACCAGCCACGTTGGAAGCTACTTCAGCCAACCCTATTACTGGTCGATCGACAATAGCAAGGACATGACTTTCACGCCGACTTACACAACGGATGAAGGTCCTGTCCTCACAACCGAGTACAGACAGCGTCTGGACAGTGGAGAATTCGACGTCGTCAACAGCGTTACAAGAGACAGTGAGGATGACTGGCAAGGCCATATTGACGCCAAAGGACGGTTTGACATCGATCCGACGTGGCGTTGGGGCTTTGACGCCGAACAAGCCTCAGAAAAAACATATCTCTCACGGTATGGTTTTGGCTCACCTTCTGTCCTGACCTCGAACCTGTTTACCGAGGGGTTTCGCGGTGCCAGCTACACGCGCGCTGATGCATACTACTTCCAAGGGCTGAAGAGTGATGATGACCGGGACACGACCCCCATTGTTTTGCCGCATCTACAGTTTCACGGACAATCCGCGCCAGCAAAATACGGTAGCATAACAACCTTGGACTTGGATGGCCTCTCTTTGACCCGCGATGAGGGTACCAATTCGCATCGTGTGTCTGCCAAAGCCGGTTGGGAGCTCCCTCACGTGGGCACGATGGGTGATGTCACCAAACTCAGTCTCTCCGTCCGAAGTGACAACTACCTTGTCTCAGACGTATCTCGCACTAACAGAGAAAACTACAGTGGATATACGGGACGCCTGCTGCCATTGGCTGCGATTGATTGGCAAATGCCGTTCGTAAGCAGCCAAGGCAGCTACCAACAGGTCATTACTCCAATCGCCATGGCAGCTTGGTCTCCGAACGGTGGCAATCCTGATGAGATTCCGAATGAGGACTCGCAGTCTTTTGAACTGGACGATATCAACCTGTTCTCCCATGACAGGTTTGGCGGCCTGGATCGCGCAGAGGACGGTTTCAGGGCAAGTTATGGCCTTGAGTGGGGTATCTACGGTCCCCAAGGAGGCTATACCAGCGCGATGTTTGGCCAAAGCTACCGCGCAAATGAAAATGATACTTTTGCCCGAGGCTCTGGACTAGATGAGCATCTTTCAGATTATGTTGGCCGAGTGACAGTAGCCCCGAACCAATATCTTGATCTGACATATCGCTACCGTCTTTCAAAAGACGATTTTTCTGCTCGCCGAAATCAGGTAACAGCGACTGTCGGATCACTGGATACGTTACGCCTGAATACGACGTATCTACACTTCACAGATGAAGCAGGCAGCGAAGAGTTTGACGAGCGTGAGGAAATCTACTTCCGCGCGGAACGTCAGTTTAATCAGTACTGGTCGGGTCAGGCGTATGGGCGCTACGACCTCGATGAAACCGACCCCTTGGAATATGGTATCGGTTTCGTTTATGAAGATGAGTGCTTCATATTTGATGGGCGAGTCCGTCGGACCTTCTATCGGGATCAGGATCTAGGTGAATCTGACGAATTCCTTTTCCGTCTCGTTTTCAAGACCCTTGGCGAGTTTGCATCTGCAGCCGGATTGTAAGTAAAAATGATTTCCAATATTTCGACTTCGACGTCCTTGAAAATCTGCGCTGTGATGATTGCTGTCACACTATCGATGATGGTCGCACCAGTTCGTGCACAGTCGCCAGTTGGCGTTGCGGCTGTGGTTAATGATGACCCGATTTCAGTCATTGATCTGGTTGAACGTATCAAACTTGTTGCCGTCTCCTCCAACATCGAGATGACGCCTCAGCGCAGCAACGAGATGGCGCCGCAGATTTTGCAGCAACTGATCAATGAAAAGCTGCAACTGCAGGAAGCCGAGCGTCGTGGCATCGAAGTCACCGATGAAGACATCGCGCGCGGCAAGTCAATGATCGAGCAAAATGCCGGCCTTCCGGACGGCATGCTCGACAGGTATCTGTCGCAACGGCAAATCGCATCCGGAACGATTGAAAATCAGATCCGCCCGCAGGTCGCCTGGCAAAAAGTTCTTGGCAGCATGCGGGGTGAAGTTCAGATTTCCGAAGCCGAGATCGACGATACGCTTGAACGCATCATCAGCAACCAGAACAAGCCGCGCAACCGGGTTCAGGAAATTTTCCTGCCTGTTGATAATCCTCAGGACAGCACGCGCGTTTACCAAACCGCGCAAGAAATCCGCGATGCCCTGAACAAGGGTGCCGATTTCGCAGGTCTGGCTCGACAGTTCTCAGCCAGTGCGAGTGCTGCCAATGGAGGCGACCTTGGTTGGCTGTATGCCGGTGAAATGTCGGCTGACTTGCAGCAGGCAGTCAACCAGCTGCAACCCGGTGACGTAAGTGCGCCGGTCCAGACCGTCCGCGGATATTACATCGTTAAACTGCTGGACCGTCGCGTTGGTGACACCGATGCTGTTACCGACACCAGACTGGACCTTTATCAACTGTTTGTCCCAATTAGCGGTGACATGCCCCAAGACCAGATTGACGCCAAAATCGCAGTCCTGCAAAACACCCGTGAAACGGCAAATAGCTGTGATGCGATGGCGAATGTCGCTGTCGACCTTGGATCTGATCTGAGCGGTAAGATGGAAGGCATTTCGCCCGGCGAACTTTCTGGCCCGATCCGCCAAGCCGTCACCAATCTTGATGAAGGAACACCGTCCAACATTATTCAGGTTGATGGCGGTGCACTGATGGTCATGATTTGTAACATTACAGAAGAAAGCAACCTGCCCAGCCGTCAGGACATTGAAAACCGCCTGCGGTTGGAACGTCTAGATATCCTGGCACGTCGCAAACTTCGTGAACTGCGCCGTCAGGCATTTATTGATATCCGGATCTGATCCGGCTGACAGGACCCCGATAGCAAGATGACAGAACGCGCCCCCATCGCATTGACGATCGGCGAGCCCGGCGGCATTGGCCCCGAGCTTGCCATCAAGGCATGGCTGCGTCGTACGCAGGATGAACTTGCACCATTTTGCCTGATCTCGCCTGTCAGCATGATCACTCAAGCAATCGCCCGAAGCGGTACTGATGTTCCGGTGCGCGTGATCCAGACAATCGACGAGGCCCCCGCCATCTTTACCGATGCCCTGCCGGTTCTGGAAATCGCAGATAGCGGGACCGAAGTCGTTTCAGGTGTAGCATCGCCTAAAACAGCCAGCGTCGTGATTGAGAGCATCACAAAGGCCGTCGAACTGGCGACCACGGGTAAAGCAAGTGCCGTCGTCACCAACCCGATCCAGAAAAGCGCATTGTATGAAGCAGGCTTCCGCCATCCCGGCCATACGGAGTTTCTGGCAGAGCTCGCAGGACCGGGCACAATCCCGGTGATGATGCTGGCCAACAGCAAACTGCGCGTGGTGCCGCTAACCATCCATATCCCGCTCAAGGATGTCCCGACACAGCTGAAAACTGAGCTGATTGTCGAGCGTTGCCGGATCACGCATCAGTCCCTGCAAAATGCCTTCGGGATCGCCAAGCCGCGCCTTGCAATTGCCGGGCTGAACCCGCATGCGGGCGAAGATGGCACGATGGGTGCCGAAGAAAAGACCATCATGGCCCCGGCCATCAAACAACTGCGTGATGAAGGTGTGGATGTTATCGGCCCCTTGCCGGCCGATACCATGTTCCATGAAGAGGCCCGCGCCAATTACGATGTGGCACTCTGCCCTTATCACGATCAAGCCCTGATACCGGTCAAGACACTTGACTTCCATGGTGGTGTGAATGTCACACTCGGGTTGCCATTTATCAGAACATCGCCCGATCATGGCACAGCACTTAATATTGCCGGCAAAGGCCTCGCGCGCCCTGATAGCCTGATTGCAGCCCTGAAGATGGCAGCAGAAATGGCAACAAAACGCCTTGCGACAGGAGCCTGACCGACGTGTCAGAAGACAACGACAATACTGGCAAGCTTGCCAATGATGGCCTTCCGCCGCTGCGGGAGGTAATTGCGACCCATGACCTGTCAGCGCAAAAGAAATTCGGCCAGAACTTCCTGTTTGATTTGAACCTGACCGGGCGCATTGCCCGTGCGGCCGCACCGCTTGATGATGCCACCGTGATTGAAATCGGTCCGGGGCCCGGCGGCCTGACGCGTGCGTTGCTGTTTAATGGTGCAAAGAACCTGACCGTGATCGAACGTGACCCGCGCTGCCAACCGGTTCTGGAACAGATCAGCAATCATTACCCCGGTGCGCTGCACGTTATTGATGGTGATGCGCTTGAGGTCGATGTCACAACATTGGGCCCTGCACCGCGCAAGATCGTCGCCAACCTGCCCTATAATGTCGGCACTCAGCTATTGCTGGGCTGGCTGATGCAGATTGATCAGTTCGCAAGCCTGACCCTGATGTTTCAAAAGGAAGTGGCCGAACGTGTCGTCGCCCGCCCGAAGACCAAGGCCTATGGGCGTCTATCGGTCCTGTGTCAGTATCTGTGTGACTGCGATATCTTGTTTGATGTTCACCGCAGTGCTTTTACCCCACCGCCAAAGGTGACCTCTGCTGTTGTGCAACTCCGCCCCAAGGCGGATCGCGGCACAGACATCAATCTTGATAGCCTTGCCAAAATTACCCAGGCCGCGTTTGGTCAACGTCGCAAGATGCTGCGCGCAAGCCTTAAGACCCTGAACATCAATGTGGGCGAATTGCTTGCTAAGTCCGGGATTACCGAAACCGTCCGGGCCGAGGAGCTTAGTGTTGCGGATTTTGTCCGCCTGACGCAGGTTCATGATGAAATGGCCGCTTCGTAAAGCGGCCATTTTTCTATCTGGTATCAGTCTGTCAGAAGTTTTTTGACAAAGCCCGGCAAGCCTGTCTGGCGTTCGCGTTTGATCCGTTCAGCACCGATAATGTGTTGAACGTCAGCGATGCAGCGATCCAGATCATCATTGATCAGCACATAGTCAAATTCTTCCCAATGGCTGATTTCCGCACCGGCCTTCGCCATTCGTTTCATGATCACGTCATCGGCGTCCTGGCCGCGATCACGCAGGCGGCGTTCCAACTCACCCGATGACGGCGGCAGGATAAAGACCGATACAACGTCATCGCCGCCCTTGTCGCGCAGTTGGCGGGCACCCTGCCAGTCGATGTCAAACAACACATCGCGGCCTTCCGACAGTGCCTTTTCAACCGGTCCAATCGGCGTGCCATAGTAGTTGCCAAACACTTCTGCCCATTCAAGCAGTTCGTCATCGGCAATCATATGTTTGAATTCATCAACCGATTTGAAAAAGTAGTGGGTACCTTCTTCTTCACCGGGGCGGGCCGCACGCGTTGTTGCAGACACAGACAAGGAGATCTTGTCATCGTTTTCAAGCAACTGACGGGTGATGGTCGTTTTCCCGGCACCGGACGGCGCACAGAACACCAGCATCACGCCACGGCGGTTATGCGGATCGATCATGATGTTTCCTTCCCTGCCGCTTATTCGACGTTCTGAACCTGCTCGCGGAGCTGATCAATGATCACTTTAAGCTCCATACCGCAATTGGTCAGTTCAATATCATTCGCCTTTGAGCACAAGGTATTGGCTTCGCGATTGAACTCCTGGCACAGGAAGTCAAGCTTGCGCCCGATCGATCCCCCCTTGGTCAACATATCGCGCGCTGCGCTGATATGGGCTTTGAGACGATCAATCTCCTCGCGGATGTCGGCCTTGGTTGCCAAAATCGCCGCTTCCTGATGCAGGCGTTCGGGGTCGAACTTGCCCGCATCCATCAATTCTTCGACCTGACGTTTCAGACGATCCTTGATAGCGTCGGCACGCGCTGATTCGCAGTTTTCAGCACGTGTAACAGTTGCCTCGATGTTATCGACATGGCCGCGCAGCATCACATCAAGTTTTTCGCCCTCTTCTGCCCGGTGGGCGGCCATCTGATCGATGGCTTCATTCAGGCTTACCAGCACGGCGGCATCATTGGCGTCCCGTGTTGCTTCGTCTTCCTGTGGCTCATAGGCTTCAAGCACACCGCGCACATTCATCAGATCTGCAATCGTGCCTGCCGACAGGCTGCTGGTATTATCAAACTCCTCGGCGATCTGGACCAGTTCGGAAAGCAGTTCACGGTTCACCGAATAAGCATTGTTATCGCCGGAACGCGTAACATTCAGGGTCACGCCCATATTGCCGCGCTTGAACCGCTTGGAAACCGCATCACGCACCTTGGCTTCAAGACGCTCAAACCCGCCATTCAGACGCAGGCGAACATCAAGCCCCTTGCCATTGACGCTGCGCAGTTCCCAGGTCCAGCCGAAACCATCGGCCGCGCCATCAACGCGCGCAAATCCGGTCATGCTTGAAACGGTCATCTTTTCATCCAGTTTGCTTTTGTGTTTGGGCGTTTATAACCATTGGCCAGTGTCCCGCCAAGGGTGAACACCGATCATCACGCGATAACGACAATATGGTAAGCATAAGCCGCATTTCATAATGCTGCCCTATTGCTGCAGCATGTTCCGCAAAAATCAATTTCCTTATTTCAAAACCCAGTACGAGCAACAATGTCCTTTCAGTACGATGCCATTCTGATCACCGGTGCCAGTTCGGGTATTGGTGCTGCCCTTGCCCGCCATTTC
The DNA here is from genome assembly GCF_017922435.1 of Thalassospira sp. ER-Se-21-Dark. Taxonomy (NCBI): domain Bacteria; kingdom Pseudomonadati; phylum Pseudomonadota; class Alphaproteobacteria; order Rhodospirillales; family Thalassospiraceae; genus Thalassospira; species Thalassospira sp. ER-Se-21-Dark. The sequence goes on along the minus strand of NZ_VDEZ01000004.1, from coordinate 124,705 downwards.
GCACGTACCGGCGTGACCCTTTTTATCAGCGGTCGCAATCAAACACGCTTGCAACTGGTGGAAAATGATTGCCGCGCCGCCGGGGCCAATGTTTATTCCGATGTTCTCGATGTGACGTCGCGCGAAACAATGGACGCCTATGTCACCCATTGCGATGAAATTGCGCCGCTCAGCCTCGTTATTGCCAATGCCGGCATTTCGGCCGGCACCGGTGGTCTTGGCGAAAGCCCCGAACAGGTTCGCGATATCTTTGCCACCAATGTCGCCGGTGTCCTGAACACGATTGATCCGGCGATCAAGGTCATGCGTGCGCGCAGACGCGGTCAGGTCGCACTGGTCGCCTCCCAGGCATCGTGGCGCGGAATGCCCTCTGCCCCGGCCTATTGCGCCAGCAAGGCGGCTGTCCGGGTTTACGGCGAAGGATTGCGTGGTGCATTGGCGCCCGATGGCGTGAAGGTCAATGTCATCTGCCCGGGCTTTGTTAAAAGCCGCATCACTGATGCCAATGATTTCCCGATGCCCTTCTTCATGCAGGCCGACAAGGCCGCAAAGAAGATCGTGCGGGGCCTTGAACGCAACAAGGGCATGATCGCCTTCCCCTGGCAAATGAACCTGATTATCGGAATGCTTAAGATGACACCGCAATGGTTGATGGATCTTGCGGCATCCCGGATCCCGAAGAAAACATCATCGCCCGACAGCCACAGCGAACACTAGGAAGCAAAAAGGCGGCATCAATCCGATGCCGCCTTTATCATTTGGTTCGAACTCTTTGGCGTGATCACTGCCCGTCGCGGATGCGACGCCACTTGGCAACGTTGCGATTATGCTCATCAAGGGTGCGGGCAAAGGCATGTCCGCCCGTCCCGTCTGCAACGAAGTACAGATCTTCGGTCGTGGCCGGATGCAGGACGGCATAGAACGCATCGCGCCCCGGATTGGTGATTGGCCCCGGCGGCAGGCCGCTGGTGACATAAGTGTTATAGGGGCTCTCAAAACGCCAGTCCTTGCGCGTCAAAGGACGTTCAAGACGCTTGTCCGGGCTAAGCGCATAGGCAACTGTCGGATCAGACTGCAGACGCATATCGCGTCGCAGGCGATTGATAAACACGCCCGCAACCCGTGCCCGTTCGCCAGCAACACCGGTTTCCCGCTCGACGATGGAGGCCAGAATGACGGCTTCTTCAATGGTGTCGAACGGCAATCCTTCCTGACGGCCCGGCCAAAGCTGTTTGACCATTTCATCGTGGGCCGCGCGCATGCGATCAATGATGCTTTGCTTCGTATCGCCAAACGAGAACTGATAGGTTTCCGGCAACAAGGTGCCATCGGCCGGAATATCGGCGATCTCGCCGCTTAATCCGTCAACCAGATTGATCCGATCGACGATTTCGCCCGAACGAAGACCTTCGGGGATGGTGACAAACCGTTTGACCGTATCCCCAAAGGCCAGAATTTCAGCAGCCTGTTTCGGGCTGACCCGGGCCGGGAAATGGTATTCCCCCGCCCGCAGCGACCGGTCAAGCTGACTGACCCGAACCCCGGCAAGGAAGATCAGCGGTTCGGTGATGATGTTTTCACGTTGGAAAATCTCGGCAATACCGCGCACACCGGTTCCCTGGGGGATGATGATGTCGCGTTCCTGCGCCAAATTGCTCGGCGATGTGTATTGCACATAAACATACACCGCTGCCCCACCTGTGGCGAGAGCAGCGGTGATGATCAGAAAGCCAATAAAAAGCAGAAAACGCTTCAAGGGAATGCTCCCGGGGGTTGCTCTGCTGTTTAAACGGCCTTGAAAACAAGCGATGCGTTGGTGCCGCCAAAGCCGAACGAGTTCGACAGAGCGACATTGACTTTACGCTGTTTGGCTTCAAGCGGAACCAGATCGATGCCTTTGCATGCCTCGGACGGATTGCGCAGGTTCAACGTCGGCGGAACAACGCCTTCGTGGATCGCAAGGATCGAGAACACTGCTTCAATCGCACCGGCAGCACCCAGAAGGTGACCGGTTGCCGATTTGGTCGAAGACATCGACATTTTCTGGGCATGATCACCGAACAGGCGCTTGACCGCACCCAGTTCGATTTCATCACCCAGCGGAGTCGAGGTGCCGTGTGCGTTGACGTAATCAACATCTTCCGGGTTCAGACCCGCATTGCGGATAGCATTGCGCATCGAACGGAAGCCGCCATTACCGTCTTCGGCCGGTGCGGTGATGTGATAAGCATCGCCCGACATGCCGTAACCGGCAACTTCGGCGTAAATCCGCGCTCCACGCGCCTTGGCGTGTTCGTATTCTTCAAGAACGACACAGCCCGCACCTTCGCCCATGACGAAACCGTCACGGCCTTCATCCCACGGACGGGATGCTTCGGTCGGTGTGTCGTTGTAACTGGTCGAAAGCGCACGCGCAGCAGCAAAGCCCGCCATGCCAAGACGGCAAACAGCAGCTTCGGCACCACCCGCAACCATGACATCGGCATCGCCAAGCATAATCATGCGCGATGCGTCGCCAACGGCGTGTGCACCGGTCGAACAGGCGGTAACCACCGCATGGTTCGGACCTTTAAGACCGTGTTTGATCGAAACCTGACCTGAAACCAGGTTAATCAGACAAGACGGAATGAAGAACGGACTGACACGACGGGTCTTGCCGTTATTGACCAGATCAGTTGCCTCGGAAATCTTGGGCAACCCACCGATCCCCGAACCGATCAAAACGCCGGTTGCTTCCTGATCTTCGTCGGTTTCCGGCTTCCAGCCAGAATCCGCAATCGCCTGATCAGCTGCAGCAATCCCATAGACGATGAAATCGTCCATTTTCTTCATGTCTTTGATCGAGACATGATCTTCAGCGTTGAAAAGTCCGTCACCCTCACCGCGCGGCACGAGGCCTGCGATTTTGGCAGGGATATCCGACACGTCAAACGTATCGATGCTTTTGATCCCGGATTGGCTGTTCAGCAGTTTCTGCCAAGTATTCTGTGCCCCGCTAGCAAGCGGAGTAACAGCACCAATACCGGTAACAACTACGCGTCTCATCCCGCATTACGCCTTTATTCTATGAATCCAGCAAAGACGAAAAGGGCGCCTGAGGATGCCCTCTAGGCGCCCATGTCTAACAGCAAACTTAGCTGTCCGCCTTTTCGATGAAGTCGATCGCGTCTTTAACGGTCAGAATTTTTTCAGCCGCGTCATCCGGAATTTCACAACCGAATTCTTCTTCAAACGCCATAACCAGCTCAACGGTGTCCAGGCTGTCTGCGCCCAGATCGTCGATGAAGCTTGCGTTTTCAGTGACCTTGTCTTCTTCAACACCGAGGTGCTCGACAACGATCTTCTTCACGCGATCTGCGACATCACTCATAGCTCAAATCCTTCAATAGGTTTTCTGTCAGTTAGTTTACACGTGGTACCCGTTGTGTCCCCCTATTGAAGGAGTTCCCGGGAACCGGAAACCGGCAACGAACAATCGCCAGTTTCAATATTTGGTATAGCGGCCTCTTTTAAACAGAAAAGAAGGCAACCCGCAACGGGTTAAATCATCGCCATTCCGCCATTCACATGCAAGGTCTGTCCTGTGACATAAGCTGCTTCGTCACTTGCAAGATACAGAACCGCTGCTGCGATCTCTTTGCTGTCGCCCATGCGACCTGCCGGAATACCGCCCAAAAGCTTTTCTTTCTGGGCATCTCCGAGTTCTTCGGTCATGGCCGTGGTAATAAAGCCCGGTGCCACACAGTTAACCGTAATTCCGCGCGCCGCAACCTCTTGTGCCAGCGATTTTGACCAACCGATCATCCCGGCCTTGGCAGCGGCATAGTTGGTCTGGCCCGGGTTACCGGTCACACCAACGATCGAGGTGATGTTGATAATACGGCCGTGACGGCGCTTCATCATGCCGCGCAGCGAATTGCGCGCAAGCTTGAAGGCAGAGGTCAGGTTCACATCAAGAACCGCCTGCCAGTCTTCGTCCTTAAGACGCATGGCAAGCTGATCACGGGTAATCCCGGCATTGTTGACCAGAATATCAAGCTGACCACCAAGGGCCTCCTCGGCATTTTTGATCAGGCCATCGACCGATTCTTTATCCGAAAGGTTGGCCGGAACAACAACCGCGTTGCCACCGATTTCGGCAGCAACCGCTTCGAGGCGTTCCTGACGGGTCCCCGACAGAGCAACCTTCGCACCGGCGCCCGCCAGAACCTTGGCGATTTCGCCACCGATACCGCCGGTCGCACCGGTTACGAGTGCTGTTTTCCCTGCAAGATCAAACATAAATTTTCGTTCCCTTTGGGTTCGTTCGTGTTCCGGACACTCTTACAGAGCGCCGAGGAATGCTTCGATATCTGCCGGACCATTCACAGCCGTGCCGCTCAGATCGCGGTCAATACGACGTACCATGCCGGTCAAAACTTTGCCTGCGCCGATCTCTACCAGATCGGTGATGCCCTGCTCTTTCATATAAAGAACCGACTCACGCCAGCGCACGGTGCCGCAAACCTGCTCTACAAGGAGTTTACGAATGGTTTCCGGATCGTCAGTTTTTTCTGCGGTCACGTTGGCAACGACCGGCTTGCCCGGTGCATTCATGGTCACAGCGCCAAGCGCCTCTGCCATGCGATCGGCTGCCGGCTGCATCAGGGCACAATGGAACGGTGCCGATACCGGCAACAACACGGCGCGTTTGGCACCCTTTTCCTTGGCGATCTCAATCGCGCGTTCCACAGCCGCTTTGTGACCGGAAACTACGACCTGCCCGCTGGCATTGTCATTGGCGGCGGTGCAAACTTCACCTTGTGCTGCTTCTTCGGCAACCGCAACCGCGTCGACATAATCAAGACCAAGAAGGGCTGCCATCGCACCAACACCGACCGGAACGGCGGCCTGCATCGCCTGACCACGGATTTTCAAAAGGCGCGCGGCATCGGAAATGGCAAAGGTGCCTGCTGCTGCAAGGGCGGAATATTCGCCAAGGGAATGACCGGCAACAAGATCGCACTTATCGGTCAGGGTAAAGCCGCCTTCTTTTTCCAGAACACGGGTGACAGCAAGGCTGACCGCCATCAAAGCCGGCTGCGCGTTTTCGGTCAGGGTCAGCTCGTTTTCCGGACCTTCGAACATCAGGGCGCTCAGCTTTTGCGAAAGCGCATCATCAATTTCCTGGAAAACTTCGCGGGCAACCGGGAATGCGTCTGCCAGTTCCTTGCCCATACCTACCGCTTGCGACCCCTGTCCGGGGAAAACGAGTGCGCGTGTCATTATATTAAATAAACCCTTGTCCGCTTCTACGAAGACTGTGCCGAAAACCGGCCCCTTGAAATTGAGCCACCCTTGATAGCGTGCGCAAGCGCACTGTCAAGAACTGAAACCTGATGGGCGCGGTTGGTTTGATTTTTTTACACCCTAAAACTGCACGTCGCGATCACACTATAACAATAGTGTGACTTTCGGGTTTGACACCCGAATTTGCGCGTTTATGGCATATTTTGCATCATTTACGAAGGACTGGCTGTTGCGCAGCGCACAATACCCGGCGCCCCCGCATCCACAAGTTCCACCGCCGAAGCCGCATGGAAAACCAAGGCCTGCTGTCGCTTTAAGTCCGAAGATGCATTGAATACAGGGACAAACGCCGCCTTCACAATCGCGTGCATGTCGGTTATCCCGATACCGCAATGCTCAGCCCATGACAGATCGATGTCAGAAACACGCAGGTTTCTGCCGATACTGTCAAAGCCATCGCGCTATCCCGTAATCGGCAAAAAGCTGCATTTGGCGTTGCACTCATGGGCGAAAAGTGTATATTCCGCCGTCTCACGGCTCCTTGCCGGGATTGTCCGGCTATGCCTGCATGGCACGAGGTCATGCAGGAAGAGATAAGCCAAAAGGAGTAATAGGAGTATTATGAGCAAATACGAAAGCGTGTTTATCGCACGTCAGGACTTCTCGACCGCACAGGTTGAAAGTCTGAACGAAAAGCTGACCCAGACCATCGAAGGTCTCGGCGGCAAAATCGCCAAAACCGAATATTGGGGTCTGCGTTCCCTGGCATACCGTGTCAAAAAGAACCGCAAAGGCCACTATACTCTCTTCCAGATCGAAGCTGACAAAGACGCGATCGCGGAATATGAGCGTCAGATGCGCCTGAACGAAGACGTTCTGCGTCAGATGACTGTCAAGGTTGACGAGTTCGAAGAAGAACAGTCTGCCATTCTGCGCAACCGCGACGAGCGCGGCGGTCGTGGCGGTAATCGCCGTGGCGGTCCCCGTCAGAACGGCTAACAGATAGCGAGGAGATAATATCATGGCTGGACGTCGTCTGTTTTTCCGTCGTCGTAAAACCTGCCCGTTCTCGGGTGATGATGCGCCGAAGATTGACTACAAAGATGTCAAACTGCTGCAGCGTTTCGTTTCCGAACGCGGCAAAATCGTTCCGAGCCGTATCACTGCGGTTTCGGCCAAGAAGCAGCGCGAACTGGCGAAAGCCATCAAGCGTGCACGCTTCCTGGCGCTGCTGCCCTACGCAGACCAGGTCTGAGGCAGTCGGCAAGAGACCCTTTTGAGGTCTCGGGCCGGGAGTAAATGATGCAACGTGACACCCTCATAGCGATTGGGACCGGACTTGGCAGTGCCGTTCTGTTCCTGCTGGTTCTATCAGGAAATCCGTTTGCTCTTTTGCTTTCATACTTCGGGCATCTGCCGCTTTTCCTTACGGGATTGTGGCAAGGGCCCAAACGCCTGCTGGTTGCGGCATTTGCCGCATGTATTGCCCTCATTCTTATGGGGGGATTACTGCCTTTCACGGTCTTTATGGTCGTGTTTGCCGGACCGGCGATGTTGTTGACCCGCATGGCGCTGGTCGTCCGGAAAGATCAAAATGGCAATCTTGCCTTTCTGCCTTCCGGAATTGTCGTAAGTGCCATGGCCGTCATGGTCGCGACGGTAATGATCTTCGTTACCGGAACACTGACGGCGGAAGGTTTGGACATTCAGGACTTCATCGCGAAGTTCCTGAGCCAAATGTACTCGGAAATGGGTGTCCCTATGACATCCGATGTTCAGGGTCTGATTGGTATGTTCCAGACTTACTTCCCGGCGATTGCAGCGGTGAGCTGGCTATTGATGCTGTTCGCCAATGCCGCAATCGCACAGGCAATTTTGGTGCGTGCAGGCAAAAACCTGCGTCCGACACCAAGTATGGCAACCTTTGCCTTGCCTGGCTGGTCACTGTTTGTGTTTGCCCTGGCCGGGTTTACGGTCGGCTTTGCCGATGGTTCGCTGGCTTATGTGGCGCGCAACGTCGCGGTGGTACTGGCAGTGCCGTTCCTGTTTCAGGGATTGGCGCTGGTGCATGGGCAGGCAGCCCGATGGCCGCAAAAACGTGTAATTCTGACGGTGTTTTACATCGTCGCGGTTCTGTCCACCTGGTCGTTTATCGCGATCACCGGACTTGGAATTGTTGAGCATTTAATCAGGCTGCGGGGGAAAGAACCGATGACCCGTAGCAATGAGGAGGATCGGTGATGGAAGTTATTCTGCTCCAGCGGGTAGAAAAACTCGGTCAGATGGGTGACGTAGTCACTGTCAAGCCGGGCCACGCCCGCAACCGCTTGCTGCCGCAGGGCATGGCCCTTCGTGCAACCAAAGCAAACATCTCTGTGTTCGAAGCACAGAAAGCACAGCTTGAAGCTGACAACCTGGAACGCCGTAAGGAAGCAGAAGCTGTTTCCGAGAAGATGGGTGAACTCGCAGTCACCGTCGTTCGTCAGGCATCCGACGTTGGCCAGCTTTATGGTTCGGTCACTGCCCGCGATATCGCAAACGCAGTAACCGAAGCAGGCTTCACTGTTGCCCGTACCCAGGTCGTTCTTGATCAGCCGATCAAGACCCTTGGTCTGCATCAGGTCCGTATCAACCTGCACCCGGAAGTTATCATTGAGGTAACTGCCAACGTTGCACGTTCCGAAGAAGATGCCGCTGAACAGCTCCGTAAGGGTGCTGCTGTTCTTGGCACCATCGAAGAAATGGAAGCGGAAGAAGAGGAAGCCCTCGAAGCCGCTGAAGAACTCTTCGAAGAAGAAGTCCCGGCTGACCTTGCAGAAGCAATCGAAGCTGACGAAGAAGAAACCAACGCTTAATCGCAGGTTCTTCGAACGATTTGAAAACGGCACATCCGCAGGGATGTGCCGTTTTCTTTTGCCCTAACGCCAAAGCCCGTCAATTTTTTCAAAGCATTTCAGGAGCCTGCGGCATTCGCGACCTCTGCGCTGGCGGAATACCGGCTATGAGTTATACCGATTAGCTCTTTGCGGTCTTGCTGATGCCTGCTACCTTTTCGGCCCATGACAGATCCCAATTTAGATGCCCTTTTTGCCCCGCTTGAACCGGACCATGGTGCCGACACCGAAATGGTGCTCGATCGCATGGCGCCGCACAATTTTGAAGCGGAGGCTGCCCTTCTTGGCGCGATCCTCAATAACAACGCAGCCTACGAGCGCGTGTCTGATGTTCTGCGCCCGGAACATTTCGCCGATGGGCGTCACGGCCGCATCTTTGAGGCCTGCGGCAAGCTGATCGAACGCGGCCAATTGGCCAACCCGGTCACGCTCAAAGCCTATTTCAAGCAGGATGAACATCTTGCCGAAATCGGTGGTGCGCAATATCTGGCCGAACTGTCAAACAATCTGGTTTCGGTGATCAATGCCAGCGACTATGGCAAGCTGGTCTATGACCTGTATCTGCGGCGCGAACTGATCGAACTTGGCGAGGAAGTCGTCAACGAAGCCTATCAGTACGAACTTGATACCGACGCCACCAACCAGATCGAAAGAGCCGAACAGAAACTGTTCTCGCTGGCAACAGCCGGTTCTGCGGAATCGGGCTTTGTCGCCTTTGGCCCCGCCCTTGCCAAGGCCTATGAAAATATCGATCACGCCTATAAAAACGCCGGGCGCGTTGTTGGTGTGACCACGGGCTTGCGCGATATCGACCGCAAACTGGGTGGTTTGCACCCGTCTGACTTGCTGATCCTTGCCGGTCGTCCGTCGATGGGTAAAACCGCCCTTGCGATGAACATCGCGTTTAACGCCGCCATCGCATCGCATCAGAACCGCGCGGCGGGCGAAGACACCCGCGATGAAACCCGAACCGGTGCGATTGCCGTATTCTCGCTTGAGATGGCGGCCGAACAGCTTGCCGGGCGCCTTTTGTCGCAGGCGGCCGAGGTTTCAGGCGATAACATGCGCCGTGGTGATCTGAACGAACAGGATTTCGAACGTCTGTTGCTGGCAACCCAGGAACTCAATACCGTTCCGCTTTATATCGATGATACGCCGGCCCTTCCGGTATCGACACTTCGCACACGTTGCCGCCGCCTGAAACGTCAGCACGGTCTTGCGATGATCGTCGTCGATTACCTGCAGCTTCTGGCACCGCCGACCAACTTCCGCGGCGATGGCCGCGTGCAGGAAGTTTCCGAAATTACCCGTATGCTCAAGGCGATTGCCAAGGAGCTCGAAGTTCCGGTACTGGCCCTGTCGCAGCTCTCACGTGCGGTCGAACAGCGCGAAGACAAACGCCCGCAGCTTTCCGACCTTCGTGAATCCGGCTCGATCGAGCAGGACGCCGACGTCGTGATGTTCATTTATCGCGAACAGTACTATCTCGAACGTGCCGAACCGGCCCAGCGCCCGGAAGAAGCCACCGACAAGTTCGGGGAACGTTACTCGCAGTGGCAGGAACGTCTGAACCACGTTTACAACACTGCCGAGGTTATTGTTGCCAAGCAGCGTCACGGCCCGGTGGGCAACGTGCGCCTGTTCTTTGACGGGAACTACACCAAGTTTGGTGATCTTGATCACACAGAAGAAGAATATGAATAGAGGATAGGGCAACCACCCATCCACCAACGGATTCCACGGGGTATTACGAATGACCGTTCTTCCCGCCGTCGGCCGTGCTGCCGAGTGCGCGGAACTGCAAATCAATCTGAAAGCAGTTGCCGACAACTATAAAACCCTGACCAAACGCTATACCGGGCGCACCTGTGCGGCTGTGGTAAAGGCGAATGCCTATGGCCTTGGCGCCGAAACCATCGTCCCGGTCCTGAAAAAGCAGGGATGCCGGCTGTTCTTTGTGGCACAAGCCAACGAAGCCGCCGAACTGTTCCCGGTTTTGCGTGGTGGTGGTCGCATTGCGGTTCTGAACGGTGTCCTGCCCGGTGACGAGGAATTCTTTATTGAAAATGACGTCATCCCGGTTCTGAACGATCTGGAACAGATCGAACGCTGGTCAAACCTGTGCCGCGAATATGAACGTCCGGCTCCGGCCTTTATCCATCTTGATACCGGCATGAGCCGCCTTGGCCTGACGCCACTTGATGTCAGCAACCTTGTCGACCGCTATTCATCCCTGCTCTACGGGTTTGAAAAGGCCGGTTACATGACCCACCCGGTTGCGGCTGATGAGGCCGGAAATCCGGTCACCAAGGAACAGTACGACCTGTTCATGAAATGGTATCGTCGCCTGCCGCCGGCCCCGCGCGGGTTCTGTAACTCGTCGGCGATTTTCCGCAATGATGACTACCATCTTGAATTCTGCCGCCCAGGCATCGCCCTTTGGGGCGGAAACCCGACGCCTGAAACCACCAACCCGATGCGTTCTGTCGTGAACCTTAAGGTCAAAGTCCTTCAGGTCCGCGAAATCGACGAACCGCAGACAGTTGGTTATGGCGGCACCTGGCAGGCAAAACGCAAATCGAAAATCGCCACCCTAGCAGTCGGGTATGCTGATGGTTGGCTGCGTTCACTGTCCAATTCCGGCAAGCTGATCATCAAGGGGCACGAAGTTCCCTATGTCGGGCGTGTTTCGATGGATGCGATCACGGTTGATATTACCGACCTTCCGGGCAAAACGCTTAAGGCCGGGGATATGGTGTCGCTTCTTGATGACAAGATGACGGTTGACGACGTTGCATCTGCTGCTGGTACAATCGGTTATGAAATTCTAACTTCTCTTGGACATCGCTACCGGCGGGTTTATACAGAGAGCTAAATCATAATAGCCAGCCAGACAATTCCGGCAGGTCGATAACAGGGGACTTCGAAGTACAGATGCCGATCTTTGCGCCGGTTGGCCATATGTTTCTGACCTTTTTGGCCCTTGTCGGTCGCGTCACGGTATTTGCGGGTCGCACCATCGGCCACATGGTCACACCGCCGATCTATTTCCGCCTGATTTTCAAACAGATGCGTGAAATCGGCTATTTCTCCTTGCCGGTTGTCGCCATGACCACCCTGTTTGCCGGGATGGTTCTGGCGCTGCAATCCTATTCCGGGTTTTCCCGTTTTTCGGCCGAAAGTGCGGTTGCGACCGTGGTTGTCATTTCCATGACCCGCGAATTGGGCCCGGTGCTGGCTGGCCTCATGGTCGCTGGCCGTGTGGGTGCTGCGATTGCCGCAGAAATCGGCACCATGCGTGTGACCGAACAGATCGACGCGCTGGTGACCCTGTCGACCAATCCGTTCAAATATCTGGTTGTGCCGCGCGTGATTGCCGGTTTGATCACCCTGCCCGTTCTGGTTCTGATCGGCGATATCATCGGGGTGATGGGCGGTTATCTGGTGGGCGTGAACAAGCTTGGCTTTAATGACGGTTCCTATATCCGCAACACGTTCCAGTATCTCGAACAGCTTGATGTGGTATCGGGTCTGGTGAAGGCCGCCGTGTTTGGCTTTATCATCACGCTGATGGGCTGCTATCACGGATATCATTCCCGGGGTGGCGCACAGGGCGTTGGTCAGGCAACGACCAATGCGGTTGTTTCCAGTTCCATCCTGATCCTGATTTCGAACTATATCGTCACCGAACTGTTCTTCACGCGATAAGGGCCGGTTGACAGGATCATGAGCAACACAGCCAAGATATCGCTTCGCAACGTTCACAAGGGCTTTGGCCCGAAAAAGGTGCTTCAGGGTGTCGACCTTGATGTCGCCAAGGGTGAATCAGTTGCCATCATCGGCGGATCGGGCACCGGCAAGTCGGTTACGCTGAAATGCGTTCTCGGCCTTCTTACCCCGGATCAGGGTTCGATCAAGGTGGACGGGGTCGAAATGACCACCGCATCACAGGCCGAACGCGATGCCATGCTGGCAAAGACCGGCATGCTGTTTCAGGGGGCTGCCCTTTTTGATTCGCTCACCGTTTGGGAAAATGTCGCCTTTGGCCTGATCGAAGGTCAGGGCATGAAACCCGCCAAAGCCCGCGATCTTGCCATTGCCCGGCTTGAAGACGTCGGCCTGTCGGCTGATATCGCCAAAATGTCCCCGGCATCACTTTCGGGCGGCATGCAAAAACGTGTGGGCCTCGCGCGTGCCATCGCGACGGAACCCGAAATCCTGTTCTTTGACGAACCGACCACCGGCATTGACCCGATCATGGGCGATGTCATCAACGATCTGATTGTCAAATGCACCCGTGAACTGGGTGCAAGTGCGATGACCATCACCCATGATATGGCCAGCGCGCGCAAGATCGCTGATCGGGTTGCCATGCTTTATCAGGGCAAGATCATCTGGGATGGGCCGGTTGCTGATATCGACACGTCCGATAACCCCTATTTGCAACAATTCGTTGCCGGTGATATCGAAGGTCCGCTTGAACTTGATCTCAAGCATCTCTGAGCGTTACCTGACCGACATACGCCATTACTGACACTTCTTTGATCTGCGGAGCATTCTGTGGCCAAAACCCAAAGCCGTTTCATCTGCCAGAACTGCGGTGCCGAATACCGCAAATGGACCGGGCGTTGCGACGCATGCGGTGAATGGAACAGTATCGAGGAAGAACGCGTTGAAAGCGGCCCCAAGGCCACTGGCGGGATTGCCGGCGGTGCCAAGGGCAAAACCATCGAATTCGTCGCCCTTGAAGGCGAAAGCGCCAGCCCCAAACGCATCATAAGCGGCATCACCGAACTTGATCGTGCGTGTGGCGGCGGGCTTGTACCGGGTTCCGCCCTGTTAGTCGGCGGGGATCCGGGGATCGGTAAATCAACCATCCTGCTTCAGGCCGTCGGTGCGATGGCTGCCAAACATAAATGCGCCTATATCTCGGGCGAGGAAGCCGTTGATCAGGTCCGCATGCGCGCCGCCCGCCTTGGCCTTGAAAAATCCAAGGTCGATTTTGCCGCTGCCACCAGCCTGCGTGACATCATTACCACCCTTGAAGCCAGTAGCCATGACGTGGTGGTAATTGACTCGATCCAGACCATGTATGCCGACACCCTTGATAGTGCGCCGGGCACGGTGTCGCAGGTTCGCGCCTGTGCGCTGGAACTGATCCGCCTTGCCAAGCGCAAGGGGTTTGCCGTCTTGCTTGTCGGTCACGTCACCAAGGAAGGCCAGATTGCAGGTCCGCGTGTGCTGGAACATATGGTCGATACGGTTCTGTATTTCGAAGGCGAACGCGGTCATCAGTTCCGCATCCTGCGTGCAGTCAAAAACCGTTTCGGCGCGACCGATGAAATCGGTGTGTTTGAAATGGGTGATGCGGGACTGGTCGAAGTCCCCAACCCGTCCGCGCTGTTTTTGGCTGATCGCGATTCCCCGGTCAGCGGCACCGCGGTTTTTGCCGGGCTTGAAGGCACGCGCCCGATGCTGGTGGAAATTCAGGCGCTGGTGGCGCAATCGGCCCTTGCCACCCCGCGCCGTGCGGTCGTTGGCTGGGACTCTGCGCGCATGAACATGATCCTCGCGGTGCTGGATGCCCGCTGTGGCCTGCCGCTGAGCCAGTTTGATGTTTACCTTAACGTCGCCGGTGGTTTGCGGGTGGGTGAACCCGCCGCCGACATGGCGGTTGCGGCGGCACTGATTTCAGCGGTCGCCGATGCGCCGGTTCCGGGCGAGACGGTGATTGTTGGGGAAATCGGTCTTTCAGGGGAAGTTCGCCCGGTAGGCCAGCTCGAATCGCGACTGAAAGAAGCCACCAAACTTGGCTTTGGCAATGCCTATACCCCCAAGAATGGTACACAAGGCAAGAAGAAGATGTCGATCAAGGGCCTCAATCAGACCGAAATCGGCCATCTTCAGGATTTGGTAAACCTCTTCGGCGACGATGTCCGCGACAAGGTGCGTCCGCGCGAAGGCATGTATTAAACGCCTTTACCGCGACCTCGCCCGCCACCCGGACTGACGAACAAGGTTTACGCATAAATGGATTTCTCCGCCCTTCCCGATCTTGGCGCACGTGATGTGTTTGATCTGATTGTTGTCGGCATTTTGCTGATATCGGGGATCTTTGCCTTTTTCCGCGGTTTTATCCACGAAACCCTTTCGATGATGGGCTGGGTCGGGGCCGGGCTTGTCGCGCTTTATGGCTATCCGGTTGCGCGGCCCTATGTGCGGGATTTGATCCCGTCCGAACTGATTGCCGATCTGGCAACCGGGGTTGGCCTGTTTCTGATTTCGTTTTTGATTTTCTCGTTCATCAGCGGGCGCATTGGCCGGGCGGTTCAGAATTCCGGCCTCGATAGTCTCGATAGCACGCTTGGCTTTGTATTCGGCCTTTTGCGCGGGGCACTGATCGTCTGTATCGGTTTCCTGGCGCTGTCCTGGTTGCTGCCAGCAGATTCGCAGCCCGACTGGGTCCGTGATGCCCGTACCCGCCCGGTTCTGGAAGAAGGTGCCTTCCTCATTATGCGCATGGCACCTGACGAAATTTTCGATACCACGGCGCAAGAGCTTGAGCGCGCTCAGCGTGAGGCCGATGCGAACGAAAAAACCTATCGCCAACTTCTTGGTCCGGAACCAAAAGGGACTGGACCCGCGCCCCTAAACGGGTATACAAGGCCCTCGCGCGATGATTTGGATCGCCTGATTGAGGCGACCACTAACGAGTGAGGCGTGTGGGTTTCGTAAGAATAACGAATTCCGTGCGCCACCGGCGAGAGAGCGGAACCCACTCATGCTGACCACCAATCCATTTGATGACGACAAGCTACGTGAAGAATGTGGCGTCTTTGGCGTTTTTGGCTCCCCCGATGCAACGGCATTAACGGCCCTTGGCCTGCATGCGCTGCAACATCGCGGACAGGAAGCCGCAGGCATTGTGTCCTATGACGGCGAAGATTTTCCGGCACACCGGGCATCCGGCCAGGTTGGCGATATCTTTGGTTCAGAAGATGTCATCAAAAGCCTGCCCGGCCACCGTGCGGTTGGCCATGTCCGCTACTCGACGGCGGGTGGCAAGGGCCTTCGCAACGTGCAGCCGCTTTTTGCCGATTTCGAATTCGGTGGTCTGGCGATTGCCCATAACGGCAATCTGACCAACTCGCTTGCGGTGCGTGAACGCCTTGTCAAACGCGGGTCGATCTTCCAGTCGACCTCGGATACCGAGACCTTCATTCACCTGATCGCAACCAGCCTCTATGAAAAGATCGTCGATCGCCTGATCGATGCGGTCCGTCAGGTCGAAGGTGCCTATTCGCTGGTCGTCATGACCCAGAAGAAACTGATCGGTGTGCGGGACCCGCTGGGTGTCCGTCCGTTGGTTCTGGGCAAGCTCAATGACGCCTATATCCTGTCATCGGAAACGGTTGGCCTTGATATCGTTGGCGCGGAATTCATCCGCGACGTCGAACCGGGCGAAATCGTTGAAATCACCGATGATGGCCTGCGCTCCATCAAGCCTTTCAAGCCGCAAAAATCGCGCTTCTGCATTTTCGAGCATGTCTATTTCGCCCGCCCCGACAGCATCGTCGAAGGCACCAGCGTCTATGACGTGCGCAAGCATATCGGTCGCGAACTGGCCCGTGAATCAGCTGTTGATGCCGACGTTGTCGTGCCGATCCCGGATTCTGGTGTGCCTTCCGCCCTTGGCTATGCCGAGGAAAGCGGTATTCCGTTCGAACTGGGCATCATCCGCAACCACTATGTCGGGCGTACCTTCATTGAGCCGACCGATCAGATCCGCCACCTTGGCGTGAAGCTGAAACATAACGCCAACCCCGGCAAGCTTAAGGGCAAGCGCGTTATTCTGGTCGATGACTCGATCGTGCGTGGCACCACCTCGACCAAGATTGTTGATCTGGTTCGTCAGGCCGGTGCGGCAGAGGTGCATATGCGCATCACCAGCCCGCCGACCATGAACCCGTGCTTCTATGGCGTTGATACCCCGTCCAAAGACAAACTGATGGCGGCCAATCACGACATCGAAAGCATGGCAAAGATCATCGGCGTCGACAGCCTGGCTTTTGTCACCATTGATGGCCTGTATCGTGCGACCGGCCTTGAAGGCCGTGACAACGATAATCCGGCATTCTGTGATGCGTGCTTCACCGGCGACTACCCGATCAAGCTCACCGATCACAACGCCGAAAACAAGGACCGCAAGCTCAGCCAGTTGGTTGAAAGGCAGTCTGCATGACCGATACCAAACGTCTTGAAGGTCGCGTTGCCCTGATCACCGGGGCGTCGCACGGGATCGGATGTGCGGTTGCCAAACGCTTTGCCGCCGAGGGCGCGCATGTGATTGCGATTGGTCGTAATGTCGGCGCGCTTGAAGAACTCAGTGACGAAGTGACCGATGCCGGTGGCAAGATCACCTTGCTGCCGCTTGACCTGACCATGTTTGACAAGATCGACATGCTGGGTCCGACGATCTATGAGCGGTTTGGCAAGCTGGACATTGTGGTTGGCAATGCCGGCCTTCTGGGCGAAATCGCCCCGGTCGGCCACATTGATGCGCAGGTATTCCAGAACACCTTTGCCACCAATGTTACGGCAAACTTCCACCTGATCCGCACCACGGACAAGCTCCTGCAGCTGTCTGATGCTGGCCGGGCAATCTTCGTGACCTCGAACGCATCAAGCAAGGGTCGTGCCTTCTGGGGCCTCTATGCGTCGACCAAGGCAGCCCTTGAAAGCCTGGTTCTGTCCTATGCGCAGGAACTCGAACAGACCAAGGTCAAAGTCAATCTGGTCAATCCGGGCCGCATCCGCACCAAAATGCGCGCCGAAGCCTATCCGGGCGAAGATCCCCAAACGCTTCCGACACCCGAAAGCATCACCGACGTGTTTGTCGATCTGGCAGACGCCAGCTGCACCAAACATGGCGAAGTGGTCAACGCTTACTAAGTTTCGGATCGACAGCAAATTCAAAGGCCGGGTTTTCCCCGGCCTTTTTCAGTTCAGATCGACATTTTCAATACAGAAATCCAGAAACGCCCGCACACGCGCTGGCATCAACCCGCCCTGCCCGACATAAACCGCATGAATATCAACTCCGCCATCGGGCTGGAACGCCGCAAGCAACACACGCAGCCGTCCGGCTGCCACATCGTCCCTGACATGAAAAGCCGCCAACCGCGCAATGCCGCCACCGGCAACTGTCAACAGACGCGCACTTTCCGCATCCCCGACGCAGACCTTGCCACCGGGCATGACGGTTTTGATTTTCCCGTGATCATCAAATGTCCACTCACTGATCGCGCGCGGGAAGTTATAACCAATCAATCGATGATCACTTAGATCCTCGACACGATGCGGCGTACCAAACGCGTCCAGATAGTCCGGCGATGCGACAATCACCATCGGACATTGCCCAAGCTTGCGTGCGATCAGGCCTGACGATTGCAAAGGGCCGCTGCGAATAGCGACATCGGCCCGTTCCTCGTACAAATCGACGACCTTGTCACTGACCGTAATATCAAGATCGATATCAGGGAACTGTGCCTGAAACCTTGGAACAAGCGGCAAGATACGATGCAACCCGACGGGCAGGTTTACCGTAACGCGCAGCTTGCCACGCGGCTGTACGGCACTTGCGGCCTCGTCCTCCGCATCAGTCAAATCTGCCAGAACACTGACCGCACGGTCATAAAACCGCTGACCTTCGGGGGTGAGTTGCAATTTCCGGGTCGAGCGGTTCAGCAACCGCACGCCAAGGCGGCCTTCAAGCCGTCGAACAAGCTTGCTGACGGCTGATGGCGTCATATTGAAATCACGTGCCGCCGCAGAAAACCCGCCGCGTTCGACCACGCGGACATAGACTTCCATTTCCCCGGAACGGTTTGTGTCAAGACGCACCATGTGGAATTCAACTCACAAATAATGTTCCTTAGGTCTTACTAGTTGAAAATAGATCTTCTGTCCATATTCCCAAGCAGTTCACACGATCACCTGTCAGGAGATTGAATATGGAATACAGACAACTGGGTAACTCGGGCCTTCGGGTTCCTGCTCTGTCACTGGGCACCGGTACCTTTGGCGGGCAAGGCCCGCTTTTTTCGAACTGGGGAACGACAGATGCCAAAGAGGCCTCATCACTGGTTGATATCTGCCTTGAACATGGGGTGAACCTTTTTGACAGTGCGGATGTCTATTCCGATGGCGCGTCTGAAACCGTTCTCGGTCAGGCGATCAAGGGAAGGCGCGACCGAGTGATGATATCGACCAAACTCGGCCTGCCGATGGGTGAAGGGCCCAATGATTACGGAACCGCACGTGGTCGCCTGATTACCGGCACCGAACAGGCGCTTTCACGTCTTGGCACCGATTATATCGATCTGTTGCAGCTTCATGCCTTTGACGCCCACACACCGATCGAGGAAGTTCTTGTCACCCTTGATGAACTGATCCGGGCCGGAAAGATCCGCTATATCGGGGTGTCAAACTTTGCCGGCTGGCAGATCATGAAATCGCTGTCGATTGCCGAACGCCATGGGCTGTCACGCTATGTCGCCAATCAGGTTTACTATTCGCTGGTTGGTCGTGACTACGAATGGGACCTGATGCCGCTCGGCAAGGATCAGGGCCTTGGCGCAATGGTCTGGAGCCCGCTTGGCTGGGGCCGCCTGACCGGCAAGATCAGCCGCAACACCCCGATCCCGGCCCAAAGCCGCTTGCACGAAACCAGTCAGTTCGGCCCACCTGTTGACGACGCAACGCTTTATGACATCGTCGATGTCCTCACCGAAATTGCCAGTGAAACCGGCAAGACCGTGCCGCAAATCGCGATCAACTGGCTGTTGCAACGCCCGACCGTCTCCTCGGTGATCATCGGGGCGCGTAATCAGCAACAGCTGATCGATAACCTTGGCGCCGTTGGCTGGTCACTCAACGACGATCAGATCGCCCGTCTGAACAAGGTGAGTGAACGCATGCCACCCTATCCACACTACCCCTATTACATACAGGACGGGTTTGCCCTGCTTAATCCGCCCGCCTGATACCGGGTCTTTTTCCCGGGTGTTCTCCCCCACCGCTCACCCGGGAAAATATTTAAAATTTACAAGCACCATCAATTGATTGCATTTACCCGCCCCGGGTCGTTAGCATGGCCTCAATCCGCAACAATCAATCTGGGTATTGCCATGAAACAGGCGCTTCGTAATTGCATCCTTGCCCCGTTGGGGGCTGTTGGCTTGGCATTGATCATTGCAACACCCATAACCCTGCAGACCACCACAGAGGCGCAGGCAGGCGGGAACGGGTCCTCGGCGACTACGATGCCGGAAATGGATGCAAAACGCGGTAAGGCCCTGTTTGCGGAGCGCGGATGCGTGATTTGTCACTCGGTCAACAATGTCGGCAGCGATGTCGCCACCAGCCTTGATGCGTCAAACATGAACATCGCGCGCGAACCGTTCGAATTCTTTGCCCGCATGTGGCGCGGCGCACCGCAGATGCTGGCCCTGCAGCAGGCCGACCTTGGCTATCAGATTGATTTTTCCGGCCAGGACATCGCAGACATTTTCGCCTTTGTCCAAAGCCGCGAAATTCAGGAAGGCTTCACCGAACAAGACCTGCCCGACCATATCAAGGAAATCATTGATAACGGCCCGTCTGCCGCGTTCGAATAAGGTCTTGCGCAGCTATCTGGCACGAAAAAGCCGCCCTCGTTTCCGACGGGCGGCTTTGTTGTGTTTGGCAACAGGTCGAAACTAGCGTTTCTTTTTCTTGTTGGCATAAGGGTTGTCGCTGCTGCGCAGGTAAATACGGATCGGAACGCCCGGCATGTCGAAATCTTCGCGCAGACCATTGATCAGATAGCGCGTATAGCTTTCGGGCAGTTCCGCCGCCTTGGAGCAGTTGATAAAGAAGCTTGGCGGACGTGATTTCGCCTGGGTCATATAGCGCAGGCGAATACGACGCCCGGAAATAACCGGCGGCAAATGGCGTTCGGTGGTTGCTTCAAGCCAGCGGTTGAGCTGCGAGGTCGGGATGCGGCGGCTCCAGATATCGTGGATATCAAGAACGGTCGGCATCAGGCGATCCGTGCCACGACCAGTCAGGGCCGAGAAGGTCAGAACCGGAATACCCTTGGCCTGGGCAAAGGACGTATCAAGCTTGTCACGCAGTTCCTGCATAACGCCCTTTTTGTCGATGATCGCATCCCACTTGTTGACCGCAATGATCAGTGCACGGCCTTCTTCAAGCACCATACGCGCAATCGTCAGGTCCTGCTTATCAAGCGTATTGGTCGCATCAAGCATCAGAACCACGACCTGCGCATAGCGGATCACGCGCAGCGTATCGGCAACTGACAGCTTTTCAACGCGGTCATCGATCTTCTTCTTGCGGCGCATCCCGGCGGTATCGACCAGACGGATCGGGCGGCCTTCATAGGACCAGTCGACCGCGATCGAGTCACGGGTGAGCCCGGCCTGCGGCCCGGTCATGACGCGCTCTTCGCCAAGCAACTGGTTCAGAAGGGTTGATTTACCGGCATTCGGACGGCCGACAATCGCCAACTGGATTTTCGAATTGTCCCGCGCGCCTTCGACAATCAGTTCGCCGTCTTCGTCTTCATCATCCTCGTTGAATTCAATCTCGTAGGACGGGAAGACCTCACCCTCGTCATCGGCAAAACCGTCTTCATCGTCGAAATCTACTTCGGCACGGGCTTCGTCCAGTGCTTCCTGCGCGGCTTCGCGCGCATGTTGTCTGGCGACCCGTTCGCGGTCTTTCCATTCCTTCCAGTGCGGCTCAAGCATGTCATAAAGCAACTCGATCCCAAGGCCATGCTCGGCCGAGATCGGCGCAACATCGCCAAGGCCAAGGCCATAGGCCTCATAAAGCCCCGGATCCTGATCACGGCCTTCGTGCTTGTTGGCAATGACATAGACCGGCTTCTCGCGCTTGCGCAGCCAATCGGCAAAATGGTTATCAAGCGGCGTCAGACCGGCACGGGCGTCAATCAGGAACAGCGCAACATCGCATTCCTCAAACGCCTTTTCACTTTGCTGGCGCATCATGCCTTCGACGGAATTATCAAACGCTTCTTCCAGACCGGCGGTGTCGATAATGTCAAAAGACATATCGCCAAGGCGTGCCTTGCCATAACGGCGGTCACGGGTCACACCGGGCTGATCGTCCACAAGCGCCAGCTTTTTGCCGACCAGACGGTTAAACAGGGTCGACTTCCCGACATTGGGGCGACCGATAATGGCAACTTTCAGCGACATCTGATTTTCAGACTCTCGTAATAAAAGGCGTTATGCGCCGTGGGCACATTGTCCCACGGCGCATCGCAAATCCTGCAAGGCAAATCGCCTTGCCTAAAACTGTATCCTGATCAGCGATATGCGATTAGATCGGCATCCGCAGTCAGGAAGTAAAGACTGTCACCGGCAACAGATGGCGGCAGGGTAATTGGCCCGGATACTTCGTCCTCACCAAGAATGTCACCGCTATAAGGGGAAACAGTCATTACTTCGCCCTGCTCGTTACCAACGATCAACCTGTCACCGGCCAGTACCGGCCCTGTCCAGACAATCGGGCCTTCCTGATCCTCGGGATCGGTAAAACGGGGCAGAACGGTCACCCATTTAACCTGTCCGGTGCGTCGACGCAAGGCAATCAAGTCATTTGTATTGGTTAGCAGGTATACATATTCGCCGGCCACCCACGGTGACTGGATGCCACCGGCCTCAAGTTCCCAGACACGAACCCCGGTGCGAAGGTCAATCGCGGTCGTCAAACCGGAGTTGCTTGTCGCGATCACCAGATCATTATCAATCACCGGCAGGCCGCGAATATCGGCAATCGCCGACACCGCATCGGTACGGCCGGCGGCCGCCAGCGCATCCGACCAGATCACCTGACCGTTTTCAACACGAAGGGCATAAAGTTCGCCCGTCGAATAGGCCGAAATGACAACGCCCTGATCCACCGCCGGGCTGGCACCACCGATAAAGGACGCGCCCTCGGACGCACCACGATGGTTCCAAAGCGTTTCACCGGTGCGCGCATTCAGCGCGACAGTCTGGTTATCGATGGTAATGGCAAAGACGCGACCACCGCGCACAGTCGGCGCAGAACGCATCGGTGCTGTGACCTGTTGACGCCAAAGGATCGTGGCACTTGGCGCATCAATGGCAATGATTTCGGCAAAGCCCGTCGTGGCATAGATAACTCCGGCCTCATAGGCCAGACCACCGCCCAAAAGCGTGCTGTCTTCTTCGTCCTCAGGGGCGAGTTCAAGCGACCAGATTTCCTTGCCTGACGTTGCGGCAAAGGCACGGACTTCGGCGCTGGCATCGATGGTAAAGATCACACCCCGCGCGACAATCGCCTGATTAAGCAGAAGGTTATCATCCATCGACCCTTCGCCGATATCAATCGACCAGTCCTGTTCGAGAACATCGTTATCAAGCGCAACGTGATGGAGTGCGTGGCTCGGATAGCCGCCATTTTGCGGCCAGTCGACCATCGGTTCGGGTTCAGGCAAAATCACGCGCTGGTCGGTCAGTTCAATGTCGGGCTGAACCGTGCTTTGCAGGGCAAGGACAGAAATACGCTCCCCCGGAAGCGGCGGATCTTCTGCCTCGCCAAGCCAGCTTGAACACCCTGCCAAAAGGCCCGTCAGGCCGATTACGCAAAGAAGTGACTTAATACCGCGTGTGGTCAAAACCGTATCCCCTGAAAAAACTCACGTCATATGGATCGCGGGTTGCGATCCATTGATGCCCGAAGAACCTCAGGCACCAACAGCCTTGAGAATTTCACTTGCCCGTGCGCGCATTCCGGCCGGCGCACTGTTATCATCAGCAATCTCGGTCAGAAGCGGTTTGGCAGCTTCGACCTCACCACCCGCAATATGCAAAAGTGCAATCATTTCACGTGCAGAGTAGTACCACGCATTCTCGGGCACGGCGATCGGCTCAAGACGCGTGATCAGGTCCTGTGCGTTTTCAGCACTGGCACTGTTCATTGCGATCTGAACAACCGCAAGATCACGATAAACCTGATCAATGTCGGAATTACCGGCAATCGCTTCGAGTTCGCTGATTGCAGACGGCGTTGCGTCCGCGCGAAGGTAAACCGCTGCCTTCTGGAAATGACCAAGCGCGACAAAATCGGCATTGCCATCAGCAATGATCGCATCAAGGGCGGCCAATGCGGCGTCTTCGTCGGTTGCGCTGTCCTGTGCCAGTTCTACGGCATTTGCAAGACGGGTACCGTTTTCGATGCTGGTGCTGGTTTCATAGGTTTTCCAGCCTTCACGACCGGCAACACCCAGCACAATGGCTGCTGCAACGCCGATCACGTATTTCCCGTATTTGCGCCACAGCTCTTCGCTGCGTTCACGCTTAAGGTCTTCTTCGACTTCCTGGAAAATATCAACCACGAAAACGGCTCCAATCCGGTCACAATAAAGCGGGCAACCTGCCCGCTTATCTGAAAAATTTCTGGCAAGGATTTAACGCGCCAGCGGGTACAGGGTCAAGTCTGCTCGACACCATTCCGGTTATTCCGACGATTATTTTGCCCCGCCCTCGGATTAAGCGGGATCGCAATAACCGTTTCATGGCTGATATCAGCGCCATGTGGCCCAATTCGGGCACAGCAAACCCAACGGGAAAGAATTGCCTGCCAAACACACATTTTCCCCACGACATCGCCGGTTTTAAACGGCTTTGAAATGTTTGAACGCCACCATCACCGCACCCGGATGCTTTTTGACGGTGATGCACAGGGCTGAAAACGCCCACGATCAGTGCCACATGTCGTTTTATCGGGGGCAAAGATACAGTTCGGCACAGGGCTTGCTTTGGTAAATGCCAAGGGAACAGATTTGAACTTGTCATCGGTCATATTTGCCCGGTGAGCGGACGGAGACCACAATGAAAAGTCGCGAGACTGCACATACCAAGCCCGCAAAACGGCGCCTTATCCGACAGCGTATCCTTGCCGGGCTGTTTGCAGCCTTGATGGGGTCCACGGTATCGGGCTGTGGAACAACGATGTCCGATGTTGTCGGCACCAGTCTGTTTACCGGCGGTGAGTGGTATATTGCCTTTGACGTGGTCAGCATCATCAATTCCGACAAAACCCTGATTGACCATGCGGTTTCGCTATCGACCGGTCAGGATTGCTCGACTATCCGCAAGATTGACGGCAAGTCGTACTGCAAAAAGGAACCGGTGCCAGAACCGCCGCTTTATTGCTATCGCTCGCTTGCGGCGGTCAGCTGCTATCGCACACCCGATCCCTATAACACCGGATCGCAAACAGTTGATTGGCCGCCAACCCGTTCGCGCAGCCTCTAGAATCCGGTCTGTTTTTCATCCATTGAAACTTGAGGCGTCGGTCAATCCGCGCTACCGTGTCATCAGGTTGTCATTTTCTCGTTGTGGTAAAGGACAACCCCGAACACACGCTGCCGGAGTACCACATGGGAACATTGTTCGATTTGGCCAAATACCGCAAAGCCAAAAGCTTTGTTCATTTTGACCGGGCTGAACTGATGAAACTCATGAACACATATTCCCGACAGGTTGCCAGCGGCGCCTGGAAGGATTATGCCATCGATCATCTGGACGGGATGGCGATGTTTTCGATTTTCCGTTCAACCCACGAAACCCCTCTTTTCACGGTCATCAAGCTCGGTAACGAGCACAAAAATGCCGGACAATATGTTGCCCTGCATAGCGGTGAGCGCATCAAACAAAGCGCTGAAATCGTCAATGTGCTTGAAGCCATCGAAAAACGCGCCCGCAAGGTCGTGCCCCTGTTTAAAACAAACTCCTGACGGTTCCCACGCGTGACCAGCCCCTCATCGGCCAGCCTTTCGGGCCGACACCCCTTATTCGCACTTGCCGTGCTGGCCTGCCTGCTGTTGCCAACAGCGGGCCATACAGCTGACATGAGCAAGGAATACCAGACAGGCTACTACGCCTATCAGGCTGGGGATTACGTGCGTGCGCAGTCCTTCTGGCATCTGGCGGCACAGGAAAACGACCCGTATGCGCAATATGCGCTGGGTCTGCTGTATTTTCGTGGTGATCTGGGGACGCCTGAATACGAAATGGCGGCCCAGTGGTTTGGCAAGGCTGCAAAGACCAACCATGGCGGGGCGACCTATTATCTTGGCCTGATGCATTTCAACGGATTTGGCCTGCCCTATGATCATTTTCAGGCCACGAAATACTTCAAGCGCGCACTGCGCATTGATCCGCACAATGCCAATGCCGCCTATATGATCGGCGCGCAGTATTTCCATGGCCGCGGGGTTCGCCAGAACTTTGTCGAGGCCGCGCATTACTTTGAAATTGCCGCAAACGAAAACATGCACGCCGCACAGTTCATGTTCGGTGCCTTGCTTGAACGTGGCTGGGGCGTGAAACAGAATTATGCCGACGCCTATTATTGGCTAAGGCGTGCTGCAAGCGGCCCGATCACCTTTCCCGAAGGTGCCAACGAGGCAGAACCACTGAACCCGCAGGCCGCACTGGATGCGCTGGAACCAAGGCTCCGGCCCGAGGAAATTCAACGGGTTGAAAAACGCCTCGCCCTTGATGCGACGGGATAGGCTTGCAAGCGCCAGATATGACACGGGCACCTGATTTCTTTCAGATGCCCGTGCGCTTTAAGGTCTGTTTTGGCCGATCTTACTCGGCAAGCTTATAGGCAATCACATAATCGCCCGGCTTGGTGCCAATTGATCCATGACCACCTGCGACGATCAGCACATATTGCGTCCCGTCATCGGTTTCATAGGTCATTGGCGTTGATTGACCACCAGCCGGAAGACGTGTTTCCCAAATCTTCTCGCCGGTCGTTGCGTCATAGGCGCGGAAATAGTTATCGACCGCCGCGCCAAGGAACGCCACACCACCCTTGGTCAGGATCGGGCCACCAATGCCCGGCACACCAAGTTCGAATGGCAACGGCAACGGGGTCATGTCTTCGACCGTACCGTTTTTGTGCATATAGGCAATCTCGCCCGTACGCAGGTCGGCACCGGCAACATATCCCCATGGCGGGGCCTGGCATGGGATACCAAGCGGCGACAGGAACGGCCCCATTTCAACGGCATAGGGCGCACCTTCGTTGCGGTTAATCCCCATTTCACTGGCCTTTTCACTGCCGCGCGGTGGCACCTCGGCCCGCGGAATCAGGCGCGAGGTAAAGGCTAGATAGGTTGGCATGCCAAACATGATCTGGCGTTCCGGATCAACCGCAACACTGCCCCAGTTAAATGTCCCGAAGTTGCCGGGATACACCAGCGTCCCTTCCAGAGACGGCGGCGTATAGCGGCCTTCATATTTCAACAGATGGAATGCGATGCGACACGCCATCTGATCAAACAGGGTAATGCCCCACATATCCTTGCCGGTCAGCGGCTCTGGCATGAAGGTCAGGCCTGAGACCGGCTGGGTCGGGGCGGTATGATCCTCGGGGATTGCGCCACCAGGTGCGGGCACCTCGGTCACCGGAATGATCGGCTCACCGGTGCGGCGGTCCAGAACATAGATATCGCCCTGTTTGGTCGGTCCGACCAGTGCCGGAACGGTTTCCCCATCGGGGTTGGTGATATCAAGCAAGGCTGGCTGTGCCGGTACATCCATATCCCAAAGATCATGATGCACCGTCTGACGCACCCACTGGACCTGCCCGGTCTCAAGGCTAAGTGCCACGATCGACGAGGAATAGGTTTCCACATTTTCATCGCGGTTCATGCCCAACTGATCAGGCACCTTGTTGCCCAACGGCACATAGATCATGCCAAGCGCCTCGTCCGCACTGGATACCGACCAGCTGTTGGGCGAGTTGGCGGTATAGGTTTGATCATCGGGGATCGGTTCGGTTTGGTCCGGATTGCCGGAATCCCAATTCCAGATCAGCTCGCCGGTATTGATGTCATAGGCGCGAATAACGCCCGACTGCGATTTGGTGGAATAGTTATCATTCACCGCCCCGCCAATGATGATTTTGCCATCTGCGGCAACCGGTGGCGACGTTGAATAATAATAGCCCGCCGGATTGTAGGGCATGTTGGTTTCCAGATGCACGGTGCCCTCATCCCCGAATGACGGGCAAACTTCACCCGTTGCCGCATCAAGGGCGATCAGGCGTGCATCCGATGTCGGCAGGAACACACGTTCGGTGCAGGGGCCGGTTTCGTTGGTGGCCGTGTCCTTGTAATAGGTGACACCCCGGCATGTCTGATGCTGACGGTCCGGATTTTGCGGAATACCCGGATCAAATTTCCACTTTTCCTGTCCGGTTTTGGCATCAATCGCAATCGCCCAACTGTGCGGTGTGCAAAGATACAGCGTCTCGCCAATCTTAAGCGGTGTGACCTGATAGGTGGTTTCAGGCACGTCACTTTCGCGTTTCAAATCACCGGTCTGATAGACCCAGGCCTGTTCAAGCGACGCAACATTATCGGTATTGATCTGATCAAGCGGTGAATAGCGTTGCCCATAGGTCGTCCGACCATAATGATGCCAATCGCCATCGGGCACAGACCCGCCATATTGCGGGTTCTCGACAACCGTACTGGTTGGCAGAGTGCCCTCGATCGCATTGGGATTGTTCATCATCGAATAAACCGCAACGATCACGGCGATGACGATACTGCCTTCAAGCACAAAGGACCGAACCGGCGCCTTATTCTCACTTGCACCATCCTCATCCTGCGACGCCCGGACTAAAGTTTTGCGGAAAACAGGCGTCATCAGCCAAAGCCCGACAACAATGATCAGCCCGCCGCGCGGTGCCAGTTGCCACCAGTCAAACCCGGCCTCCCACACAGCCCAGACCAGACTTGCTACTGTAAACGCGCCATAAAACGGCAACAGGACAGGCTTGCGTGAAAAGGCCAGAAAGCTTGCAAACAGGAAGGCCAATCCGGCAAGCGCGTAATAGAAACTCCCGCCGACCGCAATCAGCCATGCACCGCCAACAGAAAGTGCAAGACCGATCAAAGCCAGAAGGCCTGATGTCACTAGATTAATCATGGGGTAACCCTCGGCTAAATGAGGTCGCCAACCGTCATCAAAGACAGTGGACCGGAACTTGAGTCTTCAAAGGGGTTTATTCACAAACGCCTGAAAACCTTGCAAGTTCCACCGAGGACAAAAAAATCCCACCGTCAGCCATGAGCCGGTGGGATGCGTTGATTGCAGTGCGTTCGCAATTAGTGGTGGGTTTCGATCACCATGCCGCTTTTGACAACCTCGGTAATCGTCACACCCAGATTTTCGTCGACGACAACCAGTTCGCCGCGGGCAACCAGTCGGTTGTTGACGTAGATATCAACCGGCTCCCCCACGCGGCGGTCCAGCTCAAGCACGGCACCACGGGTCAGGCGCATCAATTGCGCGACCTGGATCTGGCTTTTGCCAATCACCGTTGACACACGCACAGGCACATCATAAGCCGCCCCAATGTCGGAGGCTCCCATACGCACGCTAAACGGGTCCTTATCGTCGTCAGCCATGATTTCGCGCCATCCCGTCAAATCGAAAGAATCGTGAAGCTTGTATCTTAAAGGTGAGCTTTGAAAAAAGTGTTAGCAAGCCCAATCTGATAAAATCGACGTTTGCTGATCGGTTGTGAAAATGTACCGGCACAATTTTACTGTCGTTTTTTGTATTATATTGCCCTAAACAGATGACGATTCCGGGCCAAACTTGGCCAAAAAGTGATCCAACCAGACGTCAGGATGTTTCATGCCTTATGACCGCCAATGGGTGGCCGATGCCATCAGCACGATTGAAGCCGATTTCAACCGATCTGCCGATACCCATCTGATCCGCCTTGATCTGCCAAAGCTTGGTGACATTGGCCTGTACCTTAAAGATGAGTCAACCCATCCATCCGGTAGCCTCAAACATCGTCTGGCCCGGTCGCTGTTTCTCTATGGTCTGTGCAATGGCTGGATCAACAAGGACACCCCGATCATCGAGGCATCAAGTGGCTCCACCGCCGTATCAGAGGCCTATTTCGCCCGCCTTCTTGGCCTGCGCTTTATTGCGGTGATGCCGAAATCCACATCACAGCAGAAAATCGATCAGATCGCCTTTTATGGCGGCGAAAGCCATCTGGTCGATCACAGCGGCCAGATTTATGAGGAATCGCAACGTCTGGCACGCGAACTGGGTGGCCATTATATGGACCAGTTCACCTATGCCGAACGCGCGACCGACTGGCGTGGCAACAACAACATCGCCGAAAGCATCTTTGATCAGCTCAAACGCGAACCCCACCCCATCCCACGCTGGATCATTGTTGGTGCCGGAACGGGTGGCACATCATCGACCATCGGACGCTATATCCGTTATGGCCGAAGCCTTGGTCAGGGCTGTGAGCTATGCGTGGCCGACCCGGAAAACTCGGTTTTCTATGACGGGTATGAAACCGGCGACTGTTCGATCACCAACAGCAAGGGATCGCGCGTTGAAGGCATCGGTCGCCCGCGCGTCGAACCCAGCTTCAACCCGACCGTGGTCGATCGCATGTATCGCATCCCCGATGCCGCCAGCTTTGCCGCCCTTTATTACCTGAAAAAGCATCTTGGCCGGCGCTGCGGCGGATCGACAGGCACCAACCTGATCGCGACCCTGTCGCTGATCTCGGAAATGAAGAAGGCTGGACAAACCGGGTCGGTCGTGACCTTGCTGTGTGACGGTGGGGATCGTTATTGCGATACCTATTACAATCCCGACTGGCTCAAGGCACAGAATATCGACCTGACACCGTGGAAAGATGCACTCGACCGCTTTGATGAAACAGGGCTCTTTGACATGCCGCTTGATCATTGCAGCGGCTATGCCGGGCGCCCGGCAACCTAAGCCTCACCAATCTGCGAACACAAAAAAAAGACGGGCGGTTAAACCGCCCGTCAGTCTTATCAGGGGAAGCTTCTCAGGGAGGAGAGACAGTCGTTAGCCAGTCACCGCAATCTTGCGCGGTTCGGGCTTCTGTTCTGCTACCTTTGGAAGAGTAAGCAACAGAACACCGTTCTTGAAGGATGCGGTAATGTTGTCGGCATCAATGGTGTCATTCAGGCGGAAGGACCGCTTGAAGCTGCCATAGCTGCGCTCGACAACATGGGCGCCATCCTTGCTTTCACGGCTGAATTTCTTCTCGCCGGTGATGGTCAGAACACCGTCAAGCACTTCGACATTGACGTCATCCTGTTCAACGCCCGGAAGTTCGGCGGAAAGTTCAAAGTGATCTTCGCCGTCATAGATGTCGATCCGCGGGCTCAGCAACGGTTGGGTCGCTTCGCCTTCTTCGGAAGATACCTGTGCCGATGGGGATGCACGGTGACCAAAGATCGAACCGATCATGCGGTCAACGTCACGGGAAATAAGAGTGAAAGGATCACCGTAAGTCGGTGAAGAAGACGGACGACGGGATCCATTTAGAGTCTGAAGACCAGTCATTGTAGTACCCTCCATTACAGACGAGTATTCTTGCGCCATCAGTCCAGACCAGGCTGCAACCTTGACGCGTATCAGGGCACCATGCCCCTTTCCGACCTTGAGATAGATCGGGTGAAAGTTTCTGCAAGTAGGTCGATGCATTTTTTTTTGCGAATTTTTGATTTTTTCTGATCGCCTGCTTGGACAAATACCTTCTGGCATTCCATTCCCTGGAAAAATTCAACATTACGCTGGCACCCGCCCCGCCCTCGGATTAGCTTCATCCCATTGATTGGCGCACACGCACCACCGTCCGAGTTAAAGGAACGCATATGAGCACTCTTTTCACCCCGCTTTCACTGGGCAAGCTATCCCTTGATAACCGCATTATCATTGCACCGATGTGCCAGTATTCCGCCGATAACGGCAAGGTCACCCATTGGCATGACATGCATCTGGGCAATCTGGCGCAGTCAGGTGCCGGTCTTCTGATTATCGAAGCCACCGCCGTCGAACCCGAAGGACGCATTACCTATGGCGATGTCGGCCTGTGGGATAACGAAACCGAGGCAGCACTTGGTAAAACGCTTAAAGCTGTCCGCAGCCATTCCGACATGCCGATCGCCATCCAACTGGCCCATGCCGGGCGCAAGGCGTCTTGTGAAAAACCGTGGCTCGGGGGCCACGCCCTTTCCCCGGACCACGAAAATGGCTGGCAGGTCTCAGCCCCCTCTGCCGTGCCGTTCCGTGACGGTGATCCAATCCCCGAGGCGATGACAAAATCACGCATTGCAGAAGTCATTCAGGCCTTTGTCGAGGCGGCTGAACGGTCCATCCGGTTGGGTTTTGACGCGATTGAAATTCATGGTGCGCATGGCTATTTGCTCCATCAATTCCTGTCACCGCATGCCAACAAGCGTGACGATGAATATGGCGGTTCATTTGAAAACCGCACGCGCATCGTGATCGAAGTCTATGACGCCATCCGCAAGGCCGTTGGCGCGGACTATCCGCTCGGCATCCGTATATCGGCAACCGACTGGGTCGACGACGGCTGGGATATTGATCAAAGCGTCGCGCTGGCCAAACTCCTCAAGGACCGTGGATGCGATTTTATCCATGTTTCATCGGGCGGCCTTCATATCGATCAGAAAATCCCGCTAGGACCCAATTATCAGGTCCCGTTTGCGGCCCGCATCAAGGCCGAAACCGGCATAACCACAATTGCGGTGGGCCTGATCACCGAGGCCGAACAGGCAGAAGCCATCACCTTTACCGGTCAGGCCGATGCCATCGCCCTTGCGCGCGGCATTCTGTATGACCCGCGCTGGCCGTGGCATGCCGCCGCAACGCTGGGCGCCGAGGTCAAGGCCGCTCCGCAATATCTGCGCTGTCAGCCCCGAACGCTTAAAAAGCTGTTTGGCTGACACCTTTTGAATTCATCAAAGAGCCCGCCGGTGTGCGGGCTCTTTTTTATTGCCGCTTAGACAAAGAAAAGGGGCACGCCAATGGCGAGCCCCTTCCCTTATGCGATAGGTCGGTTGGGTAAGGCTTAGAAGCCCATGCCACCCATGCCGCCCATACCACCCATGCCGCCCATGTCAGGCGCACCGCCAGCCGGTTTGTCTTCGGCTTTCTCGGCGATCATGCATTCGGTGGTGATCAGCAGACCAGCGACCGATGCTGCGTCCTGCAGAGCAGTACGAACAACTTTGGCCGGGTCGATGATGCCAGCTTTGACGAGGTTGGTGTATTCGCCCTTCTGAGCGTCATAACCGAACTCTACATCGTCCTGCTCAAGCAGTTTGCCAGCAACAACAGCGCCATCTACGCCAGCGTTCTGTGCGATCTGGCGAACCGGTGCCTGCAGGGCACGGCGAACGATGTCAACACCGATGGTCTGGTCGTGGTTTTCACCTTCAAGGCCTTCGAGCGCCTTGACGGAGTACAGCAGAGCCGTACCACCACCAGCAACAATGCCTTCTTCAACAGCAGCGCGGGTCGCGTGCAGGGCATCGTCAACGCGGTCTTTGCGTTCTTTCACTTCGATTTCCGAAGCGCCACCGATTTTGATCACTGCAACGCCGCCTGCGAGTTTCGCAAGACGTTCCTGCAGTTTTTCACGATCGTAGTCAGAGGTGGTTTCTTCGATCTGGGCGCGGATCTGGCCAACGCGTGCTTCGATCTGTGCTTTCTCACCAGCACCATCAATGATGGTGGTTTCTTCTTTGGTGATGGTAACCGATTTCGCGGTACCGAGCATGTCGAGGGTGACGCTTTCCAGCTTGATGCCGAGATCTTCGGAGACAACCTGACCACCGGTAAGGATGGCGATGTCTTCGAGCATGGCTTTACGACGGTCGCCGAAGCCCGGTGCTTTAACAGCAGCGATTTTCAGACCACCGCGCAGCTTGTTGACAACGAGCGTTGCCAGTGCTTCGCCTTCGATGTCTTCAGCAATGATCAGAAGCGGCTTGCCGGACTGAACGACCGACTCAAGCAGCGGAAGGATCGGCTGAAGCGAGGAGATTTTCTTGTCGAACAGCAGGATGTACGGAGCATCCATTTCTGCGACCATTTTCTCCGGGTTGGTTACGAAGTACGGAGACAGGTAACCACGGTCGAACTGCATGCCTTCGACAACGTCGAGTTCGGTGTGCAGGCCTTTGGCTTCCTCAACGGTGATAACGCCTTCGTTGCCAACTTTTTCCATGGCTTCTGCGATCATGTCGCCGACTTCACGGTCACCGTTAGCAGAAATGTTACCAACCTGTGCGATCTCATCGCGACCGGCAACTTTACGTGCACGGCTCTGGATGGATTCGATCACTTTGGTGGTCGCAAGGTCGATACCGCGCTTCAGGTCCATCGGGTTCATGCCGGCAGCAACAGACTTGTTGCCTTCACGAACGATGGCCTGTGCCAGAACGGTTGCGGTCGTGGTGCCGTCACCCGCCAGATCGGCGGTTTTCGACGCGACTTCGCGAACCATCTGTGCGCCCATGTTTTCGAACTTGTCGGTCAGTTCGATTTCTTTGGCGACCGAAACACCGTCCTTGGTCACGCGCGGTGCGCCAAAGGACTTTTCGATAACAACGTTACGACCTTTCGGGCCGAGGGTCACCTTGACAGCGTCTGCCAGGATGTCGACACCGCGCAGCATTTTGGCGCGTGCGTCAGTGGAGAATTTTACTTCTTTAGCAGCCATAATATTCTTTCCTCTCTATGAGACGGATGAACGTGGACAAATCACCCAAACGGGCTGACTTAGTCCATGATGCCCATGATGTCGGATTCTTTCATGATCAACAGCTCTTCGCCGTCGACCTTGACTTCGGTGCCCGACCATTTGCCAAACAGGACTTTGTCACCTGCTTTGACGTCGAGGGCTACGACCGAGCCATCTTCTTTGCGAACGCCAGAACCAACAGCGATGACTTCGCCTTCCTGCGGTTTTTCTTTGGCGGTATCCGGAATAATGATGCCACCGGCAGTTTTGGTGTCGGATTCGACACGACGTACCAGTACTCGATCATGCAGCGGACGGAACTTCATTTTAGACAACTCCGTGTTTAAGCTAAGGCTCGTTAATAACTAAGACTAACCGGGATGAGCCCGTATTAGCACTCACCCCCGGCGAGTGCTAACAGCATTTATTGGAGTACCAGTTCAAAGTCAATAGGGAGATGTAAAAAGACGCAGAAATGTCACGATTTTTGGCGATTTCCGCATTCGGAGCGCAGCAAAAATCCGCCCCCGTTTCAAAGCGCGCTGATCAAAACATTTTCAAGCCCGGGAAACAAGCCCCGACACCGTGCCGCAGAAGAATATATATCGGGCTGTCACAGTTGCTTTTGCCAAAGGGCTGTTTGGCAGGTCTGGTTCAGGTGACGAAGATGCCTGGTTCAAACACCTATGAAAAAGCGGGTTTCGCGTCTAAGCTCCAGCCAAAGAACGCAAATAACATCCAATGACCGCGCAAACACCCGGATTGCAAAAAAATGTCGTGCAGTAAAAATTCATCGGCCCTGACGTCCGGGCATTCAGATAAACGACAGGATCTGATGGCGCCCGTTTTTCTGTTATTTGCCCTTGTCGGTTTGTTTTCTTCGCAAACATTCAGCACCGATGCTTTGGCCAATGAGGCTGATGTCGAATGCCCCGAAAAGATCGCCTATGTCGAAAATGACCCGATGTCGCAGAAGTCGATTGTCATCTTGCAGAAACTCTATGCGGATCTCGGTTGCCCGCTTCAGGCCGTCAAACTGCCGGGGCGTCGCGGACTTTTACATTTCAACCAAGGCCTCGTGGATGGCGAGTTATACCGCGCAATACCGGCCGAAAAGAACTATTCCCGCGCGTTTGTAAGATCACCGGTTGCTCTCCGCGAAATTGCAAACCGGCTTTGGCGGAATCCGAACGATCAAGACCCGTCAACGCCGATTGCCTTTACGCTCGGCGTGATATGGCAGGAAAAGTACGTCCATGCCGATACGGCCAAAACCGGCATCACGCACAAGCCAATGATGTTTAATACCGAAAAGCATCAAGCCTATGCCGAAGGGCGTATCACGCGTTTTCTGTCCGCAGATAGCAATATCGACGACATGCTGACAAAGGGCATTCTGGGCAACACACCAGCACCGGCAATCGAGGAGACAATTTCCGTCTTGCCGCTTTATCATTATCTCGGCGCGGAATTCGCCCCCTTCATGAAAAAGTTCTCCGCCCTGGTCGCGCAAACGGATCCATTTCGCAAGGCCCAGAATCAATAATCGCAACGACGGGTCCCGCAACCTCGATAAAGCCGACCGCCCATTCAATTGCCACG
Organism: Thalassospira sp. ER-Se-21-Dark; assembly: GCF_017922435.1. NCBI lineage: Bacteria > Pseudomonadati > Pseudomonadota > Alphaproteobacteria > Rhodospirillales > Thalassospiraceae > Thalassospira > Thalassospira sp. ER-Se-21-Dark. Next base: position 89,213 of record NZ_VDEZ01000004.1, on the reverse strand, counting down.
CTCAGAATTTTATAAAAATGCGCATATGCACGAAGGCCAAGCATCTGCTATCCATAGGTTGAACGAATTAATTTACCCTGCGCAAGGCAGCACGGATGCAATTTGAAGAGCTGGAAATTCCCGATGTTAAGCTGATCTTCCCGAAGAAATTTGGCGATGAGCGGGGTTTTTTCTCTGAAACCTATAATCTGGAAGCCTTTGCCAAAGCTGGTATCGATCAACAGTTCGTGCAGGACAATCACTCCTTATCCAGCAATGTCGGCGTATTGCGAGGACTGCATTTTCAATGCCCGCCCTTTGCCCAAGACAAGCTGGTTCGGGTCATCAGAGGCCGCATTCTGGATGTCGCAGTCGACATTCGCGCCAAGTCAAAAACGTTCGGGAAATGGGTTTCAACTGAAATCAGTGCAGAAGACTGGAATCAGATATTCATTCCCGCCGGTTTTGCCCACGGCTTTGTAACCCTGGAGCCGGACACGGAAGTAAACTACAAGGTATCAGCACCTTATGCTCCGGAAAGCGAACGCGCGATCATGTGGAATGATCCGGACCTTGGCATCGACTGGCCGTTTGACGAAAGCCAGATCACGCTGTCGGCAAAAGACGAGAAAGCCATGAGTTTTGCAAGCTATCGCGAGAACCCGGTATTCTAGTCCCACTTAAAGGATATCGTAGGTTTTTAGAACCGTCTGGAGATATACCTTGTAAGAGCTTGCGCCAAACTCGCTTATCAGCTTTTCAAACTGCTCGACCGAGATCATGCCCTTTCTCAGCGCGATTTCTTCAGGACAGGCAATCTTGAGGCTTTGGCGGCTCTCGACGGTACGGACAAAATTGGCGGCCTCAAGCATCGCCGCGTGCGTTCCGGTATCGAGCCAGGCATAACCCCTGCCCATCTTCTCGACCTTGAGCGTACCACGTTTAAGGTAAGCCTTGTTGACGTCGGTAATTTCAAGCTCACCGCGTTTGGACGGCTTGATCGATTTGGCAATGTCGACAACATCTGAATCGTAAAAATACAACCCCGTCACTGCGAAGTTCGATTTGGGATTGGCCGGTTTTTCCTCGATATCCAGGGCCACGCCATCGCGGTCAAACTCGACCACGCCATACCTTTCGGGATCCTGAACGTAATAGGCAAACACCGTCGCCCCATCGGACTGGGCCATTGCGTTGCCCAGCAATTCAGTCAGGTTGTGACCAAAATAGATATTGTCGCCCAAAATCAAACAGCACGGGTCGTTCCCGACAAAATCCGCACCGACAATAAAAGCATCTGCAAGGCCGCGGGGTTCAGGCTGAACCGCATATTGAAGGCTGATGCCCCATTTCGATCCATCACCGAGCAGATCTTTGAACAGCGGCACATCTCGTGGCGTGCTGATAATCAGGATGTCCGTGATTCCCGCCAGCATCAGCGTGGTCAGCGGATAATAGATCATCGGCTTATCATAGACAGGCTGCAGTTGCTTGGAGACAACCAGTGTCGATGGGTGCAGACGCGTTCCCGTCCCGCCTGCCAATATGATCCCTTTACGCATCCGCCTTTTCCTTCCCAAGACCCTTGATAGCAGCCGTCAGGCTATCCTCAACATTTGGCAACTTGATACCAAAGGTATCATCGATAAGCCTGCAAGACAGTACGGAGTATTCCGGCCTTTTTGCAGCAGTTGGAAATTCCGAGGACTTGATTGGCAAAACCACACAATCCTTGCCTTTCCAATCCTCACCCCACTCCTGCAAGGCGATCTTGTGAATGCTCTTGCCAAACTCAAACCATGTCATTTCTTGATCTGACGTCAGGTGATAGGTGCCGAATTTATCAAACTCGGCAGAGGTCGCCACACCGCAAAGCTCCAGAATCGCATGTGCCAAATCATGGGCGCTTGTCGGGCACCCGGTCTGGTCGTCGACAATTCGAACCTCATCCCTTTGCGCCATGAGATTAAGCATCGTTTTGACGAAGTTTTTGCCAAACTGGCTGTAGACCCAGGATGTCCTCAATATAAGGTGCTTTTGATGCGCCTCACGAACAGCAACCTCACCCGCGAGTTTGCTGTTACCGTAAACACCCAGGGGCGAGACCGCATCTTCCTCGCGATAAGGCCTTGTTCCCTTCCCGTCGAAAACATAATCCGTTGAGACATGGATCAGCGGGATGGATCGCTTCGCAAGGGCTTGTGCCATTGTGCGGACTGCATCGCTGTTAACCTTGAACGCGATATCTTCGTGCTGCTCGGCCAAATCCACGGCGGTGTATGCCGCAGCATTAACAACAATATCCGGCTGCACGCGGTCGATAACGGGCTCGACTTGGGATGCATCCTCAAGGTCACATTCTTCCCGACCAACAAAGGTCAGTTGCGCGTCGGGAAATTCATGCGCGGAAGCAGCCAGACATCTGGCAAGCTGACCATTTTTGCCAAATACCAGTACTCTAGGCATCGGCTTGCCCCTTGGCACTTCCCAGACGTTCGCCGGCATATTTATTTTTTAAAATCGGCTCCCACCATTCGCGATTGTTCACATACCACTCAATGGTTTGCCGAAGGCCGGTTTCAAAGTCGTATTTCGGCTTCCAACCCAACTCATTCTGCATTTTGGTTGGATCGATGGCATAGCGCCAATCGTGGCCGGGACGGTCTTTCACGTACGTAACCGCTTCGTCAAAACTTTCGAACGAGATATCGGGCACGATCTCTTGCACCGTATTAAATATGCGTTTGACGACGTCGATGTTGGTCAGCTCATTGCAACCGCCAACATTGTATTTCTCGCCAATGCGGCCTTCTGTCAGGATCTTGACCAAGGCCTCGGCATGATCTTCGACATGCAGCCAGTCGCGCGTATTCAAACCCTCGCCATAAACGGGCAACTTCTTGCCATGCAGAAGATTGAGCGCCATCAGTGGAATGAGTTTCTCCGGGAACTGATAAGGACCGTAATTGTTGGAACAATTGCTGATGACGATGGGCAATCCATATGTATGGTGCCACGCTTGGACAAGATGATCCGAACTCGCCTTGCTGGCGGAATAAGGTGAGGTCGGGGCATACGCCGTCTCTTCGGTGAACAGCCCTTCGCTGCCAAGCGATCCATAAACCTCATCGGTCGAGATATGGTGGAACCGAAATTTTGAACGTTTATCCGCTGGCAGCTTATCGAAATACGCACGCGCAACGTCAAGCAAGGTAAACGTACCAACCACATTGGTCTGAATGAAATCAGCCGGTCCGTCGATCGAACGGTCAACGTGACTTTCCGCCGCCAGATGCATCACCGCGTCCGGTTGAAACTCATCAAACAGTTTGATGATGGCGTCCCGGTTGCAAATATCCTGATGAGCAAAGTGGTAGTTATCGCGTTCGGAAATAGACGCCAACGTCCGCAGATCACCCGCATAGGTCAGTTTATCGATATTCAGGACTTCATAGCCCTTCAACCCGGTCATCAGCCGACAAACAGCAGACCCGATAAAACCTGCACCGCCCGTCACGATAACTTTCATTTTGCTCTCATTGAAAATTTGTGGCTTGGAACCGACGTCGTCACTACGAGATTACATTGCGCAAACGATAGTGTCGAACCTTCGGTTAACTTATTGCAAAGAAGACGTTCTCCTGAAGCCTCCTTGCCGAAACCGGCCAAGATTTCAAATCAAAATTGCACGAAGGTTGCCCGCTTATCTCAGCGTTTGATGAAATAGCGATCCATCAGTTTGGCTTCGTCAAAATGCCGTCTTCCGACAAATGCCGTGGCGTGGTGTCCCCACTGGCGCATCGCACCGGGTTTATCCACACCCATCGGCCACAGGATAAAGCGTTCCAACCGCTCCGTGCCGGGTACAAATCCGTCTTCATCAAAAAGGCTTGCGTTGCCCTGCCCGTTTTGCAGCGGTAAATGGCCAAGTTCCTGCGCGGGGCGCAGCACTGCGGTTTGTCTGGCAATATCCGCATCCGATTGACCCGTCGCCGCACCAGTGACGTCCAGCAGATAATGGCTGGTCTTGTCAATCCAAAGCACGGGGCCGTTCAATATGGATGACGCGAGGTAACCGGCGGGCATTTCCGCTGTTTCGCGAATGTCGTGATCCTCTGGGGCGCTAATGCGTTGCAAACCGTTGCTTGGGAAAAACATGTGGTAACAGCCGCAGCCATGGATCGTATCGGCAATCAACGGCGAACCATCGTCATCCAGTGTTACACGCCAGATCAGCGCGTCCAAATGCCCAGCCAGAATATCAAATGGGCTGCTGGGCGGGCGTTCCGGGAACCAGATTTCATAAACGATTTGTGGCCGCCAACGTCCGGCAAAATAGGTATGGCTCAGCCGGTAATAAACCGTCGGATTATCGGTATCGATCGTCGCCAGGGCACCCCGCGCCAGCAGGGTTGGTCGCCCGACCTTGTCACTGTCACTTCCTGCCCGCACACGAAATACCGGGGCATAGGCCTGCACCAGATTTTCAAGTTCATCTTCGCCTAGTCGCCATTGACCAAAGGCATCCTGGTCAATATCCACAACATCGAAACGGCCTGGCTCAGATGACGCCACCGTATATTCACGCCATGCCCCAGAATGGATCAGGTTATTATCGCTGGCTGCAAAGCTTGCGAAATTCGCCTGCTTCCATCCCTCATAGCCGAAATAGGCCGGAAAGGCGGTTAAGGGATACAGACCGGCGATGCGTTGAAAATCAAGGTAGTCATCGGGCACGAAGACGGCGGGTAAAAGTGTCTGATATTGATCAGGTGTCAGGGACGCTGCCATGGCATTGGCGCAGTTTTCCACCGCCTCATACGAAATGCCCGATGCTGCCGGAAGATTGGCGATTTCACTTCGCCGCGCCGTCCGGTCAAGGCCCCGCATTTGCGAAATCAGCGCGTCCCATTGACCCTCGCGATCAACCTGCCCATCCCCATCCGCATCAAGCTGCCGCGCCATCAAGACAGAATTTCGGTTCGCCCGCAGGAAACGATACCCCACAACCGGCGACGCAGATGCACTTTGCACCGCGTTATCGCTCACCACCGCATCGACATAGGATAGTCGGTCTTCGCACGACATCGCATCAAGGTTCACCATATCGGGCGTCAAACCGGCGCATCCCGATAAGGCGCTCAGGGAAACAGTAAGTGCGGCAAACAAAAAGCGCGGTATGGTCATGCAAAACCTTCCATCTGATGAACAGCCTTCATCATGCGATGGGGCAATTTTAATCTCGAAGGGCGACATGGTAACCCGACCGTGCCCAAACCCGAATTCACCTTTCCGCGAACAGGTTGATCGGCCCTATTCTACGGTTACTGATTTCGCAAGGTTACGTGGCTGATCGACATCGGTGCCTTTGTGAACCGCAACGTGATAGGCCAGCATCTGAACCGGGATGGTATAGAGGATCGGCGCGACGAAGTCGGCGACCTTGGGAAGCTCGATCGTCGCCGATGCCATATCGCCCAGTTTGGCCAGTCCCGGCGCGTCGGAAATAAAGATCACCCGCCCCCCACGTGCGGCAGCTTCCTGCATGTTCGAGGCGGTTTTTTCGAACAGCTCGTCAGACGGCGCAATGACGATGATCGGCACCGATTGATCAATCAGGGCAATCGGACCGTGTTTCATTTCACCGGCGGCGTAGCCCTCGGCATGGATATAGGAAATTTCCTTGAGCTTGAGCGCCCCTTCCATTGCAATCGGATAACCAAGACCACGGCCGAGATAAAGAACATCCCTTGCATCGGCGACATCAAGCGCAAGCTGTTTAAGTGCTTCGTCATGGTGCAGCACTTCGGCTGCATGTTTCGGCACTTCGGTCAGCGCACTGACGATGGCAGCCTCTTCATCCTTTGCGAGCGTTCCGTTTTCACGGCCGATGGTCACCGCAAGACAGGCGAGAACTGTGAGCTGCGTCGTAAAGGCCTTGGTCGAGGCCACCCCGATTTCAGGTCCGGCATAGGTCAAAAGCACCACATCACTTTCGCGCGCAATCGTGCTTTCGGGCACGTTGACGATCGATACGATCTTCTGGCCCTTGGATTTGGCGTAACGAAGGGCGGCCAAGGTATCAAGCGTCTCGCCCGACTGCGAAATGAACAGGGCAACGCCACCTTTTGGCAGCGGCGGGCAACGATAGCGGAATTCGGATGCGACATCGACATCCACGCCCAGACCGGCATAACGTTCGATCCAGTGCTTGGCGACCAGCCCCGCGTAATAGGACGTGCCGCAGGCGACGATTGTCAAACGCGTTGCATCAGCAAAGGAAAACGGTATGTCGGGCAGTTTGATGGTCTGGGTCGCCGGGTTGATGAAAGCATGCAGGGTATCGCCAATCACTGCAGGTTGTTCGAAGATTTCCTTCTGCATGAAGTGATTGTAGTTGCCCTTGCCCATCATCGCGCCAGAAACGGCCGAAAGTTTGGTTTCGCGGGTGACGTCTTCGTCATTTTCATCGCGGACCTGAACGCTATCGCGGGTCATTTCGACCCAGTCGCCTTCTTCAAGGTAGATCAGCTTGTTGGTCAGATGCGACAGCGCCATGGCATCGGAACCGAGATACATCTCGCCCTCGCCCAGACCAACAGCCAGCGGCGTACCACGGCGTGCCCCAAAGATCACGTCATGCTGACCGGCAATCATGATCACCAGCGCAAAGGCCCCTTCGATGCGATGCAAGGTCGCAGCAACTGCGTCACGCGGGGATTTGCCCTGATCAAGGAAGTCAGACACCAGATGCACGACAACTTCGGTGTCGGTATCGGTGGCAAACACGCGGCCCTTGGCAGAAAGCTCCGCCTTGATCTCCTGGAAGTTTTCGATGATGCCGTTATGAACCACGGCAACCTTACCATCGGTATGCGGATGGGCATTGTTTTCCGTCGGCACACCATGGGTCGCCCAACGGGTGTGACCAATACCAACGTCACCGGCAAGCGGGCTTTCATCCAGACGCTTGGCCAGATTGATCAGCTTGCCTTCGGCGCGGCGGCGTTCGATATCGCCATTGACCAGCGTTGCAATGCCGGCACTGTCATAGCCGCGATATTCAAGGCGTTTGAGCCCTTCAAGAATACGTTCGCTGACGCTGTCTTTGCCGATAATCCCGATAATGCCGCACATATTGGTTTTCTTCCTGCTTTATATCGCGTGTCGTCTGGCCACCCGGATAGTGAGTGGCAATTTCAAAATCTTTGTTTTGGGCTATTTCTTGCCGGTCAGTTCGCGCATTTTTTCGCGAAACTTGGCGGCCCAGCCCTTTTTCTCGATCCGCTCGGCCCGGGTCAGGGTCAATGCATCTGCTTCGACCTTGCCGGTGATCGTGCTGCCCGCGCCAACAATTGCGCCATCGCCAATTTCGACGGGGGCGACAAGCGACGAGTTGGAGCCGATAAACGCCCCTGCCCCGATGTCGGTATGCTGTTTGCGGAAGCCGTCATAGTTACACGTGATCGTCCCGGCACCGATATTGGCCTTGGCCCCAACACGGGCATCGCCGATATAGCTCAGGTGATTGACCTTGGCACCGTCTTCGACAACGGCCTTCTTGATTTCAACAAAGTTACCAACCCGCGCCCCGGCACCGATTTCAGCCCCCGGACGCAACCGGGCATACGGCCCGATATCGGCACCATTGCCCACGACACAGCTTTCAAGATGGCTGAACGCCTTGATCACGACATTGTCGCCAACCGTGACGCCGGGCCCAAAGACAACATTGGGCTCAACAACAACATCGCGGCCAAGCTTGGTATCAGCACTCAAGAATACCGACGCCGGATCAACCAATGTCGCACCCTCTGCCATCGCGGCTTCGCGCAGGCGATTTTGCAGGATGGCTTCGGCGACGGCCAACTGGGTGCGGGAATTGACACCAAGTGTCTCTGCCTCGTCCACCTCAACCGCGACACAGCTCTGCCCATTTTTCTGCGCCACTTCGACCGCATCGGTCAGGTAATATTCACCCTTGGCATTGGCGTTATCAATCGCCTCAAGGGTTGTGATCATGTCCTCGGCCTTAAAACACATCACCCCGGAATTGCAGAAATTGATCTGACGCTGGGCGTCGTCGCATTCCTTGTCCTCGACAATCGCGGTCAGACTGCCGTTCTGATCTGTGACCAAACGGCCATAACCGGTCGGATCTTCGGGTCGGAAGCCCAGAACCGCCACCGCATGATCCTTTTCTTCGCGGGCCGCAACAAGACGCGCCAACGTTTCAGCAGTAAAAAGCGGGCTGTCAGCATAGAGCACCAAAACATTACCCGTAAGGCCCTTCAAGCCTTCCTTGGCAGCAAGAACAGCGTGCGCAGTCCCAAGGCGGTCGGTCTGTTCAAACGTCGGGTGCGGGGCGACGGTCTTGATCAGGTCCGGCATATCCGGGCCAACAACGACCATGGTCTTTGCCGCCTTCAGGTGGGCTGCGGTGTCAATCACGTGCCCCACCATCGGCTTGCCCGCGACCTTGTGCATTACTTTGGGCAGTGCGCTTTTCATGCGCGTGCCCATCCCGGCGGCCAAAACAACAACACTTAGTTCAAGCGACATTTATAACCCTGTTGGCTGCGCCATTCCGCAGCATCCCCTTTGCAGGCACCATCACGATGAAGTGTGATGCAAATATTCCCGTTCGCAGCAAGTCTTAGAACATATTCCCTGGCAGCAAAAGCCCATAAAGAGTCACGTTTTGTTACCGGCTGTTAGCAGATGTTACCGATTGTTAATGGCACGGTTTCCGTTAAGTTCCTATAAACCATGCTGCACTTGTCACCACTGCCGCCAATTCACATCCAAGGAGCCCCACCCGATGGCCAAATTCATTCTGTTCGACCTTGATGGCACCCTGATTGACGGGGTCGATGACATCCTGTTTGCGATGAATGATTTGCTGGCCGCCCACGGGCATGACGCGCTTGTACGACATGATATCGAGGCCATGCTGGGCGATGGCACATGGATGCTGACCAAACGCGCCTTTGCCGCGCGCGGATCGGAGCCCTCTGATGCGATGCTGGACGAGCTTAATATCGATTTCAACGCGCGCTATGTCGAAACCGACTATGCCTATACCCGCCTGTTTGAAAATGCCGAAGCGGTCCTGCGCCAACTGAAATCAGATGGCTGGACCATTGCGCTGGCATCGAACAAGCCCGAAGCCCCCTGCAAGGCGATCCTGACCAAGCTTGGTGTCGCGGATCTGTTTAGCATCATCGCTGGCGGAGACAGCTTTGAGGTCAAAAAGCCCGATGGTCGCTTCCTTGGCTTTGTCCTGGGTCAGCTTGGCTTTGATCAGAAGGTCGATACCGCAATCATGGTCGGCGATCACGCCAATGATGTGAATGCGGCCCGTGCGGCTGGTATTCATGCAATTGCCGTTGCGATGGAGATCGATGAGACGCGCGCCAAATCGCTTGGCGCGGATGCGGTAGTGACCGACTATGCCGACCTTGTATCGGCGATTAACGGCATTCTTGATCGGACCTGACAAACCAAAACCGGCCAGCAATTCAATGCTGGCCGGTCTGGCGTGTATCACATGTCACCCCCCAGCGACATGTGATCGGAAATCAAATCCCGGCAGGATCAATCAGTGACTGTCCTTCGGAATTGCCTTGCCGCGATGACCGACGAGGAAGTCGAAGTCTGCCCCGCGATCGGCACCAATGACCGATTTGTAATAGAGCGAGGCATAGCCGCTTTCCGGGACCGGAACGCTGTTTTTCCAGTCTTTCAGGCGCTGGGCCAGCTCTTCATCACTGATATCGAGATGCAGGCGACGGTTGGGCACATCAAGCTCGATCATGTCGCCGTTCTTAACGACGGCCAACGGCCCACCTGCCGCGGCCTCGGGCGAGGTATGCAGCACTACGGTGCCATAGGCCGTGCCGCTCATGCGGGCATCTGAAATACGCACCATATCGGTGATGCCTTTACGCAGCACCTTGGGCGGCAGGCCCATATTGCCAACCTCTGCCATACCCGGATAGCCTTTCGGGCCGCAGTTCTTCAGAACCATGATGCAGGTTTCATCGATATCAAGGTCCTCGTCATAGATCTTGGCCTTGTAATCATCGATGTCTTCAAACACCACAGCTCGCCCGCGATGGGTCAGAAGTTCCGGCGTTGCGGCCGACGGTTTCAGGACCGCACCGTTTGGCGCAAGGTTGCCTTTGACAACGGCAATGCCGCCACTGGCGGTCAGGGCCTTTTCGAACGGGCGAATGACATCTTCGTTCCAGTTGCGGACATCCTTGACCTGTTCCCACATGGTTTCACCCGATACGGTCAGGGCATCGTTATGAAGCTTGCCAGCCTCGGCCAGCGCCTTGATCACCACAGGCAAACCACCGGAATAGAAGAATTCCTCCATCAGGTAGTCACCAGACGGCTGCAGGTTCACAATCGTCGGGATATCACGGCCCAACCGATCCCAGTCATCCAGTGACAGATCGATGCCAACACGTCCTGCAATGGCAAGCAGGTGAATAACCGCGTTGGTCGAACCACCGATTGCGCCGTTGACCCGGATGGCGTTCTCGAACGCTTCCTTGGTCATAACATCAGACGGTTTCAGGTCATCCTTGACCATCTGAACGATACGGCGACCGGTAATGTGCGCCATCACGCGACGGCGGCTGTCGACGGCCGGAATGGCCGCATTGCCCGAAAGCGCCATACCAAGCGCCTCGGCCATGCTGGCCATGGTGGATGCGGTACCCATAGTGTTGCACGAGCCCGGCGAACGCGACATGGCAATTTCGGCTTCAAGGAAATCTTCGGTGCTGATCTTGCCCGCCTTGCGGTCCTCGGAAAGCTGCCAAAGCGATGTGCCCGATCCGATATCCTCACCACGCCATTTGCCATTGAGCATCGGTCCGCCGGTGACAACAATCGCCGGGATATCAACACTGGCCGCCCCCATCAGAAGCGACGGCGTGGTTTTATCGCAACCCACCATCAGGACAACGCCATCAAGCGGGGTTCCACGCAGCATTTCCTCAACATCCATGGAGGCCAGGTTACGGAACATCATCGCGGTCGGGCGCAGCGTGCTCTCACCGGTTGAAAACACCGGGAATTCAAGCGGAAGACCACCGGCCTCGTAAATGCCGTGTTTGACGCGTTCGGCCAGATCGCGCAGATGGGCATTGCACGGGGTCAGTTCCGACCAGGTGTTACAAATGCCGATCACCGGACGTCCGTCAAACAGATCCGATGGCAAGCCCTGGTTCTTCATCCAGCTGCGGTGATAGATATTGTCCTTGCTGGTTCCGCCAAACCATCCCTCTTGCGAGCGGAGGGTACGCGGCCAGGGTGCCGGTTTGAACTTCGTCATGCCCGTTTTCCTTTTTGACTTATTATCGTGACGGATCCGGTGGTGTGCGGTTGGGATGACCGCACACAGGACTTTGAACGACACACATCAGCAACCGGCACCATAAACCTATTATGGTGAAACCGGTTGGTGTGACCCCGATGCGTATCGTTCCGCGCCATCGTGTTGTTACGCCTTGTTTTTGTTGTAGACGTCGAAGATCACAGCCGCCAAAAGCACGAGGCCCTTGATCACCTGCTGCCAGTCAATACCGACACCGATAATCGACATCCCGTTATTCATGACACCCATGATCAATGCGCCAACGACGGCACCAATGACCTTGCCAACACCGCCTGACATCGACGCGCCACCAATAAAGACAGCCGCAATAACGTCAAGCTCAAACGCAAGACCGGCCTTTGGCGTTGCTGTATTCAGACGGGCGGCAAAGACCAGCCCGGCAAGGGCGGCCAACATGCCCATATTGGCAAATGTGAAGAAGGTCAGGCGTTTGGTATTGATGCCCGAAAGCTTGGCAGCTTTTTCATTCCCGCCGAGCGCATAGATACGACGGCCCAAAGTGGTGCTGTTGGTGATGAAGGTAAAGATCGCAATCAGAACCGCCATGATCACCAGAATGTTTGGCAAGCCACGATAGGTCGACAGCAGATAGGTCACAAACAGGATCGCAATCCCCGCCACCGCATGTTTGGTGACAAACACCGCCATTGGTTCTTCGACTGCGGCAAATTTCGCCTGTTTGGCGCGCGACCGCAGACCAATGATTGGCAGGATCGCGGCAAGTGCAACCCCCAGCGTCATCGAAAAGACGTTAAAGCGCCCCTCGATCAGACCACCAAAGAAGTCCGGGATAAAGCCCGACGACATCGCCTGGAAACTGTCGGGGAACGGACCAACCGATGCCCCGCCCAGAAGTGCTAGCGTCAAGCCCTTGAACACCAGCATCCCCGCCAGCGTCACAATAAAGGATGGAATACGCCAATAGGCCACCCAATAGCCTTGGGCTGCACCAATGATGGCCCCGGCAATCAGGCAGACCGGGACGACCAGAACGGTTGGCAAATCCCAGTTGACGATCATCACCGCCGCCAGCGCACCGATGAAGCCAACGACAGAGCCGACCGAAAGGTCAATATTGCCGCCAACAATCACCAGCAACATGCCAACAGCCATGATGATGATATAGCTGTTTTGCAGGAACAGGTTGGTCAGGTTGACCGGCTTGAGCATGATGCCGTCTGTCAGAACCTGGAAGAAGGCCAGAATGGCAACCAGCGCAACAACCATGCCGTATTCACGAATGTGGGTGCGCAGATAGTAGCCGATTGATTTGGTTTCAGTATCCGTCATTGTCTGTTCCTCAGCCTTTCAGGATCATGCGCATGATTGCTTCCTGGCTTGCGTCTTTCGCCGCAAGCTGTCCTTTGATCTTACCTTCGTTCATAACGTAGATGCGATCGCACATGCCCAGAAGCTCCGGCATTTCCGACGAGATCATGATGACCCCCTTACCGTCGGCTGCCAGTTGGTTGATAATCGTATAAATCTCGTATTTCGCCCCGACATCGATGCCGCGCGTCGGCTCATCAAGAATGAGCACTTCGGGTGCCGCAAACAGCCATTTTGACAAAACGACTTTCTGCTGGTTGCCGCCCGAAAGGTTCATCACCTTCTGTCCGACATTGGGCGTTCGAATGTTGATTTTTTCCCGGTATTCCTCGGCAACGGATCGCTCCGCGCCATCATTGAGAACACCGTTTTCCGAAACACCCGGCAGATTGGCCAGTGTAATGTTGGTCGTGATGCTTTCTTCAAGAATCAGACCCATTTCCTTGCGGTCTTCGGTGACATAGGCCAGTCCCGATGCAATCGCCTTTTCCACGGTCGATACATCGACCGGCGTGCCATTGATCTGGACTTCTCCGGAAATATCGGTGCCATAGGACTGACCAAATATGCTCATGGCAAGTTCGGTCCGACCAGCGCCCATCAGGCCCGCAATGCCCACAACTTCACCGGCCGCAACATCAATGCTGACATTATCAACGACCTTGCGTTCGGGATGCAGCGGATGGGTTGCCGACCAGTTGCGGACTTCCATCAGTTTCTCGCTGCTGATATTGGGGGTGCGATCCGGATAGCGGTGCGCCATATCGCGCCCGACCATGTCCTTGACGATATGGTCCTCGGTGATGTTCCCGCCACGTGCATCAAGGGTCGAGATCGCCTGGCCATCGCGGATAACCGTGATGCGGTCTGCAACCCGATTGATTTCATTCAGCTTATGCGAAATCAGGATCGAGGTGATGCCCTGCGCCTTGAATTCCAGCAACAGGTCGAGCAGCTTTTGGCTGTCATTTTCCTGAAGACTTGCGGTCGGCTCATCAAGGATCAGCAGCTTCACTTTTTTCGAAAGCGCCTTGGCAATCTCAACCAGTTGTTGTTTGCCAACCCCGATATTGGTGACCAACGTCGCCGGGTTTTCTTTCAAACCGACTTTTGACAGCAACTCGCCGGTGCGCGCAAAGGTCGCCGGCCAGTTGATCACGCCATTTTCGCTGATTTCGTTGCCCAGAAAAATGTTTTCGGCAATCGACAGCAACGGCACAAGTGCCAGTTCCTGGTGAATAATGATGATCCCGCGTTCTTCACTGTCGCGGATATCCTTGAATTCCTGCACCCCGCCGTCATAAAGGATGTCACCTTCATAGGTTCCGTGCGGATAAACACCGCTCAGCACCTTCATCAGGGTGGATTTACCTGCACCGTTTTCGCCACAAAGCGCGTGGATTTCCCCGCGTTCAACTTTGAGGCTGACATCATCCAGCGCCTTCACACCCGGAAAGGTCTTGGTGATGTTCTTCATTTCCAGGATGGTATCCATCCGGTCCTCCCACTGCCATTGACACTGCAACGGCGTCTTCGTCTGCTTTGGTCTTTGTTTTCCTGGAAACCAGTCGGGCGAGTTGCCCTAGAAACCTTAAGAAAAGCGGCCCCGGCGCAAACGCCGGGACCTTCAATGCCTAAGCGCTTATTGCACTTCGTCTTTGGTGTAATAGCCTGAACCAATAAGGATTTCTTCCCAGTTGGATTTATCAACCATGATCGGCTCAAGCAGGTAGGAAGGAACAACCTTCACACCGTTGTCGTAAGTGCTGGTGTCGTTGATGGTCGGCTTTTCGCCTGCAAGGACACTGTCCACCATCGAAACGGTTACACGTGCAAGCTCACGGGTATCCTTGAAGATGGTGGAATACTGTTCACCAGCCAGGATCGACTTGACCGACGGCAGTTCGGCATCCTGACCGGTCACGATCGGCATTTTCATATCGCCGGAACCGTAACCAACGCCTTTAAGCGAGGACAGGATACCAATCGACAGCCCGTCATACGGCGACAGAACACCATCGACTTCTTCATCGGTGTAATGTGCCGAAAGAAGGTTATCCATACGGGCCTGGGCAACCGCACCATCCCAACGCAGGGTACCGACCGTGTCCATGCCCATCTGGCCGGATTTGATCACGATGGTTCCCTCGTCGATCAGCGGCTGCAGGATCGACATCGCACCGTTATAGAAGAAATACGCGTTGTTATCATCCGGCGAACCGCCGAACAGTTCAACATTATAGGGCGGCTCACCCGATTCAATCAGGCCATCAACCAGCGAGGTGGCCTGCTGGACGCCGACCTGGAAGTTATCGAACGTGGAATAATAATCGACATTCGGGCTTTCAACGATCAGGCGGTCATAGGCGAAGACCTTGATGCCTGCTGCAGCTGCGTTTTCCAGCGCATTCGAAAGCGTGGTACCGTCAATCGCCGCGATCACCAGGACATCCACGCCCTTAACGATCATGTTTTCGATCTGGGACAGCTGGTTGGGAATATCGTCTTCTGCGTACTGAAGATCGGTTTTGTAGCCGGCAGCTTCAAACTGCTCGACCATGGAATTTCCGTCGGAAATCCAACGTGCCGAAGATTTGGTGGGCATTGCGATCCCGACATAGCCTTTTTCATCGGCATGGGCGTAACCGCCGGAAATCATCGGGCTCATCATTGCGGCCGCGCCAAAGGCGACCCCTGCCATTACGGCACCGAGACGTTTCATAGCTATCCTCCCTAAAAGACACGGCATACATGCCATTATTCTTTACGCCCGACTTTCACAGGCATTCGTGACCTGCATACGTCGTGTCTTTGTTTTCAATTGATATTGCATCCTATTTCCCAAAGGACACGGCGCCATTATTCAGACGCCCTACATAACAATCAAATAAACATTTTCGAAACTTGCATATCAAAATTGATATACTAAAATCACGCCATACCGGAGGAATCCATTATGGCCAAGACATCCAATCTGCTCCCGCTCAGTTCTGCGAAATCCCTGCTTTTCCGCTCTGGCAACCTGTTTCAGAGGGGGCTCAAGCTCAGTCACCTGCGCATGATTGTCGCGATGGAAGAGACCGGTCAGATCAGTCTGGCGGCTGACATGCTCAAGACATCCCAACCGGCTGCCTCTAGACTATTGTCTGAGATGGAAAACATCCTTGAGGCCCGCTTGTGTGTCCGCAGTGCGCGCGGGATCGAGATGACCAATGCCGGACGCGCCCTTGCCCGGCGGGCGCGCAGCATGCTGATTGAAATCCGCGAAGCCGAACGCGAGATCGAGGACATCAAACATGGTGGCGGCACTGTGTTCATCGGGGCGGTGACCGCGGCGGCCGTTGAACTGGTGGTGCCCGCCATCCGAAGCGTTCAGGCCGTCAACTCCTTGCTTGAGGCCCATGTCGGGGTTGGGCCATCGCATTTGCTGATCAAGGATTTGCTCGCCGGTGATCATGACTTTGTCATTGGCCGCGTGCCCGAAGACATGGACCCCCGCCTGTTTAACATCCGCGAAATCAGGAGCGAGAAAATCCGCCTGATGGTGCGGACCGGTCATCCGCTGCTTGAGATCAACAAGCCGATCACGCTGGCCCGTCTTGCGCAGTTTGAATGGATTTTGCCACCGCCCGGCAACCTGATGCGTCGCACGATTGAGGATGTGTTTATTTCACGCCACCTGCCCTTGCCGCATTCGAGTTTGAATTCCGCGTCCCTTCTGGTGACGCTGGCGACCCTTTCGGACACCAACGCCATCGCCCCGATGGCCGAGGAAGTCACAACCCTTCTGACCAGTGGCGGGCTGATTACCGAACTGCCGTTTGATGGTGCGATTGAAATCAAACCCTATAGTCTGATCACCGCGCGCGGCCATCGACTTTCACCTTCAGCACAACTGGTTTCCGATCATATCCTTGCACGCATCGAAAAACCGCATGGCTAGGCTGATCGTCATGCAATTGTTTGCACTGTGAAGCGTCTCAAAACTGGCGTAAGCTTCTGAGACAAAACAAGACATGTTGTGACCGAGAGTAAAACATGCCCGCAAGCCTTCGATATCTCAGCGCCCTGTTCGTCGCCGTCTCGCCCCTGATTGCAACGGGTGCGCACGCCAGTGCGGCCGATGACAGTACGGCGGAAATATCCGATATGGACCGCCCGGCCGCCTTTGCGGTCATGGACATGCGTGCCAGCAGCGCATGGGCGATCAACCATTTTCAGTGGCTGGACCCGAACGAAGAGGCACTTGAAACCCTTGTGTTTTCGGCGGGCAAAGGTCCGATGCGGCTTGATTTCGTCATGGACAATATCGTTCCGTCTTATTGCGAACTCCGCCCCGATCCCGAGAATTGCGATGGTCCGGGCGTCCCCGTCAGTTGGATGGAAGATGTCCCGCAAACCATCTGCATGGATATTCCGCTTGTGCTTAAGGCGCGCCACAAGGACGTTTTGAAAAAGGCCGAACTTCTGTGCCTGCAACCGCAAAGCAACCTGCTTTTCCCCGATGACTGGATTACCGGCAACGGCTGGCCCCAAGTCCATCTGCACCAGACCGTGACACCGCGCAAAATCCGCCATGATGGCAGCACCGCGATCATTGACCTTGTCATTACCGATGCCATTGCCACGGGCATCGCCAATCTGTCTGAACAGGGCTATGGCCCGGCCAAAATCGGCATGAGCGATGATGAACTGCGCGACGTCATCGGCCCGAACCTTGATACCTTTATTGCCGGCGATGATGAAAGCTGCACCTATCTGCAGCGCGATCTGGATCCGTCCGGACTGGGCTACATGGTCCTTGATGGCAAACTTGCCCGGGTGTCGCTTTATGGTGACGAACATGACGTTGCCACAAGCCTTGTGCGCACCCGCAATGGCCTTTCCATCGGATCGACCAAGGAAGACGTGTATGCCGCCTTTGCCGGTCAAACCTTGATCGAGGAAGAAAACGAATATCTTGGCCCGGACGGGCGCTATGTCACCTGGTGGCAGGATGACGCCAAAACGCACGGCATCCGCTTTGAGATTGATGAAAACGGCACCGTCATCGCCATTCATGCTGGCAGCGATGCAATCACATTGATCGAAGGCTGCGTCTAATCCCCGACAACCAAGCGGCACCGCATTTTCTTTGCCGTTGACTTGCCCTGCCAAGCCGGTAAAACGCGTCTTGCGCAGATCATACAGATTTCGCCACCACCCAAAACCAACAACAATATTGCCATCCCCTTGCCGCAAAGCCCGACCAGAACGGCGTGCTTGCGGAGACACGAACACGAATGCAAACACCCATAACGTCCAACCTTGTTGTCCTGACCGGCGGTCCCGGTACGGGCAAAACCACATTGATCAATCATCTTGATGACCGGGGCTTTGACACCAGCCCCGAGGTGGCGCGTGCCATCATCGAAGAGCAGCTTGAACGCGGCGGCACCGCCGTGCCGTGGGAGGATAATGATGCCTATGCCGGGCTGATGTTCAGACGCTCCATCCGGGCCTGGCAGGAAGATATCCAAAACCACCCGCGCACGGTTTTCTGTGACCGCGGCCTGCCAGATACGTTGGCGCATCGAAGACTAAGCGGCCTTCCGGAAAACCCGGACC
The DNA here is from genome assembly GCF_017922435.1 of Thalassospira sp. ER-Se-21-Dark. Lineage (NCBI taxonomy): Bacteria > Pseudomonadati > Pseudomonadota > Alphaproteobacteria > Rhodospirillales > Thalassospiraceae > Thalassospira > Thalassospira sp. ER-Se-21-Dark. Next base: position 70,885 of record NZ_VDEZ01000004.1, on the reverse strand, counting down.
TGATGCGTGCGATCAATACCTATCGCTATCACAGGGTGGCGTTCGTCCTGCCGCCCTGGTCGGAAATCTATAAAAACGATGCAGCACGGACACAAAGCTTTTCCGAGGCCGTCAGAACATATGTCGTGCTGTGCCGGACCTATCATGAATGCGGCTATGAACTGGTCGAAATTCGCAAAGGCCCGGTCGAACAACGCGCCGCCCAGATCCTTGCCCGCCTCAAACTTTAAGATAAACGCCCCAAGATGATGTCAAACAACCCCACATCCCGATTTGCCAAACGTGCCGTCATGGCATGCTCGGCCGCGGTTACTCTGCTGACCGGCAGCCTTCCCGCCATAGCCGCCTGCTATGACTGGCCGCTGCGCGATTATCGTGGCAATTACGCCTATGACGGCGATACCATCTATGTCGCGATCCCCGGCCTGCCCGAGGAAATCGCCAATATGTCGGTACGCGTGCGCGGTGTCGACACCCCGGAAATGCGCGGCAAATGCGAAAGCGAAAAGCAACTCGCCCAAATGGCGCGCGACTATGCCCGCCAACGCCTGAAATCCGCAAAATCGGTTCAATTCTGCGAACCGGAATGGGGCCGTTATGGCGGGCGCGTGGTGGCGTCTGTGCGCATTGACGGCAGCCCGCTTGACCTTGAGCTGATCAATCAGGGGCTTGCACGCCCCTATGACGGCAAAACCAAACGTCAGCCATGGTGCCAAGGGTAATCTGATCAACCTTTGATGTCACTTCGGTGTGAAGTCACTGGACAACGGCGATATTCCAACCATCTTTGCAAACAGGAAATTGCCGGACCGAAGACCAGAAAGGCTTGAGTGACGAAATATGAGCAAATATCACAAAGACCCGGATGCCATCCGCGACCTGTCGCCTGAACAGTATTACGTGACACAGGAAAGCGGCACCGAACCGCCGTTTCGCAATGATTTCTGGGATCACAAGGAAGACGGGCTTTATGTCGATATCGTCTCGGGCGAGCCGCTTTTTACCTCGCGCGACAAGTTCGATAGCGGCTGTGGCTGGCCAAGTTTTGTAAAGCCGGTCGAAACCGACAATGTTATCGCCAAAGAAGACAACACGCATGGCATGCGCCGGGTTGAGGTCCGATCCAAACATGGCGACAGCCATCTTGGTCACGTCTTCCCCGATGGCCCGAAGGATCGCGGCGGGTTGCGGTATTGCATCAATTCGGCGTCGCTGCGCTTCATCCCGGTCGCGGATCTTGAGGCCGAAGGCTATGGGGAATACGCAAAATTTTTTGAATAATAACGACGATTATTCAAAATAAGTGAAGAATAAACAGACCGGCGCATGAAGGATCATGGCCGGTCTTTTTTGTGCGTTTTTATTTGTATGAGGATTAAAAATCAGCCCCTAGAAATCACCCGGCGCACATTGCAGGCAAGTCAATCCCATATCGCGCCATTTATCGACCACCCGCCTGCGGTCATCGACCACCAGCCACGGATTGAAACCATCGGCGATGATCTTGGCCAGCAGGTCTTCCTTGACCTCTTCATCACTGCGATGATCGGCGTCCTCGGGCCGCAGATACATACCATCAAACGGGATGTCATGGGCGCGCAGCCAGGATTCTGATCGATGCTGCCATCCGGCCGGACGGCCCGAACAGATCAGGATCGCATGGCCCGATGCATGCAGGATGCGCAGCAATTTCTCGATATTTTCAATCGGCTTGGCGTGATCCATGGCGTCAAAGAACGCATCCCACTGTTTTTCCACACCATGAACCAGATGCCCCAAAGCATCGGCATCAAAATGCGCCAGCGTGCCATCCATATCGAACACCACAGCGTCTCGGGCATCACGCGCATCACGGGCTTTGGGTTCAGTCACGCAGAAATCTCCTTGATCAGGTTTTCGGTCAAATTTTCATACTCCCAGCCGATTTCCATCGGGCGGAACAGGATCGGGGTGGCGTTGGGCACGCGCGGGCCATCGGCCTCAAACCCGGTCATGTAAAGAATGCAGCGCGCCACCCCGGAATGGGCAACGATCACGGTCAGGTCATCACTGACCTCGGCCAGGGCCTGTTGCATGGCAAAGGACACCCGTTGACACATGGCATCAAACCCCTCGCCATTGGGCGGGGTGTCAAAGCGCGGGCAAAGTTCGGAGATCGGCCTGCCTTCCAGATCGCCCCAATGACGTTCGCGCAGGCCATCAAGCACCCTGGCGTCATAACCCGGCAGCACCAGATTGGCCGTCGTGCGTGCCCGGTCCTGCGGACTGACATAAACCGCCCGCCATTTCGCCATCGCCATTAGGGGCGCAATCGCCAGCGCCTGTGCGCGACCGGTTTCATTCAGCGGAGGTTCGTTTGACCCGGCAATGATCCCCGCCCGGTTGGCATCGGTTTCCCCGTGCCGGATGAACACAAACGGCAGTTTGGGAAAATCGAACTTTTCAGCGGCATAGATCATGACCGGGCATTACCTTTATTTTGCATTACAAATAGAACCGATCCGCAAGCTGTAGCCGCCCGTCAAACCCGTCGACAAGCCCAAAATCCTCTGGCCGGCTGGTGAATAAGGGCACGACCTGCATCGCATGGCATTGATTGGCAAGGTCAATCACGTGGCTTGCCAAGGGGTGTACGTTCCAACGCCGGAAATGGGCATGGCCCTTTTCGACCATCTTGCGCGCCTCGATCGGCATGAAACCGGTGAAAATCACATGCGCACTTGCCCCCATCCGCCCTGCATCCCGCCATTGATCAATCAGTTCGCGCGCCTTGCCAAAGGTCGCGCATGGCGCATGACATAGCAGCAAGCGTGCATTCGGATTGAAATGCTTTGCCTTGTCCTTGAGGCTGCGCAACTGGCGGATCGCGTCACTTGCGACGTAATCCGATCCATCGGCATCAAGCACTTGTTTGACCTGCCCGTAACAGCGATCATCCATCGACCAGTCGGTCAGACCATGGCGTTCAAACAGAAGCGCCATTTCCGCGGCCCGGCCACTGGGCGGCACGGGAAACAGGATTTGCCCATCCAGTTTCGTCATGGTGGTCAAAAGGCTGTCAATCCGGACCTGCTGGGTCAGCTGTTCCATGCCGTAAGATGCATCAAGCAACACGGTTGCGGCACCGGGCGGCGCATCATAAAGGAAATACTCCGATTCCTGACAAAAATCCCCGGAATACAGCACCCCGCCGCCCAGTTCGAAATGCAGCCACACCCCGCCAAAGGAATGGCCAGTGCGCCCGGTGGTGACGGTCACACCATCGACCTGAATTTCGCCAAAGGGTGGCAAGGGAACGACATTGGCCCCCTTGGGCAGGGAGCGCGCTGTAACCTCGGTGCAATAGATCGGCAAGCCGGCCTCAATGATTTCACCCGCCGCCCCGATATGGTCGATATGGTCATGGGTAATGAAAACAGCGTTAACTTTATTAAGCCACGCCGGATCAAATCCCTGATCACTTTCCGGCCCAACCCCGCAATCAAGAAGCCATCGCCGGTTAAAGAATTCCAGTCTGAGACAGGCCGGTCCCTTTTCACCAAGACCGGAAAGTACACGCATACGGGCTGACATCAGGCGGCCTCACCCGACATGCGGTCAAACACCCAGCCGTCATTGACCTTAAGGCCGACCTGTTCGCCGATGCGGGCACGGCGGTTGGCATAGACCGGTAATGTCTGATCTGCGCCAATCCGAACCGAAAGGCGGAACCGCCCGCCGAGATAGACGCAATCATCGACTTGTCCGCGCAACGGCGCATCATCCGTGACCCAGACGTCCTCGGGCCGCAGGCAAAGACCGGCATTGGCAGTACTAATGTCATCGGCCAGTTTCGGGCAGATGCGTGCGGTAATGCTGCTTTGCCCCAACTGGACAGAACAGTTGCCGTTACTTCCGACCGTTACACCTTGTACCGGCAGGACCGCGCCAGCACCAACAAAGCCCGCCACCATCAGATCGGCCGGTTCGCGGTACAGGGTTTCGGGGGCTGCCATCTGGCGGATATGGCCCTTGTCCATCACCGCAATCCGGTCGGCCATTGCCATGGCCTCAGCCTGGTCATGGGTGACGTAAATCATTGTCGCCCCGGTGCGGCGATGGAAATCCAGAAACGCCTGTTGCATGGTTTCGCGCAAGTGCACATCAAGGTTGGCAAGCGGCTCGTCGAGCAACACCGCACGCGGTTCCATGACAAGGCAGCGTGCCAGCGCAACACGTTGACGTTGGCCACCCGATAGTTCCGACGGACTGCGATTGGCATAGGGGCCAAGGGCGACGATATCGAGTGCCTCGGCAATCTTGCGATCCTGATCGGCACGGCTGAGCCCGCGCACCTCAAGCGGATAGCCGACATTGCGCGCGACTGTCATATGCGGCCAAAGGGCATAGGACTGAAACACGATGCCAAGATTTCGATCTTCGGGACTGATCATGACATTGTTTTCAGGACTTGCCATGATCTGACCACCCAGTGAAATCTGGCCGTGATCGGGTTCCTCGAACCCGGCAAGCAACCGCAAAAGGGTCGTCTTGCCACAGCCCGACGGGCCCAGCAGGGCCACGAATTCCCCATCAGCGATATCAAGCGAGACCTGATTAACCGCCCGATAATCGCCAAAGCATTTGGTAATGCGCGAAAGATTTATGTCTGCCACGGTACAACTCCTTTGGGCAAACGACGCGCGGCAAGCTGAAAACAGCTCATCAGCGCGATCACCACCAGCACGACCAGAACCGCCACGGCCGAGGCCAGAACGGTGTCGCCACTGTCATCAAGATTGAAAATCAAAACGCCCAACGTCTCGTTCCCGGCCGACCACAACAGGGCCGAAACCGTCAGTTCGTTAAAGGCGGTCAGGAAAACCAAAAGCGCACCGGCCGCGGCCGAGGGTGCTGCCAGCGGCAAGAGAATATCGCGCAAGCGGCGCGACAAGCCTGCCCCGCAAGCTTGCGCTGCTTCTTCAAGCGCCGGATCAAGCTGGGTAAAGCTGTTCATGACAGGGCGCAGCGCAATCACCAGAAAACGCGCCAAGTACGCGACAAAAATGATCGCAAGCGTGCCATACAGACTGACATCAATCAGCGGAATGCGGATAAACAGCAAGATGCAGGCAATCGCCAGAACCACGCCGGGCAAGGCATAGGGCACCTCGACCAGAAGATTGATCAGCTTGGTCAGGTTCGATGAACGTCGCACCATGACATAGGCCAGCGGCAGACACATCACAACAAGCGTCACCGCCGCCCCCACGGACAGAACAAAGCTGTTCTGGAATGCGCGAATGGTCGATGGCTGCACGAACATGACTTCGTGAAACGCCTCGAACGTGGCATTGGCGAATGTCAGCTTGACGCCAAAGGCCGGCACCAGTGCGGTGGTAAACAGGGCCAAAAGCGGAATGACCAGAATGGCGACCAATACCGTCCAAAGGGCTATTTCAACCAAGCTTCGGCGCGCACCGAGTTTGACATCCAAAGGACGCCCGACCATCCCCATCAGGCGATAATCCCGTTTGGACAGCAACCGGTGATGCAGCGCGACCCCACAAATCGCAATCGCCCCGATCAGCATGGCAAGAACGGAAACCTCGCCCAGAACGGACGGGCCAAACCCGGCAAGCTTTTGATAGATCAATGTCGGCAGCGTCTGGTAGCCTGCCGGAATGCCCAGCATCGCCGGAATGCCAAAGTTGCCAAGCGCGGTAACAAAGGCCATGGCGGTTCCGGCAATCAGGCCCGGACTGGTCAGCGGCAAAATGATCTGCCACCACAAACGCCCGCCACGTGCGCCGGCCAGTCGGGCGGCTTCGATCTGTTCGCGGGGCAACATGCGTAGGTTTGCCCGCAATGTCAGAAACACGATGGAGGCATGCTGGATCCCCAGCAAAAGCGCGATGCCCTCGGCGGAATAAAGCGGCTGGGGCGATCCCAGCGGCGGGGCCATGCCAATGGCGTTCAAAAGCGCACTGCTCGGCCCGGTCAGTTGCACCCAACTAAGGGCCGTGATCTGTGGCGGGATCATCATCGGGATCATGAAACAGAACACCAATGCGGCCTTGGCGCGGATATCGGTCAGTGCGACCAGAAAGGCAAAAGAGCCGCCAATCAAAAGGGAGATAATCGTCCCAAGACCGGCGGTATAAAGACTGTTTGCCGTGGCGCGCCAGGTTGATGAATTGCCCAGCACGTCGTGAAAATAATCAAACGAAGGCACACCACCGACCATCACGCCTTCAAACCCAAGGCGCAGGATCGGCAAAATCGAAATAATAAATACCGGCACCACCAACCAAATCAGCAACCGGTCCGAAGACCGGTTGCCATTTGGTTTGGCGATTATGCCAGGCAGAACGCCGCGAAGGCGACCTGTAGCCTGCATTATTCAGCCCCGAACATGTCTGCGAATTTCTGTTTGTTGGCTTCGGCCTGTTCCAGCGCGATGGCCGGATTGAAGTCCATCAACTTGATTTCGCTGCGTGCCGGGAAACCGGCCGGAAGTGCCATATCGTTGCGTGCCGGGATATAGCCCATATCAAGGACCAGTTCCTGACCCTGTTCGGACAGAAGGAAGTCAACGAACTTGTGGGCGGCATCGACGTTCTTGGCGTCTTTCATGATCGCGACCGGCTCGGTCACATAGGTGACACCTTCAGACGGGAAGACGAAATCAACCGGCGATCCATCGGCCTTGCCACGGATCGCAAGGAAGTCGACAACCACACCATAAGGCTTTTCACCTGAAGCAACCGCCTTGAAGGTGCCGCCATTGCCACCCTTGGCGCGTGCTTCGTTCGCCGCCAGTGCCTGATAGTAATCCCAGCCAAGATCCTTGTTCTCGGTCAGGGTGGAGAGATGAATAAGGGCCGCACCGGAATAAAGCGGGCTTGGCATTGCGATCTGGTTTTTCACCGCCGGATCAGCAAGGTCTTTCCACGATGTCGGGGCTTTAACGGCGGTGTTGTAAACGATGCCGCTGGTGATCAGCTTGGTCGAATAGTAATAGCCTTCACCGTCATAAAGACCGTCTTCATAGGCACTTGCCTCGCCCGATTTATAGGCCTGCAGCTGACCTTCCTGCTTGAGACCTTCAAGAGTCACGGTATCGGCAATCAGAAGAACATCCGGGCGCGGGTCGCCAGCAGCGATTTCCGCACGCAGTTTCGCCATCAGTTTGGTGGTACCATCACGGACCCACTCAACTTCAATATCGGGGTTGGCAGCCATAAAGGCATCAACAGTGGTCTGGGCATCCTTGTTTGGCTGACTGGTATAAAGAACCAGCTTTTCAGCAGCCTGCCCCACAACCGGCAGCATCATCGCGGCAGAGGCAACCGCAGCAAGAAGAACGTTACGCATGATCGGCATCCCTATAGATCGGAAAGAAGGTTTCGTTCGAAAATGTTTCGATCCGGAAGCTATCGGGATTTCGATTTCAGTTGTGTGACAACACCAAGAATTAAATGTTTCAATAGGAAAACCGGGCTATGCAGCAGTGTTTCGGCCTGTCTATACTTAGATCACAAGCGAAATAACAACTTTCGAACGAAAGAAATGCCGTGACTAAAACGTCTGATGCAGTGCCCCTTGACCGCCGACGCGACCGCATCGTCGCCCTTGTCAAATCGACCGGCTTTATGGCGGTCGAGGAACTGGCACGCCGGTTTAACGTCTCGGTCCAGACCATCCGCACCGATTTGCGCGATCTGCATGAACAGGGGCGCGTGTTTCGCCGTCATGGTCTGGCGGGCCCGGCCCCCGATCCGGATAACTCGGCCTATGAAAAACGTGAAGTCTGGAACCGGACGGGCAAAATGGCGATTGCCGTGAAGGTCGCCGACCTGATCCCGGAGGGTTGCACGATTGCGATTGGCACCGGCACCACCGCCGAACTCGCCGCCCAGCATCTGGCATCGCATCGCAACTTAACGGTTCTCACAAACAATCTGCATGTGGTGATGGCCCTGCAAAACGCACCGAATGTGACGCTTCGCCTTGCCGGTGGCACGGTCCGCACCCGCGACCTTGATATCATCGGCGCAGACAGCGCGGATTTTTTCGGCAGCATGCGGGCCGATTTCGGGATTGTCAGCGTGGGGGGCATGAGTGACGAAGGTGATTTGCTGGACTTCAATATGGATGAAGTCCGCGCCAGACGCGCACTGGTATCGTGCTGCGACCATGCGATCCTGATGATCGACGAGAAGAAGGTTGGCCGCAAAGCCCTTTGCCGTGACGGCCACGCCAGCGATTTTCAGACGGTACTGCTCAACACCGCACCAAGCGATGCCCTGCAACGCGCACTGGTCAAGGCACGCAGTCAGATTGTTGTGGTGTCTTAATCAGCAAACAAGCGTGGCCTCTTCGCTGATGGTCAGGTCACCTTCGACATGCAGGGTGTGGTTGGGCGCAACCGCCTTCCAGCTATCGCTTTCGGCATCAAGCGGTTCAGAGACGACAATCACGTGATCATCGCGTTTGCGCCAGTAAAGTGATGGCGGTTTATCGTCGCTGGCGTGGCGGATGGCGCAGACGCTTTTGCCGTTTGACAGGCAGGCAGTGAAACGGAACGGTGAGGTCGCACCGCGCACCTTCATTTCGTTTTCAACGACCTCGATCGTGCGGCGAATGGCACGGTGCGGATCATCGCGCAGGCCGAGTGTCAACATCAGGCAAAAGATCAGTTCGCTATCGGTGGAGCCCTGTCGGCCTTCGTAAAATTCGTCTTCGATCATCATTTCCAGGGATCGGCGCACCAGCGGATAATCACCAATCTGGCCGTTATGCATAAAAAGATACTGGCCGTTGGAAAACGGGTGGCAATTGGTGCGGCTGGTGTGGGTGCCGGTCGAGGCGCGGACATGGGCAAAGAAAAGGCCGGAGCGGATATGATGGGCAAGCGATCGCAGGTTCGGATCATTCCAGGCGGGCAGGATTTCGCGATAAAGCCCCGGTGTCGGGCGCTCGTCATACCAGCCAAGGCCAAAGCCATCGCCATTGGTCGGCGTTTTGGCCTGTTCGGCGTGCAGGCTTTGTTCGACCAGCGAATGGCGCGGCTCAAAGACCAGCTTTTCCAGATAAACCGGGTCCCCGATATAGCTTAGCCAACGACACATGATTTGCCCCCGCACATGAATTTTGATCGCGCACATCTAAGCCGGATAATCACAGCATGGTCAATGTGATATTGTGTGTCTCTGTCCTGATTTCAGGGCATGGCTGAAAGTCCGGCACTTGTTGGCAAAAAGAACAACAAACCTCTTGCCAAGGCGGGTGATTGTCCGTATTTTCCGCGCCACAAAATGAATCGTGCTGGTGTAGCTCAGCTGGTAGAGCGGCGCATTCGTAATGCGTAGGTCGTAGGTTCAAATCCTATCACCAGCACCATTTTGTAAAACAAAGACCCGCCAAGACGCAGCCTGCTGCATCTTTGGCGGGTTTTGTGTTTCAAGGCCCTGGTTTGCGACTTCGCGCGATGCAATTTCGGCGCGATCTTTTCACATTCCACTCCCCACCCCGTCTGTTTGCAAGGAACCGTTATAACTTCTTGCAGATCAGGGGCGGCATGATGGCGGCCCTTTTGAGTGTTGCAAGACACCATTGGGGAGTGCAGGCATGACCGATAGTGACGCGCCCAAACCAGCCAAGGCTTCGACCAAATCCAGCGCCAATTCCGATAACGGGCAACCGTCATCGGAGGCCGGTGCGGCAGATGCCGAAAACAATCTGCGCGAACCAACCGAAGCCCCGGACGCGATCAGCTCCGAACAGGCCGCCGTTGACATGATGGCAGCCCTTTGCCGTGACTTTGGCCTGCCGGGCTTTGAGCAAGCCGCATCGGGCAGTCAGACTCAACCATCACAGCAGTCACAACCAATGGAAACCGCGTTCCAGATCATTCAACGCTATCTGCTTGATGGCGGGACGTCATCGCCAACCCCAACAACCGCAAGTGCCCCGACGGAAGGCTACACCGGCCCGCTTGAAACCATGGACCCTTGGTATAGTACTGACAGTGGTTCGGCTGCCACAAATACCCAGTCTGGCACCCCGGGCAGTTCTACGGACGCGCAATGGGGCGTAACCACGATCCACGCGGACGGCAGCACAACCGACATGACCGGCCCCGTCATCCGTGATGACATGTTCCGCACCGCCATGCCGACCCTGCAGGGCAAGGCAGACACCACAGCCGATACGCCCGACTGGGCGATCAGCATGGAACAGGGCTATCCCCTGTCGCCGACCAAGACCAGTGCACAAACAGCCATTTCTGCGAAAATGCTGGCACCGGATGTGCCAAAATCCTTGTGCAAATGGTCTTTGCATGTCGGCACATCAACAGATGCGCAGTCCGAACTTTCTGTTACGGCACCGAACGCGGCCCCGTCACAATTGCGCGCACTTCTGTTTGATGCAATCGATGCCGATGGCGCTGCCCCCCAGATGTCCGAAGTACCGATTTATGGCGGTGCACCGCATGCCATCCACCTTGAACAGACGGTTGGCGCGACGGGCAGTGAAGCAACCCCGGATGTGGCGTTGATCCGCCTGATCTTTGCCGATCGGGCGCCGGTGCCGATCCATCTGGAATATGTCGGCACCCTGCCAAGCCCGATCGTAGCGGGAAATGTGGTGGTCGCCCCCAATTCGAGCATTCCGTTCTGGGTGCAAATCACCCCGCCCAGCGAAGGTGACAAGGGGGCCGGCCTGGTTGTTCTGGTGCGTTATCAGGCCGAGACCAGCTTTGACGTCACCGCACAATTGATGACCCAGGCCAGAACCAGCACACCGACCGCGATCCTGAGCTGCAACGCCCAGCATGATCAATCGGCCTGCCGGGCTGCCAGCATGATTTCCGATAGCAGAGGGCGGCTTGAGACCTGCCTGACTGGCATGCCGACCGACCCCGAGGTCGCCGATCTTAAGAAATACGGCTTTTTGCCACCGGCCTTTATGCTTGATGCCGACAAATCTTCAACGGCAACCGCAACCACACCTGCCACAGCCACAGCCCCGAAATCCAATGCAGCGGCAAAAACATCCGATCCGGGTGATGCTGATGATGGTGACGCCGACAGCAGCAGCAACACCAGCAGCAGCGGCAATGCCAAATCGTCACCGAGCACAGCCAAAGGCAAGAGCGCGAACACAGGTAATGCAGGTAACGCTGGCAGCAGCAAAGGAGGCAGCTGATGACCGGGCAAGCGCAAAACGATGTGACCACGGCAAGTGATCGCAAGGACGCGGTCCGGAAGGCGTTCAATCAGGAATATCTGGCAACCCAGCAGGCCATGGCGCAAGCCGCCGAACGGGCCCGTGCCCAGGTTCTTGATCAAAAACAGACCATTTCCAATCATGCCGAAAACGTGAAATCCGGCGCACAGGCCCCGCAGCCCGCAATCGGCAGCCAGCAAACAGGGCAAGCCACCCCGCATCCTCAGGCGGCACAACAAGGGGCACCGCATATGGCATCGGATCCAAACATGCAAAACGGCCAGCAGGTGATGTTCGATATCGCCAATGAAATCCGTAACATCATCGCACGCGAGATTGACTTGCGCATGCAGGCCTTGTCCGAGAAGGTGGAAACCGCCCTTGCCGAAGCCTTCCCACCACGGGATCCGACAAAGGACCAAAATCCCCAGCCTTCAAATCCCGCGCCCCCACAAAAGACATCCGGCAAAAAGACCTAGCTGGATGTTTACCACCGGGCCTGGCCCGGAACATCAACGCCAATAACAAGCGCGTCAACGCGCGACGATCTGTCCCCAACCTATCCTCAGCCCGCATCGCGACGGCTGCGCCGTTGCGCACGAAAACACAACCATAGGATGTATATAAACTTTTATTCACAATTTCTTTGCGGCTACGTCATAATGATTACCGCAAAACTTAATCAGCCTATGGTTGTATTCAATCAACCGGAGGGGTCCATAGTGCAGAACGAAAAGAACAGTCCGCAGGATGAGGCAACCCTGACAGAAGCCGAGATCAGCTTTGCCAAAAGTCTTGAACAAAGCCTGTCGCTGGCGTTGGGTGATGATGACAAGGTGACGTCAATCTGGTCCCGGTTAAAACCCGAACAACGGGCCCGCATTGCCGAAGATTATCTGGCAAAGCTTGCCGCAGTCGACGACCCCGGAGATCAAGAAGCCGATCAAAAGGCCGGTCACGACAGATTGACGCCCCCGGCAAGTAGCGCCCTTGATGCACGCGCCATCATGCAATCGATGGCACCTGCGGCAGAACCGGTAAAACCGGCAGACACCCGCCCCGCCGCAACCGCAACCCCCGGCACAGCAACAAACCAGGGCCAGCCGCGATACAGCCCGCCGCCCGGTTACCCGGCAGACTTCAACCCGCTGGCAGGCTTCCCGGGCCTTGAACCATCGCGGAGCGGCCCGAGCCCCGAAGACATCATTGCCGGTGCGCTTGGCACGCCTGGCGGCACACCGACCGACCCGCTTGATATCCTGCGTGGTCTGGTGCCGGGGGCAGAAAGCCCGACATTGCGCCAACCGGTGCCACATGTCCCTGTCCCGCAAACACCGACGGCACCGGAGACACCAAATGCCCCCGATGACGGGCAATACTCCTATTCACAATCCACGCATCCGCAACCGGATGCAGATTTGGGCCCGGCGGCACCAAATTTCTGGCCGCTGTGGATTGATCAGCAAGACACGCTTTTGAAGCAATGCCTGAAACTGATGTCAGGCAATATGGATGATGCGCAAGATGCGCTGTCCGAGGCCATGGTCAAGGCATCGACCAAATTCGAAGAATCGATGGATGAAATCCGCAATCATCGCGCCTGGCTGTCGCGCATTGTCCATAACGCCTGCATTGATTTGCACAGGCAAAACCGGCGCAAGGCGGAATATCGCGAAGAAACCCACGGGGCGGCAGATACCCCGGCCTCCCCGATGACAGCGCCGATCACACCAAGCCCCGAGGAATCATATCTCGCTGGTGAAAAACTTGATCAGCTCGAAGCCGCCCTTCTTGAGATGCAGGAAAAACTGCGCAAGCCGCTTTTGATGCGCTGTGTTCAGGACCGCACCTATGACGAAATTGCAGCGGCCCTGGGCTTAAGCAACTGCGCGGTGCGCAAGCGTGTTCAGCTTGCCCGCGAACACCTCAGGGCTTCGGGCATTCAATAAGAATACGTGCGTAAAAAAAACGACCAACTCGCAAAAAAGACGCGTCACAACGATACACCGCCAGCGTCGATAGACTGAAAACGGGACGGCGAAACCCCGACAGAAACACAACAGCAAGCAGCACACCGCAAAGCGTAACGAAGGAGACTTTACAATGGCGATTCCGACCCCGGTAAATGGTCAGATCACTGATGCAGTCACCCAGGCTAACGTGAAAGTTCTGGGCGACGCCCCGGCAATGGCAATGGGCTCGATCTTCCAGTCCCTCGCACATTCCACCGGCATTCTTTATGAAAACGCCGTCAGCGCACAGCAGCAGATCGGCATCACCTCGCAGGCCGCAACCAACCAGGGCGTCATCCAGATCTATTCGGTCGACACGATGGCAGACTCTGTTGCGACCTCCAAAATTGCCAAAAGCGACGTTCCCGACAACATGCTGTCGCTTCTTACCGCTCTTCAGGCAACCAAGGGCTGATTTTCAAAACATCTTTGGCCCCAAAGCCAGTTTCAAATCGGGCGGTCGCAATCATCAGCGATCGCCCGATTTCATTTGGTCAAGACTACCTAAAACAATCCGTTCTTTTGCAAGGCCCTGCGTCACAAGACGCCAAGCCCCCCGTCATCTGTCTGACCGCAACACACGCAAAGTGGCTGGCTTGGAACATCTCTTCCTTCCAGCATTTCCCTAGGCAAACAGGAGATAAACAGTGGCTGATAACACTCCGCTAAATGGTCAGATCACAGATGCCGTGACCCAGGCGAACGTGAAAGTTCTGGGCGACGCCCCGGCAATGGCGATGGGTTCGATCTTCCAGTCCCTCGCTCATTCGACGGGCATCCTGTATCAGAACGCCGTCAGCGCCCAGCAGCAGAACGGCATCACCTCGCAGGCCGCGACCAATCAGGGCATCCTGCAGATCTATTCGGTTGACACGATGGCGGGGGCTGTCGGGACCGCCAAGATCGCCAAAAGCGATGTGCCCGACAATATGCTGACGCTTCTGACGACGCTTCAGGCAACCCGAAACTGATTTTGATCAGGGTTCCGGCCCGTCCAGCCAATATCACACCGGGCGGTCGTATTGATCTGCGACCGCCCGTTTTCATTGTGGCGACGGTTCTGCAAGCAATCCAAGTTTTTGCCAGCCCATCGTCACAAGACACCAAGTCCCCCGTCATCTGTCTGACCGCAGGACATGCGGAAAGGGTCGGTTCGGGGCCTTACGTTCCATCCGGCACTTCTTTAGGTAACCAGGAGATACACAATGGCTGATAACACTCCGGTCAATGGTATGATTACCGACGCCGTCACCCAAGCCAATGTCGAGGTCATGGGTGATGCGCCGGCAATGGCCATGGGCTCGCTTTACCAGTCGCTGGCGCATTCTCATGGCATTCTCTATGAGAACGCTGTCAGCAGCCAGCATCAGGTGGGCATTTCCTCTCAGGCGGCCACCAATCAGGGCGTCATCCAGGTCTACTCTGTCAACACCATGGCGGGGGCCGTTGCGACCTCGAAACTCGCCGCAAGCGACGTTCCCGACAATATGCTTTCGCTGTTGTCGGCTCTTAAGGCCACGACCGGTACGGCCGTGTCTTAACATCAAAGAATGGTTTCGCCGCCAAACACCGCCCGGCATGCATGCGCTTGCCGGGCTTTTCTTTCACAAATGCCAGAGCCGCACGTCATCACGATACGCACCACTTCCGCCAGCCAAGGAGACGGACATGCCATCGGCACCACCTGAGCAAGACGGCAAGAAATCCCAGCACCACCCCGCCAGTCACCATGAAGATGATCATCAGTGCTCGGTTTCAGATCAGATCACTGACAGCGTTGCCCAAACCAATGTTGCCACGATGGGGGCCGGTCCGGGCTACGCCGCGTTGCAATCCATGATGGGTCAGGCGCAATCGCAGAACATCCTGATGGCGAACATGGTTTCGGCCCAAAAGCAAAATGCCATGATCGGCATGACGACCATGACCCAGAGCATTCTGCAAATGATGAAACGTCGTAGTTAGTAAGGATCACCCCGATGAGCAATCCGAAAGAAGTCGACGAACAAATTACAGACAGCGTCACCCAGACCAACACATCGGTCATTGCCAATGGCCCGGCGATGGGCGCGATGCAGACCTATCTGTCGCAGGCCCAGGCGCAGGGAATCCTGTTTGCCAACATGGTCAATGAACAGCAGCAACAGGCGGTTGCCAGCCTTGCAACCACCATGGAATGCGCAAAAGCCACCCTGTCGGTTCAGGACAACAAGCCAAATTTTTTTACGGCACAGCAGGCTGGGACGAAGGGGAAATAGCATCTTGCTACGGCCTCGATGCGACAGGGGGGGCGGATACCGTGTCCTTTGAGGACCCAGATTCACAAGGATCCGGGGACCCGAAAGGTGAAGGTCAAGATAACACCGAAACCAGTTCGTGGCTCGGCCAGCCAGACCCAATGTTTATGGGGGATGGATCGGACTACACGGAAAAGTTTGACTACGCCGCCAGCACCCAGGGCGAACAGACAAAGGACGTAACATGAGTGATATCGTAAACCCGCAAGTTACCGATGCTGTCACCCAGACCAACGTCAAAATTCTGGGTGAAAGCCCGGCACAGGCAGTTTCCATGGCCATGCAGTCGCATTCACATGCCACCGGCCTCGCCATGGAAAACGCAACCCTGACACAAGGCAACATGCAACAGGTTGCCAATACAGCAACGTCAAAGCTTGTTGCCCTGATCACCGCCCAGGCGGGCTAGGCACAACAAACTCTAATTGATCACAATCACGTCCGTGCGACGTCTAGAGATGTGCGGTCAGACCGATCGCTTTTTCGGAGGATAACATGGCAATTCCAACCCCGGTGAATGGTCAGATTACAGACTCTGTGACCCAGAGTGCGGTCAGTGTTCTTGGTTCCGCGCCTGCGAATGCGATGGGTGCGATTTACCAAAGTGCGGCCCATTCAACATCGATCCTGTTCCAGAACGCTGTTCAGGCACAGCAACAGGCATCGATGTGTTCGCAAGCCGCCACCAATCAGGGCGTGATGCAGCTTTATTCCGTCAACACCATGGCGGGTGCGCAAGCAACAGCCAAACTCGGCCAGTCCGACAACAGCGACGCGCTTTTGACACTACTCGTAATTTTGGCAGCAACCCGCCGCTAGGCACATGATCCGTCTGGTCCTGCCCGGACCAAATACGGTCAAAACATGAGGGCGTGAAATGGCAGACAACACCCCTGTAAACTCACAAATCACCGATGCGGTGACCCAGAACAACGTCAAGGTTCTGGGCGAAGCACCGGCACAGGCCATGGGGCTTGTGTATCAGACGATGGCACATTCCATCAGTCTGTCGATGCAAAACGCCATGCAGACCCAAGGGGGCCTGCAGCAGATCGGCAACGCCGTCACATCAAGCGCCTGCCGTATGATCCTGGAAAGTACTGGCGGTGGCATGGGCGGCGGCAAAAGCGGCGAATAGCGCGCCCGCAGATTTTATGGCTCCTGACCCGTCCCGACAGAGATAATCAAACCGGTCTTTTGACCCGTTGCATATGAGGTTTTCGATGGCAGACGACGACGCAAAACAGAACGAAGATCCGAAAGCTGAAAACAAAGATCAGGGCAATGAGCCGGACAAAGCCGCGTCCCCCGCAGACAAGGACGGTGACGGCGACAAAAACGCAGCAGACGCGAAGGACGGTGGCGCTGCGAACGGCGATAAAAAGGCCGATGACAAGGATGATGCAAACAAACCGGCATCACCGTCTGATCCCGCAACCCCGGACAATCCGCCGGGCACACCGCCGCTCAGCACGGCATTGAACCCGCAGATCGTGCAGGCTGTCGGCACGACCAACCATGCGGTTCTGAACGGTGCGATCCCCGGCGCCAATGGTGTGGCCTATCAAAAGGTTGCCCAGGCCGCCGCCTATGCGGTGCAGGATTCCACGGATTATCTGCGCAATATCATGTCGATGGCATCCGCCACCACCGGTGTCGCCATGCAACAGATGCTGGCCACAAAGGAAGTCGATCCTTATTCGAAAATCATCGAGGCAGCAACCAAGGCAGTCGGCGACGCCCAGACAACCTTTTCCAAGGTCGGCACGTCAGCCAGTTCGGTGGTGAAGGATTTTGATAGTCTCGCGTGACTATCAATAGGAACCGAAATTCAATTGCGCGCATTGTCTTCGCGAACTACAGTCTTGGGATGTGGAACACCTACAGTAAGAGAGCTCAAAAAGTCGTTCTTGCGCCACTATTGGCAGTCGTGCTGCTCGCGTTTATTGACGTATTCCAAAACGAAGCCGCCAGCACCTTTATTGACTTGCATCTTTCTCCCGATGCCATTTGGGCAATCTATGTCGGCATATTTGCGTTGAACCTTTACGCGCTGATCCCATTTATCCCTGATATTCTGCGGGGAGAGTTTCACCTCAAGATCGCGATGACACCAAACCCCATTAAGCGATTTTTCGCCTACGTTACTGGAGTATTCTTTGGTCCGGTCTTGGCTTTCGGCTCATTCGCAGCCCTTTACCAGCAAGAGCTGCCTACTGCGGTTTGCTTCTTCCTTGCATTCATTCCGGTATTTTCAACCGCCATAAGCCTCAGCTTTTGGATAAGATTACTTACTGGCTGCTTCTATTTGATTGCTGCATTGGTGAGAAAGTAACGAAGTCCTATCCCGCACGCATCAGTTCGATACGGTGGCAGGCCTCGGCGAAGTCCGGGGCAAACAGTTTGAGACTGACGCCCGTCCCCTGAAGCTCAAACGC
The DNA here is from genome assembly GCF_017922435.1 of Thalassospira sp. ER-Se-21-Dark. Lineage (NCBI taxonomy): Bacteria > Pseudomonadati > Pseudomonadota > Alphaproteobacteria > Rhodospirillales > Thalassospiraceae > Thalassospira > Thalassospira sp. ER-Se-21-Dark. The sequence goes on along the minus strand of NZ_VDEZ01000004.1, from coordinate 52,924 downwards.
GCCCATTTCCTCTGTCGGGCAGGAAATGAACCGGGCAACGGTCGAACTGACCAGAACACGCCGACCAAGTTGCTTGGTAAGCTGTTCGATGCGGGCTGCTTCGTTTGCCGCCTGGCCGACCACGGTAAAATCAACACGTTCCGACACGCCGACATTGCCGTAAATGACATCGCCAACATGCATGCCAAGGCCATAATCAAAGGATGGCTTGCCTTCTTCTTCGCGTTTGGCATTAAGTGCATCGATATTGAGCTGTGCTTCGGCAGCGGCATAGACGGCAGACACACATGCCTGTTCAAGATTGTTTTCATCGTCGCCAATCGGGAAGATTGCCAAGGTCGCATCCCCGATATAGCGCAAAACCTGCCCACCGTGCTTGAGCACGGCACCGGCTGTTGCGCCGAAGAAATCATTCATTTCACCAAGAAACGCATCATCACCGACATGGGTCGCAACCGAGGTCGAGTTGCGCATATCCGAAAACCAGATCACTGCACGGGTTTTGGTGCTGTCGCCCAGTTTGATCTGACCATTGCGGACACGTTGCCCGGCATCGGTGCCAAGATAGGTTTCCAGAATGGTGCGGGTTTCTTCGTGGTTGATGCGCATTTTGCACGACACGGCAAAGCGGCGCTGAATACCAGACAGGATCGCCAGATCCTCGTCCGAGAAACCGCTGGGACGCCGCGTCAGATAGGTCATGAAGATGCGGTTGCTATTGAGCGTACTGTCGCTGTCGGTCACGAACGGGGTCATCAGGGCGTAATAGTCCGTGCCCCGTTGGCGGCGGAAAGTTTCAAGGATCGGGAAATCGACAACCGCACTCGGACCAATAAGATGACGGCGCATGAAGCTGACATCGCTATCAAGCATCCATTTCATCGGGCTTTCAGCCCAGTCGCGGTCCTTGTTGTCATCGCCCATATGGGTGGTGCGTACAACCTGGCCGTTTTCCTTGGTCCAGATATACGAGACACCTTCATACAGCGGATGCAGGGTCTTGAACGCGACCATGACGCGATCAATCGGGATTCCCGATGCGACCAGACGGCTGGCCATGCCAGATAGAAGGTCGCTGATGTCGGTATCATCAAGCGCACATTCCATCAGCCAGTCGTTAACAGAGCGCACAAAGCCACGCGCGGCCTGCGCGTTGTTGGTTCCGGGAAGCGGGGTTACCACGCCGGATGAAGACTGGTTGTTGGTCATGGGCACGCTCCGTCCGTTCGTCTGCTTGATTGTCGCACTGCCGTTGGTTCAAATCCAGACCCTAAATAGAACAGCAATGCAATTTAGCAATTATTGATTTGGAAACAGTTATTTTCCGGCAAACAAATGACTATTGGTCACTTAAAACGCAAGGGCTATCTGTCAAAAAACTGTCGCACTTTTCCGGCACCGGAATTACGCAGTCTCAAAACGACTGAATTCAACGTTATTGCGGCTGTGCCGGTGGCAGGTAAATACGCGCCAAAAGCCCGCCTTTCCGGGAGTCTTCAAGATATATTTCACCGCCATGCGCCCGGACGGCGGTTCGCGCGATTGCCATCCCAAGACCAATACCGCCGGTATCACGATTGCGTGACGCTTCAATCCTGAAGAACGGCTCAAACACCTGTTCGCGTTGTTCGACCGGTATCCCAGGCCCATCATCGGCAATTTCGATCCACAGGCCGCCGTCATCGGCATCGCGCACCGCAACCTCGACCGTATCGCCGAAGTTAAGGGCATTGGACACCAGATTGCCAAAGGCGCGTTTGATCGAAAGCGGCCGGCACGGATAAACCCGGGTATCTACCTCGCCAATATATCTGATTGGTCGTCCGGTTTCTGCCAGATCCTCGACCGCGGATTCAACAAGGGCGGTCAGATCGATTTTGCGGGTTTCCTCATTCGCGGTTTCTTCGCGGGCAAAGGTCATCGCCGCTTCGACCATCTGTTCCATTTCATCAAGGGTTTCGATGATACGCGCACGGTTTTCCGGATCATCGACAAATTCGGCGCGCAAACGCAGCGACGTGATCGGTGTGCGCAGATCATGCGAAATGGCGGCCAGCATCCTTGTGCGATCCTCGACAAAGCGTTTGAGGCGCGCGGTCATCCGGTTAAAGGCCCTTGTGGCGCGTCTGATTTCAATCGGGCCGGTTTCAGGCACCGGTTCGGGATAATCCCCCCGCCCGACGCGATCCGCCGCACGGGTCAACACATCCCAGGACCGCGATATCCGGCGCGCCAGGAAAAAGGCGATCACGGCAATGACAAGCCCGGATGCCAGAACACGCAAAAGGTTGTCGAACACAAACCACGGTGGCGAGACGACGCCGCCAATCATGGCTTCCAGCCAGACATCGGGTTCTGTGCCGGTTGGCTCCCCGTTCGGACCAAGGATCCTGATCGGCACAACAAGGCGCATCACCGGCGAGGTATCGCAATCAAACCGGTCCAGATAGCGCAACGACCAGGGTGCGCGGCGATCATCATCACGGTCATCATCGCGATCATGATGGTCATCGTCGTGGCCGGATCGTTCCATGCGGTCACGTTCCAGAAACGCATCCTTTTCACGCCGGAGTGTTTTACGTTCCGTCCAGCATTCATCCTCAGACAGGATTTCAACCCGCGCCGGAACCCCGGTTTCAAGGTCCAGTGCCTCGTTCAAACGCTGGGTCAGCGTGTCCGAGGTAAATCCGTCACCGGAAACCACATCACTTTCCGGCACCAGCCGCAGGCGGTTTTGTGGTGATTGCGCCACGCGCAACACATCGGCCCAGTTATCACGCGGCGTTGTTGTCAGAATGCGTGAAATTGCCGCCACCCTTGAAAGGGCATAGCCACGCCGCTCAGACGCCACCGCATCCCGGCGTTCTTCGGCCAGCATGACACCAAGAACGATGTGGGTCAGGATGATCGCACCCAACAGCAAACAGACAAGCTGCGCGGTCAGACTTTGCGGCCAAAGGCGTTTGATCAGACGGCGCTTGGTCATTTCTCGGTCACCTCGCAGGTGAACATGTATCCCCCGCCCCAGACGGTTTTGATCAGGGTCGGGTTCCTGGCGTCAAGTTCGATCTTTTTGCGCAGGCGGCTGACCTGATTATCGATGCTGCGATCAAACGGCACCGCTTCGCGCCCACGGGTCAGGTCAAGCAACTGATCACGGTTAAGCACCATGTTGGGATGTTCGACAAAGGCACAAAGCAGGCCATATTCCCCGGCACTGAGCGGTACAACCACATCATTGGCATCGCGCAATTCATGGCGGGTACGATCCAGCACCCAACGGTCAAAATGCACCTGCCCGCCCGGAAGCGGTCCCTTGCGCCCGACCGGAAGACTTTGCGCACGCCGCATCACGGCCTTGATCCGGGCCAGAAGTTCGCGCGGATTAAACGGCTTGGCCAGATAATCATCCGCGCCCATTTCAAGACCGATGATACGATCGGTTTCCTCGCCAAGGGCGGTCAGCATCACGACTGGCACATCATAGTTTTCGCGCAGCCAGCGACACAAACTCAGCCCGTCTTCACCGGGCATCATCAGATCAAGCACAATCAGGTCGGGTGCGATGTTATCGGCCATCAGTTTGCGCAACTCGCGCCCGTCTGATGCCAGCGTCACGCGATATTCATGCTGGCGCAGATACCGCCCCAGAAGGTCACGGATATCACGATGATCATCGACAACAAGAATGTGGGGCTGGTCGCTCATATGCGGTCCTGAAATCAAAATCGTCTGTGAAGCCTAACCTAACGCGTCGGCAGTTCCGGCAGAAACGGCAATTTGTATCAGATTGTCGCAAAACGGCCTTTTGGCAAAGCTTGCGACCATTTTGCCCGTTCGCCGGGATCATTTCGCGACAATCATAGGCGATAACGGGCTTCAACACATTGATCCCCCACAAACATGATGAGGTCCCCGATGAAACGCAAAACCACCCTTAAACTTGCCGCGGCCCTGATTGCCACCACCATGATCGCAACCCCGTTTGCAGCGGCTTATGCATCGCCTGGCGAACGCGACCATAAAGGCGAATATATGCGCGGTGAACACGGTGAATACCGCGAACATGGCAAACACGGCAAAGGCGGAATGTTCCATGGCGAAGGCCGCGCACGCGCCGTGCCATTGACCACCGATGAAGCCCGCACGCTGGTTGATGCGATGCTTTTGAAAATGGGTGACTCCAACCTCAAGACCGGTGATGCCAAGGCATCCGAACAGGCTGGCAAGATTGATGTTGTCTTGCTTAATGCCAGTGGTGATGTGGTCGAGGTTTTGAAATTTGATGAAAAAACCGGCCGCATGGATCGCGGCACCCGCCATGACCTGCGCAAACTGATCGGCAAACCGAACAAAGACAAGGCCGCACGTTTTGATCGCAAATTCACCGCTGATCAGATGACGCTTCTGGCCAATGCGATGGTGATCCGGTTTGGCAATGGCGAGCTTAAACTGGGTGACATTACCGAAACCCCGCGTGGCACTTATAGCGCCACCGTCACCAATCAGGCGGGCGACATTGTCCGCGAAATGGAACTGAGCAGCGTGACCGGTCGCCCGATCAGCTGATCGGTCGGTCAAAACCTGGCCTTCCCCGGTCCGGGGACTTCCCCAATCCCAACCGATACCCCGGACCCGCCTGCGTCCCCAAGGCTCCCCTTGGGGGCGTTTTGCGTTTTGGCGTTTAACTTCATTGGCTTGTCATGCAATTGGGTTTGACGGCTTTGCGTAATCCAAGCATTGTTACGCGCTTCTGTAACGCGCCCCATGAAAGAAGCACCATGACGACCACCGCCCCAAAACCCGCCTCCAGAACCGCGACCCTTGATGATATCCCCGCATTAACAGCCCTTTGGCAGGAAACCGGGCTTTATCGCCCGTATAATCCACCGGAATGGGATGTCCGGTTCGCCATTGAAAGCAAGGAAGCGACCCTTTTCGTCTGGGAAGATAACAGTGATAACATTATCGGTTCGATCATGGCCGGGCATGACGGGCACCGTGGCTGGATCTATTATATGGCGGTTACGCCAACCTTGCAGAAATCAGGACTGGGTCGTCGTCTGATGGAGGTCGGGGAAAACTGGCTGCGCGATCAGGGTGTCTGGCGGATGCAATTGATGGTGCGCGCGGATAACCATGCGACACAGGATTTCTATCGCCATCTTGGCTATCGCGCCTGCGACGTCACGGTGATGCAAAAGGACATCAATACCCCGCCTGCCGACCGTTAAGGCACCAGAACATTACATGGCATCGGCGATGGTCGATGCCGCGTTTTGTTCCGTTGGCGCTGGTTCCTGCTGATTTTTAATCGCGATTGTCGCATGGGCAATCCGGCGTGCGCGCTCATACAGGCGGTTGATGCGTTCGACCATCGCGACCTCAATCCGGTAACGGCGAATATCAAGATCACGCGGGCCGATTTCATCACTGACCTTGCGCAGCGTCGTATCAAGTTTGGTGGTGAACTCTGCCTTGCGATTAAGCACACGATTGGCGGCTTCCATATCCTCGGCGGAAAAGGCGGTCATCGCCTGTTTCAGGCAATCTTCGGCGATCTCGTAAAGCTCTGCCATTTTCTGGCGGTTTTCGTCTGATGGCATGTGGCGAATATCAAGCCATTCGCCGACCAGCTTGACCATTTCCTCGCTGATCAGATCACCAACGGCTTCAAGATGGTTGCTGACCGCAAGCTCGTTCTGCATACGGTTGACGTCGCCGGGCAGCAGTTCCGCGCGCGGCAGTTTTGCCGCAAACAGCGCAATTGCGTCTTGCAGGCTATCGACCCCGTCATCCAGTTCGCCAAGCTTTTCAAGCTTTGGTCGTGTCGGGTTGCGCAGGTTTTCACGCCCCCGGCGCACGACATCAATCACCACATCGCCCATATGCATGACTTCATTACGCAACAAACTAAGGGCTGCTGCCGGGGCTATGGTCAGTTCGTGGATGACGTATTTCGGCTCCGGGCTGAGGCGCGGTTCGGTATCGATTTCGGCCGGGACCAGCTTTTCAATCAGGCGTGCGATCAAGGGGACAAAGCCGATCATCAGGATGACATTGGCAACATTGAAAATGGTGTGCGCGTTGGCAATTTCGCGTGCGATGTCGACGGTTTCGGCAGTGCGTCCGGTGGTAATGAACTCCACAAGCCTCACCAGATGATCAATAAAGGGCAGCCAGATCAAAACCCCGACCAGGTTAAACAGGATATGACCAAGGGCGGTTCGAAACGCATCGCGGTTCTTGCCAATCGTCACCAGAAGGGCGGTAACGCAGGTACCAATATTGGCCCCGAAAATAAGCGCGATCCCGCTATCAAGAGGCACCAGCCCCTGCCCGGCCAGAACAATGACAATCCCCATGGTCGCGGCACTGGATTGCACCAGCGCAGTGAACGCCGCCGCGACCAGCATGGCGAGGAACGGGTTGCGCATCTGGCCCATCACATCGATGAACGGGCCATAGGTTCGAAGCGGTTCCATGGCGTCACTCATCATGCCCATGCCAAAGAACAGCATCCCCATGCCAAGCACGGCCTTGCCGATCAGCGTAAACCGCTTGCGATCGGCCAGCATCGTCATGGCAAAGCCAATCGCGATGACAAGCGGGGCGATGGCATCAATCCGAAAGGCGATGATTTGCGCGGTCAGGGTACTGCCGACATTGGCCCCCATGATCACGGCAATCGATTGCGCAAACGGCATCAGTCCAGCCGACACAAAACCGACCACCAGCACGGTCGTAACACTTGAGGATTGAACCAACCCGGTAATGACCGCGCCCGAAACTGCGGCCCAAATGCGATTGCGCGTCATGCCAGACAAAACGCGGCGCAACCTTGCCCCGGCAAGGGTTTTAAGCGCGCCTGCAAGATGATCCATCCCGTATAAAAACAGGGCCAACCCGCCAACCAGACCGATGGCCATCGACCAGGTATCAAGCGATGGCACGTCGTCCGCCGCCCATGCCGCCGAGTGGGTCACAAGGAGCAAGACCGCGCTTGCAAATATGGATTTCAGGAATGTCGGCATTGGGCACCGGTCGAGGTAATCGGTTGAAAACAAACCGACCATAGCGCAGTTTGGGGACTGAAAGGAAGCAGTAGCATGCGCAATATCGGGCCTAAATCATCGCGTGAACTGAGCGAAATCGGGATTAAAACCCGTGATCAATTGCGCGCGTTGGGCGTGGAGGAAACCACGCGCCGACTTCTGTTTCGCTTTGGCAGCGAAAAGAAAATCAGCCTGAACTATCTCTATGCTCTTGAAGGGGCGATCCACGGCCATGATTGGCGTGACATCACACCTGCACGCAAGCAGGAACTCAAGGCCCTGCTTGACACCTTGCGCCGCGAACTATCCGGCGATCAGGCCCGACAGTTCACGGGCAATCGTTGATTTATTCGGCGGCAACCGATTTATGATCTGGCTTTTCCTGTGCCAGACGTTCGCGCAGGACCGCGACCTGATCGCCAGACAACCGCAGACCAAGTTTTGAGCGCCGCCAGATCAGGTCATCTAGATCACGCACCCATTCGTTTTCGATCAAATAGCGGACTTCGGCCTCATAGAGGTCATGACCATAACATTTGCCAAGATCACCGACAGTTTTTGCATCACCAACAATCTGTTCGATCCGCGTGCCATAGGCGCGCAGCAGACGTTTGAGCATCACCGCATCCATCCAGTCATAGCGTGCGGCATAATCGGCAAAGGCCGCCTCATAGGATGCATTGGGGAAATCCCCACCCGGCAGCACGGCATTGGCCGTCCAGGGGGTATCCTTGGTGCCGAGTTCGTTTGAGATGATCTGAAGCGCGTGTTCGGCAAGCTTGCGATAGGTGGTGATTTTGCCACCGAACACATGCAGTGCCGGGGCCTTGTGGCCGTTTGCTTCCAGTTTCAGGGTGTAATCGCGCGACACTTTGGAGGCGTTTGCTTCCGCGCCTTCACCGGCATAAAGCGGCCGCACCCCGGAATAGGTCCAAACGACATCCTCAGACGTGACGGACTTTTTGAAATAGCCGCTGGCAAGTTTGCACAGGTAATCGATCTCGTCCTGATCAATCTTGACCCTGGCCGGATCGCCCTTGAAGTCAACATCCGTGGTGCCGATCAGGGTAAAGTCATCCTGATAGGGAATGGCAAAGACAATGCGGCCATCGCCATTCTGGAAGATATAGCAGAAATCATGATCGAACATCTTGGGCACGACGATGTGGCTGCCCTTGACCAGACGGATGTTGGCCTTGGTGTCGGATTTAACCACGCCGTTTTCCGGATTGATCAGATCGGCACACCACGGCCCGGCGGCATTGATCAACATGCGGCCTGACACCGAACGGTTTTCGCCGGTTTCCTGATCGCGCAGCGTCACGTTCCAACCATCATTTGACCGGCTTGCTCCGACACATTCGGTGCGGGTCAAAATCTCTGCCCCCATGTCCTTTGCGTCCATCGCATTGAGGACCACAAGCCGCGCATCATCGACCCAGCAATCAGAATAGACAAAGCCCTTGGTCATATCATCACGTAAAGGCTCGCCCGTGACATGCTTGGCAAATGAAATGCCCTCGGACGCCGGAAGCTTTTTACGTCCGCCAAGATGATCATACAGGAACAAACCAAGACGGATCATCCAGGCCGGACGCAGATCCTTGCGGTGCGGCAGCACAAAGCGCAGCGGCCAGATAATATGCGGCGCATTATCCAGCAACACTTCGCGTTCGGTCAGTGCTTCGCGCACCAGACGGAACTCGTAATGCTCCAGATAGCGCAACCCGCCATGGATCAGCTTGGTGCTGGCCGACGAGGTCGCACTGGCGAGATCATCCTTTTCACACAGCAACACCTTAAGACCCCGGCCCGCTGCATCGCGCGCAATCCCGGCACCGTTAATGCCGCCGCCGATAATGATCAGATCATAGTTTGAAGTGCCAGCCATGGGGGCCTCTCATCGCCAAAGGAAAATGCTTTGAGAGAAAAATAGTTCATTTTCGAAAATTTTCAAGTTTCGAATTGTGACATTTATTCGACACAGCCATGCGCCTCTTGCACGCAGACACTTCAGTTATGCCTGATAAACCCGAATCAACCACAGGAAAGAAAACGTTCATTCGTGAACGAAAATGAAAAACCCCGCCTGAGGTTCAGACGGGGCTCAAAGAATGCGCAACACGCAAGATGTAAGGCCAAGATGTAAGGCCAAGATGTAAGACTAAATCAGGCCAGCCAGCGTTTCTGCCAGTCAGACAACATCGAAATGGTCCACAGCTGATGGCCCCAATTGCGCTTGCCCGACATATGCTCCGAACGCAGTTTTTCGATCTGGCGACGATCCAGCCCGAAATCGGTATAAAGCGCCTCATTTGCCAGATGATCACCCATCCATTCATTGAGCGGCCCCCGCAGCCATTGCGCCAACGGCACACCAAAGCCGGTCTTGGGCCGGTCAATCATTTCGCGCGGCACATATTTATACAGGATCTGACGCAGGGCATATTTCCCCACCGATCCATTCATCTTAAGCCGTGCCGGCAAACGCCAGCCAAACTCGATCACCCGGTGATCAATGAACGGCACGCGCACTTCAAGCGAATTGGCCATCGATGCGCGGTCCACCTTGGTCAGAACATCATCGACCATATACATCATCGTATCCATCGCCTGCATCGAGGACACATAATCAAGATGTCGGTTACGAGAGAACATTTCCCCGGGCACACGGAATTTCTTGGCCGACCCGCGATTACCGCGCAGCTTTGCCGGATCAAACAGGGAAATCAGCGCCTGATAGCGATCAATATCATCACGGATCGCCAAAAGCGGAGCCGCCTTGTGGATTTTATCGCCAATCGCACTGGTCGATTTCTTGCCCGGCATCAACCCGACAAGCTTGTCCCACTGTTCGGGCGACAGCATGGTGAGACCGCGCGATACAAGCCCGCTGCCAAATGGAATGCTGCCCGCGGCACGGCTGAGCTGCTTGGCCCACAAATAGCGGTTATACCCGCCAAAGGTTTCATCCCCGCCGTCACCCGACAGGGCCACGGTGACATGCTTGCGCGTCAGGGCGGAGATCAGATAGGTCGGAATGGCGGAACTGTCAAAGAACGGCTCGTCATAGGTTTCCGAGAGTTTCGGCACCAGATCAAGCGCATCCTTGGGCGTGACATAAAGCTCGGTATGATCGGTCTTGAGATGCTTGGCGACCTCACCGGCAAAGGCAGCCTCGTTAAAGGCCTCGTCCTCGAAACCGACGGAAAATGTTTTGACCGGTCGATCTGACACCGACTGCATCAGGGCAACGACGGTCGAGGAATCAATCCCGCCCGACAGGAACGCGCCCAATGGCACGTCCGCCACCATGCGGCGCTGGACTGCATCACGCAGCAGATCCTCTAGCGCGTCAATCGCGCTTTGATCATCCCCGCTCCAGGCATGTGTCTGCCCAGTCAGGACCGCATCCTCGACCGACCAATAGGCCGTTTCGGTCGCCTGATCATGCGAGGAAATTTCAAGGATGTGGCCGGGTTTCAGCATCTTGGCATGGGCATAGATCGAAAGCCCGGAAGGCATATAGCCAAAGCGCAAATAGGCATCAAGGCCGGCCTGATTGACCTCACGCGAGATGGCGTCGCCTGCCAGCAATCCTTTGACCTCGGAGGCAAAACCGATATGGCCGTCATAGCGCGACCAGTAAAGCGGCTTGATGCCGAGCCGGTCACGCACAAGGAAAAGCTTCTTTTTCTGCCGGTCCCAAAGCGCAATGGCAAACATGCCAATCAGGCGCTTGATGGTGTCGCGCAGCCCCCAATGGGCAATGCATTCAAGGATGACTTCGGTATCGGAATGGCCGCGCCATGAAATATTGGCGCCTGCCAGCTTTTCACGCAGTTCCGGGGCGTTATAGATCTCGCCATTGTAAACCATGACATAGCGGCCATTGGCGGAATGCATCGGCTGTTTGCCGGCATCGGAAAGATCAATGATGGCCAGGCGGCGCTGCCCGAGGGCAATACCTTCTTGCTCATCAAGCCAGACATCACCGCCATCGGGACCACGGTGATACAGCGCATCATTCATGCGCGACACACGATCGCCCAAGCCCGTTGCATCAGCTTGATCAGACAGCCATAAACCGGCAATTCCACACATGAAAATATCCTGTAAAGCCCTGCCGTTACTTAAAACAATAACGGCACGCCCTACAACGAAAACATTCGCAAAATCCGCCCAAGGCCCTGTTTAACGGGTCAGCACCGCTCTATCCCAAGGCGGGCCATCCGCCGATAAAGCGTATTGCGCCCGATACCAAGCGCCTTGGCGGTGTTGCTGATATGCCATTTCTGATCTTCAAGAAGCTGGCGTAATGCATCGGCCTCGGCCCGTGCCATGGTCTGGCGCGGCGAAGGCGTTTCATCGGCCTGCGTCGGGGAAAAATCATCCGGCAGATGATGTCGTTCAATCACACCATATTCGGCGAACACCACGGCATATTGCAAAACATTGATCAGCTCGCGCACATTGCCTGGCCAGCGATGCCCTGTCAGCAAGGCCAGAACATCGTCTTCGCACTGGACATACTCATCTGACAAAACCGCCAAAAGCCGCCCGATCAGATCGGCAAGATCGCTTCGTTCGCGCAAAGGCGGCACGGCAAGGCGCGCGCCCTTGATCCGATAGAGCAAGTCTTCACGGAATTTGCCCTCGGCCACCGCCGCATTAAGATCGACATTGCTGGCACAGATCAGGCGAAAATCGACCGGCACCGCCTTGGTGCTGCCAAGCGGTTCGACCGTGCGACTTTCAAGGACACGCAACAGACGCCCTTGGGCGGCAAGCGGCATGTCACCAATTTCATCGAGGAACAGCGTGCCGCCATTGGCCTCGCGGATGCGACCACCAAAACCGTCGCGCGCGGCCCCGGTAAAGGCCCCACCGGCATGACCAAACAGTTCGTTTTCAATCAGTCCTTCGGGAAGGGCGGCACAGTTGATCGCAACAAAGGCCTTTGATTTGCCAAGGGTGGCATCATGAATGTGGCGGGCCAGATATTCCTTGCCGCTGCCAGTTTCGCCAGACATCAGAACATTGATGTCACGCGCATGAAGCCGCGTTCCGATTTCAAAAATACGCCGAAGGGCGGCGTCCTTGTCCGGGATGTCGGTCGTGCTTCGGGCTGGTAAGGATGGCGTCTTGCGCGCCACCGGTGTTGAACGCCCGACATAACGGCGGCGCATCCGTTGCGGGATGGTGACACTGCCAAACAAAACCCCGCCGCCCGCGATATTAAGCGGGGTTGCAGATGGTCCCTGCCCGTCCGGGCTTGCCAGTTTGGCAATCAGGTTATCGACATCCATCTCGAACATATCGGCGATATTGGCGGAATTGTCGCACGCCGCCAGAATGCGCCGCGCAGTCGAGGTCGCGCCGCTGATCGTGCCGTCAGACGCAATCGAAATCATCGCATCGCGGGTCGATCCGACATGCCGGGCATCGGGATGCAGATGCAAGATCACATCGCCTGCGCGTTCATCAAAGAACAGGATACGTTCAAGCGCATCGGCATAATCAGCCACCATGCCGCGCACCCGCAGGCAATCGGGGCGTTTGATATCTTCGCGCACAGCCGACACATCCAGGACCGAGCACACCTTGCCATCAGGATCAAACACCGGGGCGGCCGTACAGGTCAGAACCGAATGCTGGGCCAGGAAATGTTCGTCCTTGTGGATGGTGATCGGGCGGCCTTCGACAATACAGGTACCAATACCGTTGGTGCCTTCGCGCTCCTCGCTCCAGACCGCGCCGGGCAAAAGGCCGTTGGTACGAAACGATGGCAAAAGCGAATGGGCCGCAACACTGTCAAGGATCACACCGCTATTGTCGGTCAGAAACACCGCATAGCCGGATGCATCGATCTTGCGATACAGCGTGCGCACAAGGTCATGGGCATGGTGATAAAGCCGCCCGTTGCGATCACGCAGTTGCCGGGTCTGGCTTTCGGATATGACTTCGGGACGGCGCAGGGTGTCATGAGCCAGGCCAAAGCGTTGTTCACACCGTTGCCAGCTTTCAAGCACCGCACGATTTTGCGCCCCGCCGCTCAGCTGCAGGGCTGCTTCTATCCGTCCGCCGGGAATGTTTCCTGACATAGACGCTATCTCCCTTGTGCCGGTGTTTTTGCCATTGTTTTGGCCCGGATTTTTCCGGTGCGTGACTTTTGCCACAGCCGATCACAGGCCAAATCGTAACACATTTGACATCCCCCACGCCAAACAGTTTCGTCCGCCAAATCCGGCAAAACCGTGAGTGTTCCATTTTTGGAGCAATTTGTGCCAATCGCCCTGTTCCAGTCATGCCGATGGCACAAAACCCTCGGGTCGACAGGGAACGCGCAACCATCTGAAAAACAGGTTCTTTCTGACAAACCGCCATCGAAATCGCCGAGTGGCACGACCTTTGCGGGTAACGGATCGTCATAATCAAAAATGCGGGCGGCAAATCGCCCGTTATCTCGGAGGAACCCAAATGATCTACAAGAATCCAAATGACTCTGGCAGCAAGGTCAGCTTCAAATCCCGTTATGAAAACTTCATTGGCGGTGAATGGGTGGCCCCTGCAAAGGGTCAGTATTTTGAAAATGTCTCGCCGGTAAATGGCAAGCCGTTCTGCGAAGTTGCACGATCCAGCTCTGCAGACATCGAAAAGGCCCTTGATGCCGCACATGCCGCCTTCCCGGCCTGGGGCAAGACCTCGGTCACGGAACGGGCCAACATGCTCAACAAGATTGCTGATCGCATGGAAGCCAATCTTGAAATGCTGGCAGTCGCTGAAACCTGGGACAATGGCAAGGCCGTGCGTGAAACCCTGGCAGCCGACATTCCACTCGCCATTGACCATTTCCGCTATTTCGCCGGTGCCATTCGTGCACAGGAAGGCTCGCTTGGCGAGATTGACGACAATACCGTCGCCTACCACTTCCACGAGCCACTTGGCGTGGTCGGCCAGATCATTCCATGGAACTTCCCGATCCTGATGGCGGTCTGGAAACTGGCCCCGGCCCTTGCCGCGGGGAACTGTGTGGTTCTGAAACCGGCCGAACAGACCCCGGCATCGATCTGTGTTCTGATGGAACTGATTTCCGATCTGATCCCGGCGGGTGTGGTCAACGTTGTGCAGGGCTTTGGCGTGGAAGCCGGCAAGCCGCTGGCACAAAGCAACCGTGTCGCCAAGGTCGCCTTTACGGGTGAAACCACCACCGGCCGCCTGATCATGCAATATGCATCGGAAAACATCATTCCGGTCACCCTCGAACTTGGTGGCAAGTCGCCGAACATCTTCTTTGAAGACATCATGGCGGCGGATGATGATTTCCGCCAAAAGGCTGCCGAAGGCATGGCGATGTTTGCCCTTAACCAGGGTGAGGTTTGCACCTGCCCGTCGCGCGCGATCATTCAGGAAAGCATCTATGACAAGTTCATGGATAGCGTTCTGTCGCGTATTGCCAACATCAAACAAGGCAACCCGCTTGATACTGACACCATGATGGGTGCGCAGGCCTCGACCGAGCAGATGGAAAAAATCATGTCCTATCTGGATATCGGCAAACAGGAAGGTGCCGAAGTCCTGTGTGGCGGTGACAAGGCCGATCTGGGCGGGGACCTTTCTGATGGTTTCTATATCCAGCCGACCATCTTCAAGGGTCACAACCGCATGCGGATTTTCCAGGAAGAAATCTTTGGCCCGGTTGTTTCGGCCACCACCTTCAAGGACGACGCCGAGGCGCTGCATATCGCCAATGACACGCTGTATGGCCTTGGCGCTGGTGTCTGGACCCGCGATGCCAACCGCTCGTATCGCTTTGGCCGTGAAATCAAGGCCGGTCGTGTGTGGACCAACTGCTATCACCTCTATCCGGCGCATGCGGCCTTTGGTGGCTACAAGCAATCGGGCATCGGGCGTGAAAACCACAAGATGATGCTCAACCACTATCAGCAGACCAAGAACCTTCTGGTTTCCTATGATCCGAAACCGATGGGCTTCTTCTGATCCGATCCTCTTCACAGCCGGACGTGAGGCCAACCTTGCGTCCGGTCGCCTTTCGCAAAGAAGGAGGTGACATTGACTGGATCAGAAAACGCGCCTGACAGGGTGGTTGCGACAGATGCCGCAATTGAGCTGATCAGGAAGCTCAAGGATATCCACGGGCCGGTGATGTTTCACCAATCGGGCGGCTGTTGCGATGGCAGTGCGCCGATGTGCTTTCCCGACGGGGAATTCAAAACCGGTGATCAGGATGTGCTGCTGGGCGAGATTGAAGGCAGCCCGTTCTATATCGGGCGCGCGCAGTTCGAATATTGGCGTCATACCCAACTGATCATTGATGTGGTCGACGGGCGCGGCGGCATGTTTTCGCTGGAGGGCCCGGAAGGCAAACGCTTCCTGACCCGATCACGCATCTTTAGCGACGATGAATGGAACGCGCTTAAGACGCATGAAGAAAAGGCACCGATCACGGATTAGCAAAGCCAAGGCTTTTTGATCTTGGATCTACCCGGGCGTTTCGTTTCCGACATCTCCTCCCATGGTGTCCACCCCCAGCGAAACGCCATAAGAAGCTGCCAGCTTATCCGGCGCATGTGCGGCTTCTTCCCCCTTGCCCGCTGCTTCCCCCATTTGGGCAGCGGGCATTTTTTATGCCAGAACCACAAGCACCACCCCCGAAAGGGCACAGAGAAACATCAGGGACAACAGGGCCGCCATCACCACCCGCCCGCCAACATGCAAGACATTGCGGATATCAACACTCAAGCCAAGGGCGGCCATGGCAAGGATGGTCAGGAAGGACGAGGTGGTTTTGATCGGCGCGCGGGCAATATCGGGGATCAGATCAAACGAGCAAGCCGCCATCATGGCGATAAAGCCAATGATGAACCATGGCACGACCTGCGCGATGGGAAGCTTCGTTTCACGCGCCCGCCCGCCCATCAGGGCGAGGCTAAAGATCACCGGCCCTAGCATGAGAACCCGGATCAGCTTGACCAGCGTACCGACCTGAACCGCAAGGGTGCCGGCCGGTGCGGTTGCCGCCAGAACCTGTGGCACGGCATAAACGGTAAGGCCTGAAAAAATACCATATTGGGTTGCCGATAATCCAAGCCCGGCATGAAGCATCGGCAAGACAAAAACAAACAAGACACCCAAAACCGCAGTGAAAGAGATCGAGGCCGCCACATCATCTGATTGCGCCTCAATCACCGGGGCGGTTGCCGCAATTGCCGAATTGCCGCAGATCGAATTGCCACATGCGACGAGCATCGACAGATGATTGGAAAGGCCAAGCGCCCGCCCGATGTGGTAGCTGACAAACAGGCTGATAGAGACAACCACGATGATGGCCACAACCAACCCGCCGCCGGCGGATCCGATGGCCTGCGCACTGATCGACGCACCCAAAAGTACAATCGCAATTTCAAGCACGGTCTTGGCACAAAACCGCACCCCGGCAACATAGCGCGGCGCCAGACCAAACACGGATCGCACCACCACGCCGATCAGTATGGCAAAGACCAGACTTTCCACCCAGCCACGCCCGAACAGCGCATGCTCGGCCTGTTCGGCCAGCTTGGCGGCAAGTGCGACCAAGATGGTCACGGCAAGCCCGGGCAGGATCGGTTTGAGGTGGGTGTTAAAAAACATGGTTTTCCTGTGTTTTGATCACAGGCAGAAAATCTCATGCCCAACCATTTACTTCCATCGAATAAAAACTCATATTTCATTCGATTAAATTGAACGATTGAGCATAACCATGATGACACTCGAACAGCTTCAGATCTTTGTCGCGGTTGCCGAACGCGAACATCTGACCCGTGCGGCCGAGGCAATTGGCCTGACGCCATCGGCCGTCAGTTCCGCGATCAAGAACCTTGAAGGCTTTTATGGTGTGGCGCTGTTTAACCGGGTGGGACGGCGGATTGAGCTAACCCAGACCGGGCGACTGTTTTTGGATGAAGCCAAATCAACACTGGCCCGTGCGCGGGCGGCCGAGCTGACGCTGGCCGAACTTGGCGGCATGCAACGCGGCGAGCTTAATGTTTATGCCAGTCAGACGATTGCCAGTTACTGGTTGCCGCCGTTCCTGATGAAATTCCATGACCAATATCCCGGCATCGAAATCCGCCTGACAATTGGCAACACCAAAACCGTATCCGATGCGGTGCGTGGAGGGGCTGCCGATATCGGCTTTATTGAAGGCGACATTGATGAACCGGCATTGGCCAAACGCGAAGTCGCCGAAGACGCATTGGTGATTGTGGTCTCCCCCAAACACCCGTGGGCCAATGGCCGGGCGCTGAGCCCGCAGGCGCTTGTCACCCAGACCAACTGGATCCTCCGCGAAGCAGGCTCCGGCACTAGATCGGAATTCGAAGCCGCCCTGCGCGATCTGGGCGTTGATCCCGCGCGCCTGCGCACCGGACTTGTGTTACCCAGCAACGAGGCCGTCATTACCGCAGTTGAAAACGGCATCGCCGCCACCGCCGTTTCACAATTCGCGGTCAGTTCGCTGATCGCCCAGGGCCGCCTTGCCCGTGCCAACTTCCCGATCCCGCCGCGTAAGTTCATGGTGCTGCGCCATAAAGAACGCCAGCAAACGCAAAGTTCGCTGGCACTTGAGAAACTGTGCCTTTCGCCCCTGAATACCTAGATCGCAACAATCGAATTTAAAAATATTCCAAGTGTAAATTGCGCATTCGCAATGCAGCATTTTGGGGTCGGTTCTAATGGTCGGTCTGACAGGGCAACCTGTGCATGCGCCACCCGAAACCGACACATGCATCCGTCAAAGGGCACTTCCGGTCGCGGAAGATGCAGAGTTGTCCAGAGGCTTCGCCACCTTAGAGGACCCTGCCAATGCTTGATGCAGAACTATTGGCGCGCATACAGTTTGCCTTTACCGTCTCGTTCCACATTATCTTCCCGTCTTTTACCATCGGACTGGCGAGTTTCCTGTTTGTGCTCGAAGCCCTGTGGCTGCGCACCAAGGACGAGACATACCTTTCGCTTTACAAATTCTGGATGAAAATCTTCGCGCTTGCCTTTGGCATGGGCGTCGTATCCGGGATTGTCATGTCCTATCAGTTCGGCACGAACTGGGGACCGTTTTCCGAATTTACCGGCGGTGTGATCGGCCCGCTTCTGGCCTATGAGGTGCTGAGCGCCTTCTTCCTGGAGGCCGGGTTCCTTGGCATCATGCTGTTTGGCCTCAACCGTGTCGGGCCAAAGCTGCACTTTACCGCCACCACCATGGTTGCCATCGGAACGCTGTTTTCGGCGTTCTGGATTTTGTCGGCCAACAGCTGGATGCAGACCCC
This sequence comes from Thalassospira sp. ER-Se-21-Dark, assembly GCF_017922435.1. Taxonomy (NCBI): domain Bacteria; kingdom Pseudomonadati; phylum Pseudomonadota; class Alphaproteobacteria; order Rhodospirillales; family Thalassospiraceae; genus Thalassospira; species Thalassospira sp. ER-Se-21-Dark. The sequence goes on along the minus strand of NZ_VDEZ01000004.1, from coordinate 34,545 downwards.
TGATGGCTATGTGATTGAAAATGGCCGGGCGGTTGTTTCAAGCTGGATCGATGCGATTTTTAATCCGAGCTTCCCGTATCGTCTGGTGCATATGGTGCTGGCGGCTTATCTGACCACCGCGCTTGTGGTTGGTGCGGTTGGCGCATGGCATCTGATGCGTGATCGCGAAAACCGTGCCGCCAGGATCATGTTTTCCATGGCGATGTGGATGGCAGCCATCCTTGGTCCGATTCAGATTTTTGCCGGCGATCTGCATGGGCTCAATACCCTTGAACATCAGCCCGCCAAAGTGGCCGCGATGGAGGGGCATTTTGAAACCCGCGAAGGCGCCTCTCTGATCCTGTTTGGCATGCCCGACATGGAAGAAGAGGAAACCAAATACGCGGTTGAGATTCCCAAACTGGGTTCGATGATCCTGACCCATGAATGGGATGGCAAGATCACGGGCCTTAAGGACTTTGCCCCCGAAGATCGCCCGAATGCCCCGATTGTCTTCTGGACCTTCCGCATCATGGTCGGGCTGGGTGTCTTGATGGCACTTCTGGGCATTGCCAGCGTCATCGCACGGGTGCGCAAGAAGCTTTATAGCTGTGGTTACTTGCATCGCTTTGCCCTTTTGATGGGGCCGAGTGGCTTTGTCGCCATTCTGGCGGGCTGGTTTACCACCGAAGTGGGCCGGCAGCCCTGGGTGGTTTATGGCCTGATGCGGACATCCGAGGCCGGGTCGCCCGTCGCCCCGACGGCCATTGCCGGATCGCTGATCGCCTTTGTCGTAGTCTATGCCATCGTGTTCGGGGTCGGCACGGCCTATATCCTGCGCGCTATGGTCAAGGACCCCCGTTCCGCCCACGTCCCCGACGAAACTGAAATCTTGCGGGCCGGTGGTCGTCAATCCACCGCAGCCCATCCCCCAGTGGCAGGAGAATGATCATGGATTATCAACTGATCTGGGTTCTTTTGATCGCGGTTGCCGTCTTTGCCTATGTCACGCTGGATGGCTTTGACCTTGGCATTGGCATCCTGTTCCCGTTCATCAAGGAGGCGAAAAATCGCGGCCGGATGATGAACACCGTCGCCCCTGTTTGGGATGGCAATGAAACCTGGCTGATTCTCGGCGGGGGTGGGCTTTATGCCGCCTTCCCGCAGGCCTATTCATTACTGATGACCGCTTTTTACATTCCGGTCTTTACCATGTTGCTCGCGCTTGTTTTCCGTGGTGTGGCGTTTGAGTTCCGGTTCAAAAGCAAGAACCACCAGAAACACTGGGACTTTGCCTTTTCGGCCGGATCAATCATCGCAGCCGCGATGCAAGGTGCGATGCTGGGCGGTTTTATCGAAGGCATTGCGGTTGAAAACGGGCGTTTTGTTGGCGGGGCCTTTGATTGGCTGAGCCCGTTTTCGGTGTTCTGCGCCACGGCAGTCGTGGTCGGCTATGCCCTGCTCGGTACTGGCTGGCTGATCATGAAGATGGAAGGCGATTTTCAGGGCAACCTGCGTAAACTTGCCAAACCGGCGGTGATCTGGATGGCGGCCAATCTTGGCGTGGTGTCGCTGATGACAACCTACGTCAATCCGGTCTATGCGCAGCGCTGGTTTGAAACGCCGAATATCTTCTACCTCGCGCCAATCCCGCTTGTAACCATCGGTTTGCTGTACTGGCTATGGCACGCCGTCAAGAAGCGTGAAAAGACCGTCTTTGGCATCACGCTTGGCATTTTCTTCCTCTGTTACGTCGGCTTCGGGATTACGCTTTTCCCCAATATCGTCCCGCCGATGATCACCTTCCGCGATGCGGCGGCACCGGAAAACAGCCTTGCCTTCATGCTGGTGGGAGCTGTGGTTCTGCTGCCGATCATTCTGGGCTACACCGCCTATGCCTATTGGGTATTCCGCGGCAAAACCGGGGATGAGGGGTATCATTGATGACCATGTTTAGATCCCCCAAAGCGCGCAGATTGCTGTGGTTTGTCGGCCTTTATGTCGGCGGGGTTGTCGTGCTTGGCGCAGCATCACTTTTGCTGCGCGCCCTTATGGGTCAGGCGTAATGATCCGCTTGACCTAACCCAACCAAACTCCCGTGACCTGCTTCATACCCCCGACAGCAGGTCTCTACCCGGCAGCACTCCCCACCCGCTGCCGGGTTCTTTTTTGCTTACTGGTTGTCCTTGCGCCGGATCAGCAGGGCCAAACGTTCAATCCCGTCGCGGATACGTTCGCTGCTTTCGGTGGCAAAGCTCAGACGCGCGGTATTGATCCCGCTTTGATCACAGAAGAATGCCTGACCGGGGACAAAGGCGACTTTGGCATCTTCCATCGCATTGATCAGAAGTTCGCGGCTGTTGATGTTGTCGGGCAATGTTAACCAGACAAACATGCCGCCTTGTGGGTGCGACCAACTGACACCTTCGGGCATGAAGTCCGCAAGCGCGCCCAGCATCACATCACGTTTTGCGCGATAGGCATGCTGCAGGGTTTCCAGATGGCTTGGGAACAGTTTCGATGCGGCACGCAGTGCAATTTCCTGATTGATGGTTGATACATGCAGATCCCCTGCCTGCTTCATCAAAACAAGCTGTTTGATCACCGGCCGCGGTGCTGTAATCCAGCCAATGCGAAGGGCCGGTGCCAGCGTTTTGGAAAAAGTACCAAGCTGAATAACCGTTCCGGCATCCGGATCGCCATGGGTGTCATCAAGTGCCAAAAGCGATGGCAGGCTTTCACCTTCATAGGCAAGCTTGCAATAGGCCGCGTCTTCAAGGATCACCGCGCCATATTTGCGCGCAGTCTCCAGCACCGCCAAACGGCGATCAAGCGAATAGGATCGCCCGGTCGGGTTCTGGAAATCCGGCGACAGATAGGCAATCCTGGCCCCCTTGGCAAAGGCGGCATCAAGTTCGGCAATCACCGGGCCGTCATCATCCATGGCAATGCCGACATAGCTTGGCCGACGCATGGAAAAGGCCTGCATCGCGCCAAGATAGCTTGGCTTTTCCAGAACGATCTCGCGCCCCGGTTCCAGCAACAGACGGGCGAGCATATCCAGCCCCTGCTGCGCACCACAGGTGATCAGGATATTATCAATATCGCGCACAGCCCCCGTTGCCGCCAAATCGTCCGCGATCCATTGCCGCAATCCGGGCAGGCCTTCACTGATGGAATATTGCAGGCTGCGACGCCCGGCCTGCTCATCGCCGGTCAGGTCACCATAAACATTATTAAAGGTCGCAAGCGGGAAAAGCTTGGGATCGGGCACGCCACCGGCAAATGAAATAATCTCTGGCCGTTCGGCCACTTTCAGCAGGTCACGAATTTCGGACGCCCGCAGGGCACGGGCATCGGGGACGATCATTTCATTCCATTGGACAGACATGGCAGCACTCTTTAGGTCAGTAACATTGCCGTTATTTGGCAAGCAACACTGACCTAAATCAAGTTTATTTTATCAGATCATCTAAATTTGAAATAAAATTACAATGCACTCTGCCTCCAAGCCTATTACAGCCCCATGCGATTTTGCGCTGCGCCCTCTATTTTGCCCGCAACCAAGCCCGACAAAAGATCACGGAAACCAGCACAACCGCGAAACAGCCGATCAACGCGGAGAATGCCGCACTGACAATCAGAAATGCCGGATCGGCGGGCATGCCAACGGCAACCAGTATCGCCACCACCTGCCCCATGACGGGCAACACCAAGGCTGAGAGAATGGGCAGGAACAGAACCACCGCCAAGAGTCGCACAAACAGATAGAAGAAGCATCGCCGTCCGACGGCCAGAACATCGCCAAACCCTGCCTGCCCTGCCTGCCCTGCCTGCCCCGCCTGCCCCGCCTGAACCATCATCGCACCCCATGCGCCCAACAGCACAATCAGGACAAAGACCAGAAGGGCCGTCACAGCCCCCACACCAAGGCGCAACGCCGCCGACGCATCAACGCGGCCTGTACTCATCAAAAGAAGATCGGACACGAAAACGAGCTGATAGAGCGTGACCAAAACCGCCGCCAGCAATGCAGCAGCCATCATGCCCCGCGCAAAATGCAGCAACCCGGCCAAACCGTTTGATAGCATGGCCGCAAACCCGACTTTGCCCCTCAGAACGGCGATGTGGCTGACATAGGCAACAGGGAGCAGCGGAATGGCATAAATCGCAAACCAAATGACTTGCCAGATCGCACCGATCAGACTTGGCGTGCCTTCAGCGTCCAGCAATGCCGGGCCGGGCATGACAGCGCCAAGCCCGCTGATCAGAACTGTCAGCAGCACCGAAATGGCAACAATGCCCCGCCCCTGCCACATCAGGGCCATACCATCCTGAACAATCCAGTTTTTGAATGGCTGTGCTTGTGCGTTCATCACCCCCCACATATCGCCGCCGCAATTGCGTGCGATTGATATGGCGATGAATGGGGTATCTGGTCAATGCATCTGGATCGTTCTTGGCTGAAATGCCAAAAACCCAGCCTAGCCTGTCAAATAGAGCAAAACCAATCAGCCCCAGCAGACAAACTAAGGCGCTGCGCAGCCGCCCAGAGCTCAACCTGAATTTAATGTTTTACACAGCGTATTCTGATGCGATCTCTTCGTTTTGTTTATCCGTTTTTAGCAACCGCGCCTCACCAAGTTTGTAGGCACGCGATACGATCACGGCAATCATGGCAACGACGACAATAAATTGAAGGCTGCTAATGACCATTGCTATGACCGAGGTTGTATTTACAACCAGCGCTCCATCACTTGAGATCATAGGTTCTCCGCCAACTGTCTGCACCAGATTCACAATCATCGAACCAAGAAGCAGCATCAGCAATGGGCCCAGCAGAAGCCTGCTGGTAACGTACCACACAGTCTTCCGCCCTCGTGCAACAGCACGTCTCACTCCACTGCCATCTCCAACGAGGGCAGCAGGCAGCAATGTCGCAAAGAAAACAAGAACGATCCAAAGAACCGCAAAGGTGGCAATGCTGGAAATGCCAACAGCAGCGAGGTTCGCGTTATTGACCATATCCACTGGCGACAAAAGGAAATGGCCAGTGAGAACAAGCGACGTCAATGATGAGGGTAAAGTGTCAATGACTTGCAGTACAAGGTAACGCCCGAAAAAGCGTCTTACCCGCGACTTATCGATTTCCTTGAATATCACAATGCTCGAACAGCCACTCAGCAACCAACCGAACAGGGACAAAGCAAAATATCCCCATATGACAAGCCCAAGCAAAAAGATGACGTAAACCTGCCCCGAAAAAGGTCCAACCATCTGCCAAAAGACAAGACCAAGCATCAAAATCGCGACAATTACAGAACTACCCCAACATTGCGAAAGCGCCACAAAACTGGTTTTCCAGATGCCCGGCTGCTTTTTGCCATGTAGGGCTGCATCGTGTTCTCGCGCCATCTCAGATTGCCTCTACCTGTTCAAGCTCGACTTTTTGTTGGCTGGCACCTGCTAAACGGGCCTCACCCAGCTGATAGGCACGCGAAAGAACAACGGCAACCAATACGATGCCAGTTGCCCAGACCAAGTACCCAAAACCGTTTACGGCAATATCGAAGGGAACGAAATTGAGTTCACCGACCTGAATGGTGTAGGTGCGTATCGCAACGGAAAACTGCGCTGGCAACACGAAGATCGTTGCCAAAAATAACACGATATTCGCGCCGGGTCCGACAATCAAACGTGTTGCGACATAACCAATGGTTTTGCGGCCACGCGCAAAAGCACGCTTTAACGAAGATCCATCAGCAACGATTGCAGCAGGCAGCCAAGTTCCGACCAGACTAAGTACGACCAGCATTCCAAGCCCGTAAAATACCAGCACAACAGAAAATACCAGAACATATCTAGCTTCTTCACTGGCCGCCTTTATTTCGGGCACCCCAAAAAGCGGAACCATCACAAACAGTGCGGGGATCAGCGTGACAGCAACAATAGCCAATCCACGCATGCAAAACTTGAAGAACGCCCATTTCTGAAGCGCCCCTACGGCGGTAAATCCGCTCACGTTACGCAAAATGGTCATATGACAGGCTATGGCCAGATAAGCACCAACGATATAAGTAGGCAACTGGGGGGGGTCTGCTTCAGGTTTCACTGCATAAATAGCGATATCCAGTAGCCATAATGTCGCAACGACAGCAGCAAAAATGAAAAGATTTTTGCGGATTACATCCCTTGCCTCGCCCCAGATCGTGATGTCGAATTTCATATCTGCCCAGCCCCGTTAAAGTTAAATTCCCTCGCTGTCACACTACTTTTCTGCGCCTGGACTTTCCTGTGACCCTCATCACACCTATCCACCAGAGGTAGTTCCCCTCCCTCTGAGCAGCCTGAAAACGTGTGGCTGATAGATCGGTTGGCTTTTACAAATGCAGCAGATATATTAAACACTATTAAAGGTGTTGATGATCATTCGACTACAAAATTTTGTGTAAAAATAGAAATCACACTTGCGTTGCGGGGCGTTCCATATTACCCATCAAAGCTAAGTGAAATACTTTTATAAACACTAATTTATGTGTTGATTGCCACAGTTATGATTGATCGGCAGGAAAGAGAATGCAGCCTAATCTGACCCATCTCCGCCAGCTTGAGGCAGAGAGTATCCACATCATCCGCGAGGTGGCGGCATCGTTCGAGCGGCCGGTGATGCTTTATTCCATCGGCAAGGATTCATCGGTTTTGCTGCATCTGGCGCGCAAGGCGTTTTACCCGGCCCCGCCGCCCTTTCCATTGATGCATGTCGATACCACCTGGAAATTCCGCGAAATGATCGAATTTCGCGACCGGATGGCGGCTGAATACGGCTTTGATCTGATTGTCCATATCAATCAGGACGGTGTGGAACGCGGCATTGGCCCGTTCACCCATGGCTCCAGCCTGCATACCGATGTCATGAAGACGGAATCGCTCAAACAGGCGCTGAACAAATACAAGTTCGATGCAGCCTTTGGCGGTGCGCGGCGTGACGAGGAAAAGGCACGTGCCAAGGAACGCGTGTTTTCCTTCCGGACCGAAACCCACCGCTGGGATCCGAAAAACCAGCGCCCGGAATTGTGGGATATCTATAACGCCCGGATCAACAAGGGCGAAAGCATCCGTGCTTTCCCGATCTCGAACTGGACCGAGCTTGATATCTGGCAATATATCTATCTTGAGCAGATCCCGATTGTGCCGTTGTATTATTCCGCCAAACGTCCGGTGGTCGAACGCGACGGCATGCTGATCATGGTCGATGACGACCGTATGCCGCTTAATCCGGGCGAAACGCCGGAAATGAAATCGGTGCGTTTCAGGACCCTTGGCTGTTACCCGCTGACGGGTGCCGTTGAGTCCGAGGCAGCCACCCTGCCCGAGATTATCCAGGAAATGCTTCTGACCCGTTCAAGCGAACGTCAGGGCCGCATGATTGACCACGACCAGGCCGGGTCGATGGAGAAGAAGAAGCAGGAAGGTTATTTCTGATGTCCCATAAATCTGACCTGATTGCTGAAGACATTCTTGGTTACCTCAAGGCCCAGGAAGAAAAAAGCCTTCTGCGTTTCATCACTTGCGGCAGCGTGGATGATGGCAAATCGACCCTGATCGGGCGTCTGCTTTGGGATTCCAAACTGATTTTTGAAGATCAACTGGCCGCCCTTGAATCAGATAGTCGCAAGGTTGGCACCCAAGGGGGCGAGATTGATTTCGCCTTGCTGCTTGATGGTTTGCAGGCCGAACGCGAACAGGGCATCACCATTGATGTTGCTTATCGCTTCTTCTCGACCGACAAGCGCAAATTCATCGTCGCCGATACCCCCGGCCACGAACAATATACCCGTAATATGGCAACCGGTGCCTCGACCGCCGATGTTGCCGTGATCCTGATTGATGCGCGTAAGGGCATTCTGACCCAGACCCGCCGTCACAGCTTCATCACATCTCTTCTGGGCATCAAGCATGTGGTGCTGGCGGTCAACAAGATGGACCTGATCGACTACGACCAATCCAAGTTTGATCAGATCGTTGCCGAGTATCTGAAATTCGCCGAGCAGCTGAACTATAGCTCGATCACCGCGATCCCGCTTTCAGCGCTTCGTGGCGATAACATGATCGAGCCGAGCGCGAACACGCCCTGGTATTCCGGCCCGACGCTTCTGGCCCATCTTGAAGATGTGCAGGTCGAACAGGATGCGATTGAAAAGCCGTTCCGTTTGCCTGTGCAGTGGGTCAACCGCCCGAACCTTGATTTCCGGGGCTTTTCCGGCACCATTTCATCAGGCCGCGTCAAACCGGGTGACGAGGTTATCGTGACCGCATCGGGCCAGACCAGCAAGGTCAAGGACATCGTCACCTTTGATGGCAACCTTAACGAGGCCATTGCAGGTCAGGCGATTACGCTGACCCTTGAAGATGAAATCGATATTTCGCGTGGTGACGTTTTGGCGCATGCGGATGCCAAGCCCGACTTTGCCGATCAGTTCGAAGCCCGCATCATCTGGATGCACGAAGATCATCTTCTGCCCGGCCGTCCCTATCTGATCAAGATGGGCGCACAGGTTGCCAATGCGCAGATCAGCGACCTTAAATACAAGGTCAATGTCAACACGCTTGAACATGTGGCGGGCAAGACGCTTGAGCTTAATGAAGTCGGAATTGCCAATATCTCGGCCGACAAGGCGTTGGCGTTCGATCCCTATGATCAGAACCGTCATTCGGGCCGCTTCATCATTATTGACCGCTTTACCAACGCCACCGTTGGGGCGGGCATGGTCAACCATTCCCTGCGTCGTGCGACCAACATCAAATGGCAGGAAATGGACATCAACAAGGGGGCACGTGCCTATCAGAAAGGCCAGAAATCGGTCATTCTGTGGTTCACCGGCCTGTCGGGTGCGGGCAAATCCACCGTTGCCAACCTGGTTGAGAAAAAGCTCCATGCCCTTGGCAAACATACCTACACCCTTGATGGCGACAATGTCCGTCATGGCCTGAACAAGGATCTTGGCTTTACCGATGCCGATCGGGTGGAAAACATCCGCCGTGTTGGTGAAACCGCCAAGCTGTTTGTCGATGCCGGCGTGATCACACTGGTATCCTTCATCTCGCCGTTCAAAAGCGAACGCCAACTGGCGCGCAGCCTTGTTGAGAAAGACGAGTTCATCGAAGTGTTTATCGACACCCCGCTTGAAGTCTGCGAACAGCGCGATGTTAAGGGGCTTTATAAAAAGGCCCGTGCCGGCGAGATCGCGAACTTCACCGGGATCGACAGCCCCTATGAGCGACCTGAAAACGCCGAGATCACGGTCAACACATCCGATCAAACCGCCGAAGAAGCAGCCGAGGCGATTGTCTCCAAGCTTGAAGAATTCGGTGTTCTCGGGGCCTGGTTCCCGGAAATCTGATCTACACCCAGACATGCATTCAGGAAAACCCGGCATTTGCGAATGCCGGGTTTTCTTTTGACAGCCATTAAACGAATAAGCTTAAACTAAAGCTACCTATACACGCATTAGCAAAGGCATGCACATCTTATGGCTATGGGCAGAAGTATCAGATTGTTCCTTGTAGATGGTACACCTACTGGAATTATTACTGCCGAGATAATGAATTGGACTGGACATATTATCTCCGCACCAAGGATCAACCTGCCCCACTTACTGAAACGCCATGAAGTTACCCGAACGGGTGTTTACTTTCTCTCAGGTCCAAACCCTGAGAACCCAAACAAAACTCTCGTCTACATAGGGGAAAGTGACAACGTTTCGCGACGCCTGATAAGTCACAACAATGATGCATCAAAAGAATTTTGGGACAAAACATTCGTAATCACCAGCAAAGACCAGAACCTTACCAAAGCCCACGCAAGGTATTTGGAGAGCCGCTTAATTTCTATCGCAGCTAGCACTGGGCGCATTAATCTCGTTAACGCTACAGCACCTGAGTATGGTTACCTACCAGAAGCAGACCTTGCCGATATGGAATTTTTTATCGAGCAAATTCGAATTGTGATGCCTGTTCTGGGTATGGATTTCCTTAGAGAAAAGCCAAATACAGCAGAATCCCCGCTCATAAAAGAGGCTTCCACTGAAAGATCTCCCACATTTGAAATTTATAGCCCCAAATACAAATTGACCGCGAAAGCACGGCAAGTTGACGGCGACTTTGTTGTACTAGCGGGCTCTCATGCCAGATCATCGTGGGATAGCAGTGCTGGTGGCTACCGTAGTCTTCATGAACAACTCATTGAAGAAGGGCGTCTGGTTCCTGAGCGTGACGGAATTCTTTATTTCAAAGAGGATACAATTTTTTCCAGTCCGAGTGCCGCATCTGCAACTATTTTTGGACGCCCTGATAATGGCCGTACAACTTGGCGCGTCGCAGGCACGAATAAGACCTATGCAGACTGGCAAAATGAACAAATTATTTCTTCGACTGAACTGCCTTCTAACAACGACTAAATTTATAACAAGCATCTACTAGAATGCACCTCTTGACTCCTGTTCCGCTTTGACCACATAAAACAGAACAAAACAGGAACAACAAAATGTCAGACAGACGCATTCATCAGGCACGCGCGGCTTTGGCCCGGGCCGAACAGCAATGGAAGGTTCAGGTTTCCTGTCTGTCCGGTGGGCCAGATCGGGCAGACGGGGTGATTGCGCGTGCCTTTGGCGGCGCGTTCCTGCGCGATCATATCAGCATCGGCGGCCTTGCCCCGATTGGTCTGCATGAAGTGTTGTGCGGCCATGATGATTGCGCGGCGTCGCTTTTGGCGTGGTATCTGGCGACATTGTCTGTGGATGCGTCCTCTGATGCCTCTAATCACCCATCTGCCCCGCCACGCGGCAAGGGCATCTTCTGGATCCGGCAGCGTCGGGCCCTTGATCAGGGCGGGTTTTATGCCCTGTCCCTGCCTATGATGGCGCTTGAACCAGAACCGTTGATGATGACGGTCGATCAACAGGCCACCGCCCTTTGGACCTGTGAGGAAGTGGCAAAATCCGGTCAAGTTCGCGCGGTGATCATTGAAACCACCGACTATGACCTGACCACGGCAAGACGTCTGCAACTGGCCTGTGAAAGTGGTGGCACACGCATCATTGTTTTGCGCCCGCTTGCCAGAAACGGGCGCATTCCGACCTCAAGCGCCTGGACGCGCTGGCAAATCACACCTGTAAACGCCTTGGAACCAACAGAACGACCAACAGGAAACGACCATCATCTCAGCCTGATCGGGGGACGCGGGGTCCGACCGGGAAGCTGGAAAGTCAAAACCGATGCAACAACGTTTTCTTTATCTGTGGCTGACCCACTGGAAAACCGACTGTCAGAAGCCTCAACACAAGACAGGCACCTCCACGCCTGATCAGCCCCGCGATGTTGACAGTCCGAAAACTGCCCCGAAAGCACAAGCCACCCCGCACGTGATCACGCGCAGTGACCACAAGGGAGTGCTCGTCTGTGGCCTGAATGCAGCTGCACAAAAGGCCGGTTTGCAGGGCGGCATGCGCTTATCTGATGCGCGCAGCATCCTGCCCGATCTTCAGGATAGCCCCGAAGAGCCTGAACTCTGCGATGGCAAGCTTGCCCGTCTGGTGCGCTTCATGGACCGCTATAGCCCATGGATTGCGCCGGATCGCGACCTGCATGCGCATGGGCTTAATGGCGATGCGGGTATGTGGCTTGAAATCACCGGCGGCAGTCATTTGTTTGGCGGCGAAAGTGCCATGATCACCCAAATCCTGCGCGACATGAAAGCCCAGAGCATTGCTGCCCGCGTCGCCATTGCCGATACGGCGGGTGCCGCATGGGCCGCGGCGCGTTGCCATACAGGGGGCCATCCGGGCGCATCACATGAACGCATCTTGTCCCTTCCGCGCGATCACGCGGTTGCGGCCGGGTTTCCGGTATCGTGTCTGCGGCTGTCGGATGACATCCTCGCGGTTCTGTCACGGCTTGGCCTGAAACACCTTGGCGATATCACGCCGCTGCCGCGTGCCAATATCACCACCCGCCTTGGCCCGGATGTGCTGCATCGCCTTGATCAGTTTTATGGCCGTCTGCCCGAACATCTGAATTTTGAACTGCCCGATGCGCCGTGGCTGATCAAACAAAGTTTTGGCGAACCATTGGGGAGTGCAGACACACTGGCGCATGCGATTGAAAGCATGATGGCGGAACTTTGTGCCAAACTGCGCGATGAAAACCTTGGTCTGCGGCGTCTGATCGTCCGGTCCATCCGGGTCGATGGCCATGCCCATACCATCACCACCACGACGGGCACGCCCTGCCAGTCCGAAAGCCATATCCTGCGATTGCTCGCGGAAAAAATGCCCGGGGTTGATACCGGGTTTGGCATCGAACAGGTGATTGTCTATGCCCCGTGGGTCGAACATGTTGCTTTTCGTCAGGTCCGGCTTGATCGCAAGCAGGAAGACAACAGCGACACCATTGCCCTTGCCCAACTGCTTGATCGCATTGCCCATCATCTGGGCCCCAAGGACATTTTGTACCGCCCGGCCCATCACGCCAGCCACCTGCCCGAACGGGCGGCCATCCGGCAGCCGCCCACCGGGGCTGCCAAACCGGCCCGTCTTGCGGATGCGCCTTTGCCCAAACGCCCGGTGCGGCTGATTGATCCGCCCGAACCGGTTGATGTCATGGAACGCAGTGCCAACGGCGCGCCGACAAAACTGCGCTGGCGCAAGATGATGATTGATGTCCTGCGGGCCGACGGGCCAGAGCGCATCTGCCCGGAATGGTGGAGCCATCTGGACCGGGATAATTACGCCCTGTCGCAGATGACACGCGATTATTTCCGCATTTGCGATCAGAAAGGCCGGTTGATCTGGCTGTTTCGCAGTGGCCATGCCGGGCAGGACATCTGGTCGGTGCATGGATTGTTTGCCGGATGATGCCATGACCAAGCAAACCACCCGTACAGCCGATCCGGCCTATGCCGAACTGCATGTCAGCAGCAATTTTTCCTTTCTGCAAGGCGCATCCCATGCGGAGGAACTGGTGCTGACCGCCGCCACCAAGGGCCTGCATGCGATTGCGATCACCGATCACAATACGCTGGCCGGGGTGGTGCGCGGCCATACCGCACACCGCAATTATGCCGACCGGCTGAGTTACATTGTTGGCTGTCGGCTTGATCCGATGGATGGTCCATCCTTGCTGTGTTATCCGACCGACCGCGCATCCTATGCCCGGCTGTGCCGGCTCCTCACCCTTGGCAAGCGGCGCGCGCCCAAGGGATCGTGCGAGATTTATCTTGCCGATATCGTCACGCACAGCGAAGGGTTGCTGTTTATCGCCGTGCCGCCCCAAGTGCCGGGGGACGCCTTTCGCACTGAACTGATCAGTTTGAAATCGCATTTCCAAGATCGCCTTTGGCTGGCGGTCGGGCGGTTCATGGACGGGTTTGACACAGAACGTCTTGAATTTACCGAAATGGTCGAGGCCGATCTTGGCATTCCGGCCGTGGTGACCAATGACGTGCATATGCATCTTAGGTCACGCAAACCATTGCAGGATGTCCTGACCTGCATTCGTCATCACTGCACGATTGAGGATGCCGGGTACCGTTTGTTTCCCAATGGCGAACGCCATATCAAATCCCCGCGTGAAATGGCCCGTCTGTTTCCGGGGCACCCGCGCTGGTTGGCCCGCACCGTCGAGATTGCCGATCAATGCACCTTCAGCCTGGGTGAGTTGCGCTATGAATACCCCGATGAGAATGACGGATGGGGCGAAGGAACCCAGGAACGTCTGATCCGCCTGACATGGGAAGGCGCGCATAAACGCTATCCCGAAGGGGTACCGGACAAGGTCAAAAACCTGATCGAGACCGAGCTTAAACTGATCGACGAGTTGGGCTATGCCCCCTATTTCCTGACCGTGCATGACATTGTCGCCTTTGCCCGGTCCCGTGGCATTTTGTGTCAGGGGCGCGGATCTGCGGCCAATTCATCGGTGTGTTTTTGTTTGCATGTCACCTCGGTCGATCCCAACAAGGTGGAATTGCTGTTTTCACGCTTCATCAGCAATGCGCGCAATGAACCGCCTGATATTGATGTCGATTTTGAACATGAACGCCGCGAAGAGGTTATTCAGTTCATCTATGAACGCTATGGCCGTGAACGGGCCGGGTTGACCGCCACCGTGATTTCATATCGATCGCGCAGCGCCATTCGCGATGTTGGCAAGGTGTTTGGTCTGTCGGAAGACACCATCGTCAAACTGACCAAAACCATCTGGGGATCCAGCAGCAAGGGCGCGCATGACAATATGATGCGCCAATCGGGCATTCATCCCGATGAACCGCGCCTCAAGGCCGTTCTCGATATCGCGGGCGAACTGACGGGCTTTCCACGCCATCTGTCGCAACATGTTGGCGGCTTTGTCATCACGCGCGGGCCGCTTTGTGAACTCTCGCCGATTGCCAATGCCGCGATGGCGGACCGCACCACCATTGAATGGGACAAGGATGACATTGATGCGCTGGGTATCCTGAAGGTCGATATCCTGGCCCTTGGCATGCTGACCTGCATCCGAAAGGCCTTGGATGAGCTACGTACTCACAAGAACATCGATTATGATCTGGCCACCCTTCCCAAGGAAGATCGGGCGACCTATCGCATGCTGGAAAAGGCCGACAGTATCGGCACGTTTCAGGTGGAATCGCGCGCACAAATGAGCATGCTGCCCCGCCTTAAACCGCAAAGCATCTATGATCTGACCATTCAGGTCGCCATCGTCCGCCCCGGCCCGATCCAGGGCGGCATGGTCCATCCGTTTTTGCAGCGGCGCATGGGCCGTGAAAAGGTCGACTACCCGTCCCCGGAACTCGAAGCGGTATTGAAACGCACCTGCGGTGTGCCGCTGTTTCAGGAACAGGCGATGCAGATCGCCATTGTCGCCGCCGGCTATTCCGGCGGAGAGGCCGACAACCTGCGTCGCGCCATGGCAACGTTCAAGCGCACTGGCACCATTGGCGAACATCGCACCAAATTCATCAATGGCATGCTTAAAAACGGCTATGACATGGAATTTGCCGAACGCTGCTTCAAACAGATCGAAGGCTTTGCTGATTATGGCTTCCCCGAAAGCCATGCAGCAAGCTTTGCCATTCTGGCCTATGCGTCTTCCTGGCTGAAATGCCATCACCCGGATGTGTTTTTATGTGCGCTGTTGAATTCCCAGCCGATGGGGTTTTATGCCCCGGCACAGTTGGTTAATGATGCGCGCAATCACGGGGTGCGTGTGCTTGAAATCGATATCAATCACAGCTTCTGGGACAATCAGTTGGAACGCGAACTGGGCCGAACGGCGGGGTATCATTCCGTGCGGCTTGGTTTTCGCCAGATCAAGGGATTTGGCGAGCTTGATGCCCTTGCCCTGATTTCCAATCGGCCAGCGGGCGGGTTTCAGGATGTCTATCTGATGGCGCGCCAGACCGGGCTTAGCCCCGCAGCCCTTGAAAAACTGGCCGAGGCCGATGCGTTCGGATCGCTGGGCCTGTCACGGCGCGAAGCCCTTTGGGCCGTGCGCCGGTTTGGCAAGGGGCGCAAAGCACCAGCAAGCCTGCCCCTGTTTGAAGCAGCCCAGAACTTTAACCACAATATGGGGGTCTCAGCAGAATTCGGTGCAGAGGCGCCGGTGGATCTGCCGATCATGGGCCCGGGCGAAGAGATCATCGAAGATTACGCCAGCCTGCGCCTGTCGCTTAAGGGCCATCCGATGGCGATGCTGCGTGATGCATTGGGTGCCGCCGGGGTCTGCACCGCCAGTGATCTGCCCAATGTGCGAAATGGGGATCGCTTGACCCATGCCGGCTTGGCGATTGTCCGCCAGCGTCCCGGCACGGCATCGGGGGTTGTTTTCATCACGTTAGAGGATGAAACCGGCATCACCAACCTTGTGGTCTGGAGCAAGGTGATGGAACAACACCGCCGCGAGGTGATGACCGCCACCGTTCTGGGCGTGACCGGCAAATTGCAACGCGAAGACGGGGTGACGCACATCATTGCCGACAAGCTGGTCGATCTGACCCATATGCTGCAATCGATGAGCGAGAACACAAAAATCGCGCGCGATGCCAACAACCATCCGCGCAACCTGCGTTGGGCCAGCCCGCGTACCGCCCTGCCAACCGGGGAAACCGCCTCACCCACAGCATCTCGAGTTGCCGGTGATCTGGATCAACTGGGCTCAAAACCGGAAACACCCACCACCAGTCACAAGCGCCTTAAGATCGACAGCCATGATTTCCATTGATTGATTGGCTACCACGATTGGCACCATCACATTTGTAAAACTGGCACTGGAACAGAGGACCAATTCAAACCATCCTGCTGATCAGAAACCACACTTTATCAGACCAACAGGAACCACCATGACCACGCCCCACAAAGACATCTTTGGCAAACCCGTCGGCCACCCGGTTGAAAACTGGACCGGGTGCGCAATGCCGCCGCGCAAAGACATGATCGGCAGCCACGTCATCGTAAGCCCGCTTGATGTTGCCCGCGATGCCACGCAACTGTTTGATGCCAACAGCAAAGTGCCCGATGGGTCGCGCTTCGCATATCTTCCGACTGGACCGTTTGCCGATTTTACCGCCTACAAGGCGTGGCTGGACGGCATGAACGCCAGTAACGACCCGATGCTCCATACCATCATCGACAAGGCCACTGACATGGCCGTCGGCGTTGCCGCCTTCATGCGGATGGATGCCAACAATGGCGTGATCGAAATCGGCAATATCAATTATGCCCCGGCCCTTTCAAAGACCATCGGCGGGACAGAGGCGATGTATCTGATGATGAAGCGTGCCTTTGATGAGCTGGGCTATCGCCGCTATGAATGGAAATGCGACGATCAGAACGCCCCGTCGCGTGCCGCCGCCACACGGTATGGCTTCACCTATGAAGGCACGTTTCGCAACCACATGGTTTATAAGGGGCGCAACCGCGACACTGCATGGTTTTCCGTCATCGTTGAAGAATGGCCTGCCGTCAAGGCCGCGTTCGAGGCGTGGCTGGCACCCGATAACTTTGACGAGGCAGGAAAACAGCGCAAACGTCTTGAAGATTTTCGCCGTTAAATCCCAAAGCATGGTAGCATTCTGATCCTGCACCGATGTCAGGTCAGATCAGCGAGGCACACCATGTTTACACGTGTCCTGATACGCACATTTTCCGTTCTGGCGGTTGCCACCTTCGGGATGGCCGCGGGTGTCCTTCCTGCTGCACGGGCGGATATCCTTCTGCCGACGCCCGACCAAAGCGACGTTATCCGCATTGAACTGAATGGCTATGAACAGCTTGAAAAGCTGTTTGAGGATCTTGGCTATACCGCAGAGCGCTGGAACGCGGGGGAACGCATCGTTCCCCGGCTTTTCCTGCAAACCATCCCGACGAGATGGCGTGACGAACTTGCCGATCAACTGACGGTCACGGCCAAGAAACGTACATTTTTCCGGACACTCGGCCCGTTGACCCTGCTTGCGAACGAGGAAATCGCCCTGCAAAGCAGTGTCCTTAGCGATGCGATCCGCACCAACGATCTTTCGATCATTGCCGAACTGGCCGAACAATACCGTGTTGAAACAGCCCCTGAAGACCCGGCAACCATCGTGGAACTTGAAAAACGCATCGCACCGGTTCCCCCATCGCTTGCCATGGCGCAAATGGCCATCGAAAGCGGCTGGGGCACATCGCGCTTTGCCGCCCTTGGCAACGCATTGTTTGGCCAATGGACCTATGGCGGCGATGGCATCACACCCGAAGAACAGCGAAAGCACCTTGGTGATTACAAGATCGCGGCTTTCAAAACACCGTTCGGTTCGGTTCGGGCCTATATGATGAACCTCAATACCGGGTCAGCTTACACGGAATTTCGCGATTTGCGCGCCAGAATGATCGCCGATCAGGAACCCCTTTCGGGGTCTGTCTTGGCCGAAACACTGACCCGATATTCCGAACGCGGCAGTGTCTATATCGAAGAAATCCAGGCGGTCATTCGACAAAACAAACTCAGCCCCGTCGATGACGCCGCGCTTGAAGAAAGCGCCTATTACCAACTGATCCCGGCCGGTGAATAGCCATCTCGCCCGCAATAAACAAACTGGTGATTTTCATTCCATCGAACTTGCGCTTATAGTCGCTGTTTCAACGAGATAACCGGAAACACCAGATGTTTGATGCCCGCCTGCGCCCGCTGATTGATGTGCCATTGAATGCGATTGCACGTACGCTTTCGGGCACGGGCATTACGCCCAACTTCATCACCGGCGTTGGCTTTTTCCTTGGGCTGCTGGCCGCAGGCTGTCTTGTGCTGAAACTTGATTACGCAGCACTTGCTTTTATCCTTGGATCTCGGTTCATGGACGGGCTTGATGGCGCGGTTGCGCGCCATGCCGCCCCACGGTCGCGCCATCCCAATGCAAAAAGCCAGGAGAGTGATCTGGGCGGTTACTACGATATCGTGTCCGACTTTCTGTTTTATTCGGGCATCATCCTGGCCTTTGCCATCGGGCGGCCGGAACATGCACTTATGGCGGCGTTTCTGATTTTCTGTTTTGTCGGCACCGGGTCGAGTTTTCTGGCCTATGCGATCATTGCCGCCAAACAGGGGCGCACGGATGGCGATGCCCAGGGCAAGAAAAGCTTTTTCTATCTGACCGGCATCACCGAAGGCAGCGAGACCATACTGGTCTTATGTCTTATTTGTATCTTCCCGGCCTCATTTAACATGATCGCCGCCATTTTCGGTGCCTTGTGCCTGATGACGACAATGGGGCGGGTGCTTCAGGCCAGACGCGACTTTGGCTAGGATTGGGATTTGGGTTGGTGCGGCAAATATCGCAATATCAACCGCTTGAAACACATTCGGGGAACTGCCATATCGAATTTGTCGCCTTGTCGCTGACGATCATGACAGGATAAGGCAATAACAAAGGGCCAGCCTATCGGGCCGATCAAGAAAAACTGCAAGGAATAAAATGCGGTCCATCAGGTTTCTGTGCTCTGTCTTTGTCGGATGCTTCTTGCTGGTTGCCTGTGATCAATCAGGCCCGATCAAAATCGGTTTCATTGCCGGCCTGTCCGGTCCCGGATCGGATGCCGGAACGGACGCGCTTGATGCGTTGAAACTGGCCGCCCAACAGGTCAATACCGATGGCGGCATCAATGGCCGCATGGTGGAAATCATTCCGCGTGATGATCTGAAAACCCCGGAAGTGGCACAAATTCACGTGCGCGAGCTCAAGCGCCTTGGCGTTGATGCCATTGTCGGCCCGATCATCAGTTCGATCGGCATGGCGATGCTGCCGGTGATCAATGAATTGGGTGTCGTGACCATTTCGCCGACGGTCTCTGCGGCCGACTTTGCCGGTTTTCGTGACAACCTGTTTCGCATGAACACCACGACGCGCGAAAATGCGCGCGCCTATGCCCGTCGCTATATCGATCAGGGCTATGAACGGGTCGCCCTTGCCCTTGACGGCCAGAACCAGGCCTTTACCGATAGCTGGTACCGCGAGTTCCTTCTGGAACTTGATGCCCTTGACGGGCGGGTCATCTCCAAAATCTGGATCAATACTGACAATATCACCCACGCCGAAGCCGCAACCCAGTTGTTGGCCGACGATCCCGACGCGATCGTTCTGATCACCAACAGCACAGACAGTGCGATGATGGCGCAGGAAATCCGCAAGCTGTCATCAAGCGTTCCGCTGGCTGTCTCAGAATGGGCGGGTTCACAGGCCCTGATCGAGGTCGGTGGCGAGGCGGTCGAGGGCGTGGAACTGGCACAGGCCTATGACCGCTATGACACCAATCCGCGCTTCCAGAAATTTGTCGCGGCGTTCAACGAAATGTTCGGCCGTCAGCCCGGCTATACCGCGGTTCTGGGCTATGACGCGGCAACCGTCCTGTTTGCCGCACTCCGCACCAAGCACCCGGATCAATCGCTTGCCGATGCGCTGACCAATCTGCCGCCGCAACAGGGGCTGCATCAGGAACTGGTGTTTGATGCCTTTGGCGATGGCAACCGCAACATCTATTTTGTGGCCATCCAGGACGGAAAATTCATCCGGGTCGACTAAACACCGCACATCATTGCCAAAACAAAAGCCCTGCACATGCAGGGCTTTTTCGTCTCAGGTTGGTATCGCTATCAACCGATCCTAGTGATCGCTTTCTTCCAGGAAATGATCGCCAAGGCCGGTATCATATTCCATGCCTTCCTTGGTCAGAACGATGCTGGCCGGATAGCCTTCCTTGACCAGCCCCTTGCGGGCAAGGGCAACCCAGACAGCCGGGTTATCGAACCCGCTGGCGTCGCGGGCGGCCACGGTAAACTTGCCTACATGAACATGATCACCATGGGCATGGGGAACGCGCAAAAGCGTTGCTTCGCCGGTGGCCTCGTCAATCTTGCCCGAATTCGGATCCTTGGCAATCACCTGTGCCAGCACAAGGGTGCGCAGCTGCAGATTGTTGAGTTTCAGTGGATTTTTGCGAACGAATGCCATGATCGATGGTACCCCGGTTTAGATGCGTTATTTGCAAGGACATATCTGTTACTTGGCGCGATGATGCAAGTGCTGATTTGGGCACCATCAAAAACGGCCTAACCGCCCGCCAGCATCTTACGCAACTTGCGATCCCGCTTGAGATGCCATTCGCGGCTCATCGCCTGCCCGAATGTGCGGAACCGTTCGACATAAACCAGTTCCCACTGCCGACCACGGGTGGTCCTGGCCCCCTTGCCGCTATTGTGCGTTGCAAGCCTGGCCTCAACGTCGGTCGACCAGCCAACATAGGTCCGGGGCAAAGTAGCCTTACCCTGCCCCGGCCTGAAATCACGTTCGCGCAGCACATAAACAAAGGTGAATGACGCCATCTATGAACTCGCGCTATCGCCGTTGTTGCATCACGTACCTGAATTCGTTTCATGCTGTGGCGAAAACGGCTGACTTTGAGAACCGGCGCGCAGCGTACTTAAAGTACGTGAGCACCGGAAGCGCAAAAGCCAGCCGTTTGCAGACCAGCATGGGACGAATTAGAGGGTGGAGTTGAAGGCACCACCGTCGAGCAGGACATTCTGCCCGACCATGAACTTCGCGTGCTCGCTGCACATGAAGGCGCAGGTCGCCCCGAAATCAAGCGGATCACCAAACCGGCCCGTGGGAAGGCCCGCCTGTGTTTTGGTGCGTGCTTCCTCAAGGGTGATGCCTTCTGCCTTGGACTTGTTGGTCATCAGCGCATTGATACGGTCAGTATCATGCTGTCCCGGCAGAAGGTTGTTCATGATCACGCCATCCTTGGCGACCTGACGCGACGTGCCCGCGACAAAGCCGGTCAGACCGGCACGGGCACCATTCGACAGCCCCAGATGCGGGATCGGCGATTTAACCGAACCCGACGTGATATTCACAATCCGGCCCCACTGACGCGAAATCATGCCCGGCAGAACAGCAGTTGCCAGCAGGATCGGAGTCAGCATGTTGGACTGAACCGCGGCTTCCCATTCCTTCTGGCCCCAGTCGGACCACACACCCGGGGGCGGACCACCAGCGTTGTTGACAAGAATGTCAGGCGCATCAACCGCAGCCAGAACCTTGTTACGGCCTTCTTCGGTGGTGATATCACACGCAACCGTGGTGACATTCACGCCATAGGTATCGCGGATATATTCAGCCGTTTCGTTCAGCGGCCCTTCGGAACGCGCATTGAGCACGAGATCAACACCGGCTTCTGCCAGCTTGATTGCGCAGCCACGGCCAAGCCCCTTGGATGACGCACAAACGATGGCCTTGCGGCCCTTGATTCCAAGATCCAATGGATCCTCCCATATTCAGGAATTCAGACAATGGCTGGAATTTAGCCGTCGATATCGCGCGGGTCAAACGCGCTTCCATGATTTGGTATGATTTTAAAACCGAATGTTCCAGAACCGGCTACCAACGCAAAGTGACAAAGGCTTTTTAGCCAAACACCGCATCATGCGCGCTAACATAAGCGATGGCCGCCTTTGAAACGTCACTGGCTGTCATGCCGGGTTTATAGATGCCCGATCCAAGCCCAAAGCCATCACAACCCGCCTTGGCATAGGTGGCAAAATCATCCGGGCCGACACCGCCGACGGCATAGACCGGCATATCGGCGGGCAGAACCGCGCGCATGGCCTTGATGCCCTCTGCCCCAATGATGCTGGCCGGGAAGATCTTAAGCCCGTCGGCCCCGGCCTTGATCGCGGCAAAGCATTCCGTCGGCGTCAGAACACCCGGCCAGGAACCCATACCAACTTCCTTGGTCTTGGCGATCACGTCGATATCGCAGTTCGGCGAAACGACGAACTCCCCGCTTGCAGCTTTGACATCGGCAACGTTATCAGTCGTCAGGACCGTACCCGCCCCGATCAGGGCCGCGTCACCAACAGCATCCTTCATTGCGGCAATGCTTTTAAGTGGTTCGGGGGAGTTGAGCGGCACCTCGATCATCGTGATTCCGGCATCGACCAGTGCGCGCGCCATATCGGCGGCTTCGTGGGGCTGCACGCCACGCAGAATTGCGATCAGGCGACGGTGTGTCTTGCCGGTCGTTGCATCGGTAATCTGTTCTGCAACATAGGGTGCCATGGGTCAGTTTTCCTTCGATGCTGAAATAAGCGTGCCATAGGCCTGACTCAGGCCCGCAAGTGTAATCGCCGCCCCGTCTTGGAGGGCAGCCTTGTGATGATGAACGGCCAAGGCCGCCTGATATAGCGAGGCCAGCTTGCCCGCCCCGATCAGGGCAATGTTTTCGCCTGGCTCCAAAAGCCCCAGGACATCGGCAATTTCGGTACCGATAACAGTGCCCGACAGCACCGAAGCCCCCGGCGGCACCGATGTTCCGGCGGGGGCAACAAGCGCCCCGGCGCGCACGCCAAACAGGCTGTGCAGAAAAGCGGTCGGCTGCGTTCGCGCGGCGCGGACTGCATCGGCAAAGGCCGCATCGTCCCACGTGTCATCCACAGAATGTTTCAGGATCGAGTTGTTTGACAGCAGCGCAAACACCTCGCCGCTCATATAGGTGCGAAAGGCTGTAATCTCGCCCCCCGCAATCCGCGCCCATTTCGAATGGGTGCCGGGCAAACAGACCCAACCGGAAAAGTCGGGATGTCCTGCCATAAAACCAACAAGCTGGGTTTCCTCGCCGCGCATGACGTCAGAGTCACCGCGCTGACAAAGGCCGGGCAGGATAAAGACGGAAATGCGAGGATCATTCACATTTGGCTTCACCGCCCCCTGTGCCAGATCCGAAGGCCGTGCTGGGACATCGCAATAAGGCGCTTCAAGCCAGCCTTGCTTTGCCCCGGCCATGCCACAGATCATCACAGGCAGGCCCATCACCCCCTCGGGCAGCCAGCCGTCAATCAGCCCGAGCAAAACAGCTTCAAATGAGAGCTTCGGGTCACCGGCAATCGCATTCATGCCAAGCGGGCTTTCCGCGCTGCCAAGGATGTTAGCCTTATCATCCATCGCCCAGACCCGCAGATTGGAGGTCCCCCAATCAACCGCAATCCATGACAGAGACGTTCCGTAATCCTGATTTAACGCGGTCACCCTGCCCTCGAATTTCGTTGTTGATTTTATTCCTCATACTATTGCAAAGCCCTGTGGTCAATGCACCCTGATGCGGAACAGTACCAAGTCGGGATCACGCCGGACGCTCTGCAACGGGGTTGCCATCAGCATCTCCGGCCTGATCAAGCAGTTCCTGATGCGAACGCCAGTTTTGCGCTTCAATAAACACCTTGGAGACTTCCGGGATCGCCGCACGGATATCGCTTTCAAGGCGACTGACGGCGGCTTCAACCTGCTTTGAGGTTACCTTGTCCTGAAAATCGACACTGACACAGACCATCAGGCTTTGCGGCCCGTGATGCAGGGTCACGATCTCGTTGACCTTAAGGATGCCGGGAATGGCCGCGACCATCTCGGCAATCATTTTACGGCTTTGGCTATTGGCACTCTCACCGATCAAAAGCCCCTTGCATTCAACCGCCAACAAAAACGCCGTCACCGCCAGAATAAGCCCGATCATCACCGATGCCAGCCCATCAAGTACCGGCATTTCAAGCAAATACGCCGCAGCAATCCCGACACAGGCGACAACAAGCCCCAAAAGCGCTGCTGAATCCTCAAACAGGATGACAAACACCGTCGGATCCTTGCTGCCGCGTACCGCCTTGATCAACGGGATGCCGGGGTTCTGTGCCCGAAAGGCCAGATACGCCGTGCGAAACGCCATGCCCTCAAGCACAATCGCAATCGCCAGGATCGAAAACACAACGTGATAGGTCCGAACCGCAAACCCGCCAAGCGTTGCCACCACATGCACATCAAGCGCATGCGGATGAATGACCTTGTCCACCCCTTCCCAGATGGAAACGCCAGCACCCAGCCCGAAAATCATCACCGCCACCAGAAACGACCAGAAATAGGTTTCCTTGCCATATCCCAGCGGGTGGTGTTCATCGGGCTCGCGGGTTGAAAGCTTTAACCCCAAAAGCAAAAGCCCCTGATTGCCGGTATCGACCAGTGAATGAATACCTTCCGACATCATCGCGGCTGAGCCGGTAATCGCCGCCCCGCCAAACTTGGCGACAGCAATCAACAGATTGGCTGCTGCAGCCATGTAAATGGCGCCTTTTGAAGAATGAGACATGTCGGGATTTCCGCTTTTTGTGGGGCTGCAACAGGACAGTATGGAAGCGTGCAATAGACGGGATCAGGAAAACCCCGCCTTAATGCTGTGAACGCGAACACAGTCTACCCGACTGATTGCAAATGTCACGGTCCGGCTTATCGGCACGACAAACCATCCGCTTTCCACATACGAACCTTTATCATTGACAAAAACTATCAAAACAAAACGAAATAACTATTTCCCCTATCACACTTGCAGTTGGTAGCCTTCAAACAGCGATGGGGAACCCGTTGCATCGGATTGAATGATCTGTGTCGCATTGCGATCTTTGAGTTGATCATTACCTACAACATGAAACCTTAACGCATAAACTCTGGTTTCATCTCGTTGGTTTTGGTTAAATCAATTCAGGGAGACACCACCAAAAGACGCGACCAACGCGATACAGGTCCAGGAGCTGTTTAAAACATCTCAGCCACGACGGAGAGAGAAAAAATGGACGGAAAACATACCGCAGGGAAATGTCCGGTAATGCATGGCGGCATGACCGAGACCGGCAAATCGGTAAGCGACTGGTGGCCGAAAACGCTTAACCTCGACATCCTTCATCAGCATGACACCAAGGTGAACCCCTATGGGGAAGACTTCAACTATGCTGAAGAATTCAAAAAGCTCGACCTTGAAGCGGTCAAGACCGACATCAAAAATCTCATGACCGACAGCCAGGACTGGTGGCCGGCCGATTGGGGCCATTATGGCGGGCTGATGATCCGTATGGCATGGCACTCTGCCGGGTCGTACCGTCTGGCCGATGGCCGTGGTGGCGGCGGCAAGGGCAACCTGCGTTTTGCGCCGCTGAACTCCTGGCCTGATAACACCAACCTTGACAAGGCCCGCCGTCTTCTCTGGCCGATCAAAAAGAAATACGGCAACAAGCTTTCCTGGGCTGATCTGATCATTCTGGCCGGCACCATGGCTTATGAGTCGATGGGTCTTAAGGTCTTTGGCTTTGCCGGTGGCCGCGAAGATATCTGGCACCCGGAAAAGGACACCTATTGGGGTGCCGAACGCGAATGGCTGGCCCCATCTGACAATCGTTATGACGATGTCTCCAAGCCCGACACCATGGAAAACCCGCTGGCGGCTGTTCAGATGGGCCTGATCTATGTGAACCCGGAAGGGGTGAATGGTCAGCCCGACCCGCTCAAGACCGCCGCTCAGGTGCGTGAAACCTTTGCCCGCATGGCAATGGACGACGAAGAAACCGCTGCCCTTACGGTTGGGGGTCACACGGTTGGTAAAACGCACGGCAACGGCGATGCATCCCTGCTTGAAGCCGAACCCGAAGCCGCCGATGTCCATGAACAGGGCTTTGGCTGGATGAACCACACCAAGCGTGGCATTGGCCGCGATACTGTAACGTCCGGCATCGAAGGTGCCTGGACTACCCACCCGACCAAGTGGGATAACGGCTATTGCAAACTTTTGCTGGGCTATGAGTGGGAGCTCAAGAAAAGCCCGGCCGGTGCCAACCAGTGGGAACCGATCGGCATTAAAGAAGAAGACATGCCGGTTGACGTCGAAGATCCGTCAATCCGTCGCATGCCGATCATGACCGATGCCGACATGGCCATGAAGATGGACCCGACCTATCGCGCCATCATCGAGAAATTCAATAACGACTTTGAATATTTCTCCGATTGCTTTGCCCGCGCATGGTTCAAACTGACCCACCGTGATATGGGCCCGAAGGCCTGCTATCTCGGCCCGGATGTCCCGAAAGAAGACCTGATCTGGCAGGACCCGATCCCGTCGGTTGATTACACCCTCTCGGATTCCGAAATCGCCGATCTCAAATCCAAGCTGCTCGGCCTTGGCGTTTCCGCGACCGATCTGATCAACACCGCCTGGGATAGTGCGCGCACCTTCCGCGGTTCCGACCGCCGGGGTGGTGCCAATGGCGCGCGCATCCGTCTTGCTCCGCAGAAGGACTGGGAAGGCAACGAACCCGCACGCCTTGCCAAGGTCCTGAAGGCGCTTGAAGACTTCCAGGCAGGCCTTGCCAAGAAAGTCTCGATGGCTGATCTCATCATTCTGGCCGGTACGGCTGCGGTTGAAAAGGCCGCCCGTGATGCCGGTGTGAACATCACCGTCCCGTTCGCACCGGGCCGTGGTGACGCGACCGATGAAATGACCGATGCCGACAGCTTCGATGTGCTTGAGCCGCTTGCCGACGGTTTCCGCAACTGGTCGAAAAAGGACTATGTCGTCTCGCCAGAGGAAATGCTGCTCGACCGTGCACAGCTCATGGGCCTGACCGCGCATGAAATGACCTGCCTGATCGGTGGTATGCGGGCCCTTGGCACCAACCATGGCGGCACCAAACACGGTGTCTTCACGGATCGTGTTGGTGTTCTGACGAACGACTTCTTCGTCAATCTGACCGACATGGGCTACAGCTGGAAACCTGCGGGCGACAACCTCTATAACATCGTTGATCGCAAGTCCGGCGACACCAAATTCACCGCCACCCGTGTGGATCTGGTGTTTGGCTCCAACTCGATCCTGCGCGCCTATGCCGAAGTCTACGCCCAGGACGACAACCACGAGAAGTTCGTCAAGGACTTCGTCGCGGCTTGGGTGAAGGTCATGAACGCGGATCGCTTTGATCTGGCGTGAGGGCGGATAGCCTGATGTGATTTGGAGCTTTAGGGCTTCGGAATAAGAACACCCCCAGTCGTGCGGCCGGGGGTGTTTTTCTTTTTTAATCTCGACCGGCCAGAAGCCAGTCACGACAGTTTTCAACTGTGTAGGCAAATTGGTTTCTTGAAAGCTCGCATTCCCAAACAACCAACACCCGCCAACCTAAATACTTGAGTTCCTCAATCCGCTCTCGGTCACGAACGACATTGCCTCGGAGCTTGTTTTTCCAGAAATCTGGACGCGTAGACGGCATAGTCGCATTCTTACACCCCTGATGCTGATGCCAAAAACAGCCATGGACGAAAACAACTGATCTGTACTTTGGAAAAACCATGTCCGGCTTGCCAGGCAACCGTTTGTCATGGAGAACATACCGAAAGCCGATTTGATGCAGAGCACGCCGTAAAACCATTTCAGGCTTGGTGTTTTTGCCCTTAATGTTCGACATCATTCTCGAACGCGTCTTTGAGTCTACGATATCCATCTCGAGTGTGCTACCAATCCCGAATAACGATAAAACATAATCACAACATCGCAAATACAGTGCAAATGAATCAGAAAATCGGCGTAGTGGACCTGTTCTCCGGCCCAGGAGGACTAGGAGAAGGTTTTTCCACCTTCAGCACACCAGATGGCAACAAGCCTTTCAAGATAGAGCTCTCGGTCGAGAAAGAGCCATCTGCACATGCCACACTGACTTTGCGAAGTTTTCTTCGCAAGTTCGAAAACGGTTTTCCCGACGAGTACTATGATTTTCTAAATGGCGATACCGAAGAGCCTGACTGGGAAAAACTCTATCCCGATCATTGGGCGGAAGCCCAGCACGAAGCCATTCTCATGGAATTGGGGCATCCGGAAACTGCTGCGGTTGTCAACAAACGCCTGGAAGAAATAAAAGCACAGTACGGGGGTAATACAGTTCTTATAGGCGGCCCACCCTGCCAAGCCTACTCGCTTGTAGGACGCTCCAGAAATGCGGGAAAAGCCGACTACCATCCCCATGAAGACGAACGCCACTTCTTGTATCAGGAGTACGTGAATGTCCTTTCAAACCTCCAGCCTGCACTATTCGTGATGGAGAACGTAAAGGGTATGCTCTCTTCTGCAGTTAAGGGCGACCGGATTTTTCAACAGGTCATGCTAGATTTGCAGTCGGCAGGCGGGGATGACAGTTACAGACTTCTTTCACTTTCAGATTCCAACAACCAACAAACCGATTGGGTAATGCCCTCTCCCTCAGAATTCATTGTCAGAGCGGAAGATTACGGTGTTCCCCAAGCACGCCATAGGGTGATTATTGTTGGGGTCCGCAAGGACATTCTGTTGTCATCAAACTCGTTAGCGGAAACAGCTTTGACCAAAGTCGATGTGCAGGCAACTGTATGTCATGTTCTGGGAAGCTTACCCAAACTGCGCAGCGGCCTAAGCCGGAAAGACACTCCCGAAAGCTGGTACACTTCCGTCGCTAAAGCGATTGTTTTGCTTGATAGCTGCGCAAACCTACCTGAGACACTCGATCAGCATCAATTCCGGCAGGCTTTAGCTGAACTGAAAAGGCAGTACGCCGAGTTCCCTGACTTGGACAGAACAAACACATCTGGCACCAAGTTACATGAAGAGTGCATTCAAGACCTTCGGCTCTGGCTTGAAGACCCCAAACTGAAAAGACTACCTAATCATGAAACACGTGGTCATATGGCATCGGACCTTGGTCGCTACATGTATGCAGCAATATTTGGGAATCTTGTCGGCAGGTCCCCCAAAGCAATCGAGTTCCCGCAGGAGCTTGCCCCAAACCATAAGAACTGGGATACAGGCAAGTTTGCGGACAGATTCCGCGTACAGATTGCTGACAGACCAGCAACTACAGTAACAAGCCATATTTCAAAGGACGGCCATTACTTTATTCACCCTGATGCATTGCAATGCCGTAGCCTTACAGTGCGAGAAGCGGCACGCCTACAGACATTTCCAGACAACTATTTCTTTAAGGGCAACCGGACAGAGCAATATGTTCAGGTTGGGAATGCGGTACCACCCTACTTGGCAAGACTGATAGCTATGAAACTCTACTCATATTTTGTCTCGAAACACTAATATCTAAATACTTTCAAGTTTTCCACCTCTCAAACTCTCCGGGTAAAATACCAATCAAAGCCTCTTCTGACATTTGTTCTGCATCATATGTGAGAGCGAGTTGACGTAACACCAAACCAAAGCGCTGCGCGCACCCCCTGCCCCTTCCCGCGACACCAGTCTTGGGGCGAAAAGAAACCTGATCAAAATATAGTTTGTTTGCCGCCCTAATTATAGAACTACTCCCAAATATTTGCTGCCTAGCAAGTAGCTGCTCAAATATTTCACCTTGCGTACTTAGCGGGAACTTTCTTTTTTTAGGTGAAATCAACAAAAACTGAGAAGATGCTCCGTGATCCTTGACTAATTGCCAAGGAGACCGGATCAGATGGCGGTAATAATGCCTAAAATCTTCACTCAGAATGTATTTATACTCTTTTTTAGTATCTCTGTCTCCATTTTGCATTTTTGGACATATGCGCTCAAACCAGAACAGCGCCAACGCATTCCACAAACCTGAGTCACCGCTTATTTCCGCAGGGTTAAACTCGGAAAGTAAAGAGTTTAGATACACTCCAAACTGATATCTATCTTCAAACACCCCTGATCCTAGTGCAACTTTCTGCTTCAAGGGCGATGAAGTTTCTTTATCTTCAAGTAAATAATACGGAGGCTCTCCTACAGCACCCGACAATATGTACTGACGGAATTCATACGTACCCTTGTCGTTCAGCTTCCTTAGAACTTTCTGCATCAACCCTCCTCCGATTTTCTTACGTTCTGAACGAAAGCGTAACTCTCACAAAACTTCATTAGAACATCATCTATCCAATCATTTTTCTCATCCTCTCCGACTAGCTCCCGCGGATCATCATCAACATTCAACTCAGAACGACAGTATTCCAACCAATCATCCTTCCAGCTTTGCTCACCATCTTCTTCTCCATCATCCGAAGTCTCAACAAGCTCCAAAAGCACGAACCGTAATGCCGCTGGCAACAAAATCGCCTGCATCATAGGGCTAGCCGAAAGTTTATGTGTGAAACCTGATATTCTCTTGTTGACAATCAGTGCCGGACGACTTCCCTGTTCAATTTCCACCTTCCAAACATCATGACGTAGATCTCGGTAAAAAATCGGGAAGAAACTTCTTCTCCCGTCGACATCTCCCTCATCTTTAGCCTTCAAACGCGATGCAGCTCCCAATATCCTCCCAGGTTCAACATCGGGGTCTACGACTTTCAATCTGAACTGAATACTCATACTATGGTCGAGATCTGTAAGATGAATCTTGTCGGGGATCACGAGATGGCCAACTGTCCCACAGTCGAAACGCATTGTGGTTGATCTATGATAGGCCTCGAATACCACGTTGGCATCGCTTGGAAACTCACCGCTTTTAAGTGAAATTGATATTTTTACCGCAACGGGATCGCCAGGTTGCACATCCAAGAACTCGATGCTTATACTTTCTTGTCCGATACGCTTTCGACCGGTCGAGTTAATACGTCTTTTTGCACTGCTCATCAGACGGCCCTCGCATCCACAACCAAGTCTCTACGGGTATCAAACCCTTTTGCTTCAAGCCGGAATTCAGGATCGTCAACTTCATAAACAAACACGTTCGGTTTTATTATATCGATGCTGCCTGTTTCATATTCCAACTCAATTTGCTGTTTGTTATTCAGATCAAAATCATATGGACTATGCTGCCTAAAGGGATCAGCTCCAATTATATCGTATGCAAGCCTTACACGAATATTTCTGGGATAATCCCATGTAAGTGCACCAGGTCCTGACACAATGGTAAAACCTCCTTTTGCCGCAACAATCCGAATTGCTACTTCACGCGCTGGAACATCTATCTTAGGTTTTTTTACTTTCTTTTTTTTATCCTTTTTCGCATTGCCTTTATCCACCAACGAGAAAAAATCTATTAGTGCATCACTATCTTCCATCTCCTCTTGCTCTGCGATCAACGAGTACAAGTCGCGCAAGGAATGTCGAACAGCTGTCAGAGTCGTTCGAGGTTTACTCCACCGTGCGTTGAGCTTCTCGGCATTTGAATTCCAAGCTGTGTGGGCAGGATTTTCTGCATCACCTAAAAACTCTGCCAAGACGTCGTCGTGCGCGACCATAGCCCCTCTGGCAATAGCTCCAACGAATGACTTCTCTCCTGGCAGTGTAATTGGCCCTCTCGCGCACAAAGAGTATGGACTCTCCTCGTCTGTCACCCCCATTAAAAACAAGTCCAGATGTCCTATTTGCACATCACCATTTATTTTGCTTACTGAAACCGGAACGCATGCATGGACGAGTTTTCCGGCCGAAAATTTCGATTTCATTTCCGATATTTGGTCATTTGAGAACTGTTCTTCGCTAAGTCTGCTTTGCCTCAAACTTACCGACGAAGAAAACTCCGCCTCTGCAGCCAACTTGTCGCTGACATCTTTGATGAATTGGAATGGGACCTTTTTGCTATCTGCCTGAACTTCGGAAACTAAGTCTAGGAATGTCGCTGCATCTATAATTTTCGCTCCAACCTCAACCTCCAGTCGGCCAGCCAGAATAGGAAAGTAGTAGTTGGACAGCACTGCCCGTATCAAGGCATCCTCAGTAATTCCGTCAATTAGGTATGGGATAACAATGCTCAGCCCCGGTTGTTTTTTACGCTCAACACCGAAAAGCGTTCTAAACTTCTCACTTTCAACT
Source organism: Thalassospira sp. ER-Se-21-Dark (assembly GCF_017922435.1). Lineage (NCBI taxonomy): Bacteria > Pseudomonadati > Pseudomonadota > Alphaproteobacteria > Rhodospirillales > Thalassospiraceae > Thalassospira > Thalassospira sp. ER-Se-21-Dark. Next base: position 2,371 of record NZ_VDEZ01000004.1, on the reverse strand, counting down.
GGATCTTGAACGGGCAACTGCAGTTTAAGTGAGTTATCCGACCGGCTAGAGAACCAGAACCCATGAGCAGGATGATAAGTCTCGCCCAAATTATGATTAGCGAGAACTGATTGGCCCATTATTGAGAGTTCTTCTTCACCCTCGCGTACCGTTAGTCCAAAAAAGGAGCGAACTCTAGAAGAAGAGGAATAGACCAGTTTCCCCAACCCCCAGCGGCCACCTTTGCCACCTTTTTTTTCGGATTCTCCCACCGCCCGCCAAAAACTGTCGAAGTTGTCTTTATCTAAGCTCTCAAAACTTCCGGTCAGTCCTCTAGTATTGTAGTCCTCAATAACTAATACGCGGACGTCATCCATTGACCCACGTGGTAATTTCAGTCCACATGCCAAAAGGTGTGGCTCAAGACTCTCAAATTTGCTCAAAAGTTCGTTTTTCTCGACACTGTCTAGATTCTTGAGCTGGAAACAAACTTTTACAGGAGTCTCCCCAACTCCCGCGTCGGACGAGTTCTGGATAACCTCTCGCACTAGAGCTTCAGTTAAACCAACATCATCGTTATTGAACTGATCTCTTTGCGTTACACCTACACGCACACTTGAAGGATCAGCTTCGTTAAATTCCCAATTCCCCGCCATTTTTCCTCTCAAATTTTTTAACTTTTACTATCAGCCACAACATCCCTATGACCCCGGCACCGAAGCAAAGTCCGCGGCCCCATCTGATACAACCCAAACAGCCATTTCTCACAGAGCGTACCTTCACCAGTTGTACAATCTCAAGAAAATACTAATAGATGCCATCGAACTTACCGGTGTTTAATCGTAGCTAGATCGACGAATCACGTATTCAAGCGCGGCCAAAATCAATACTGCCCAACAGCCGCCCGCAGATTATTTGAATTGGCGGTAAGAATGATAAGCTTGTATCGTGGAATAGGTCCCTATCACGTTTAATGGTAGAAGCATTTGGGATATCTACGCGCTCACTGGCACGGAAAGCATGCGCTGTTATTCGCGCTCTGCGTCAACCTGATCCTGATCCGTGCCCTGATCCTGTTTGCTGATCGCTATACACTCCCGCCCTATATCGCTGATCGCATCCCGGCGCTGATCGCGACGGTTGCGTTTATTCTTCTTTTTCATGGCGTTGTTTTTGTCTGGCAGGTGGTCGGTGTGCTGCGCGCCACCCAACATCAATCGAGCATTCTTGCCAATATCTGGACCGTTGTGACCTATGGGGTGGTCGGGCTTTCTCTGGTCTTTACCGCACTCAGTATCGCGGCGTCTTTCCGTGCCCTTGCCCCGGAGAAGTTTATTCCGGTCAACCTGACCGAGCTGGAAGATGCCCGCGCCAGCCAGTATGCGCTGACGCTTAGCCCCGATAACACCCGCATTCACATCACCGGCACTTTTGCACTGGGTATGGCGCAGCGGTTGGCCGCTTTGCTCGATGAAAATCCGGGTGTGACCGGCATCGTGCTGCACAGTGATGGCGGGCATGTCTATGAAGGGCGCGGTGTGGGCTTCCTGATCCGGGATCGAGGCTTGGACACCTATGTGTTTGACGCCTGCAGTTCTGCCTGCACAACCGCCTTTATTGGCGGCGCCAAACGTTACCTTGGCCCGAACGGGCGGCTTGGTTTCCATCAATACCGGGTTGAGCTGAACTACCCCGTCCCGCTTTATGACATCAAGGGCCAGCAGGAAAAGGAAATCACCTTCTATCGCAGCCAGGGCATTGCCGAAAGCTTCCTCAAGCAAGTCTTCCTCACCCCGCATACCGGGATTTGGTTCCCGGAGGTGGAAGAGCTTATAGCATCCGGTGTTGTCGATGAGGTGGTTGCGGGGGATTAGGTTTGGCGCATGTGGCTGAACCTCTGCAGTCTGCGCGCGGCTTCGCCGTGCTCGACCTTCAGACTAAAAACGTGCCACTGGCACGTTTTCTTGACGTCTTCAGCCTTCAAGTTATGAGCACAGGCTCAGAACGCAGGAAGATCAGAGGTTCAAATCCTTTTCCCAAGACTAAAACGACAAAACCCCGCCGGATGGCGGGGTTTGTTGTTTTGGTTGCGGGGAGAGGATTTGAACCTCTGACCTTCAGGTTATGAGCCTGACGAGCTACCGGACTGCTCCACCCCGCGTCAGTGGGTGCATTCTGTTTTGGCGCTTGGCGTTTAAACAGATAACGCCGCGTCTGGAGTGATGCGGCGTTTGATGTTTGGTGTGTGTTTATAGGGAATATGTTGCTGTATTTGGAAGGCCCGGCGGTGACCTACTCTCCCGTGCCTTAAGACAAAGTACCATCGGCGCAGGCTGGTTTCACTTCTGAGTTCGGGAAGGGATCAGGTGGTTCCCGGCCGCTATGGCCACCG